>DIVQ01000100.1 GCA_002423325.1 Anaerolineales bacterium UBA6128 | reverse complement strand
CACCTTTTCGCCCAGCAGCCGATAGACCGGCACCTCCAGCGCCTTGCCCGCGGCGTCCAGCAGCGCCACCTGCAGCCCGTCTCCGACCGTGTCGTCGTAGAGATAATCGAACAGGTTCTTGCCCACCAGGTCGGCGATCGACTCGGCCCCACCATGGTTGTCGCCGTAGCCGACGATGCCGGCATCCGTCTCCACGCGCCAGATGCACACCCGCTCGCCGTGCGTGCTCGCCCGGTGCATGTGCTTGGCCTGTCGCTCGCACGAGAACGGCAGGTTCAACAGAATCGGTTCGACCTTGGTTATCTTGAGCTTCATCTTGGCCTCCCGCCACTGCATGGTACGCCTGTCGATAGACCCACGCGATCGCCTGTCAGCCGCCCCGTTGCGTGCCGCGCTTCGCCGCCCTCAGTCCCAGTTCAACGGCGCCGTGAAAGCCACGTCCCCCGTGCCGACTATCTTTTCGGAGAACTGCACATAGCCGTACAGCTCGGGGACATGCATATTGTAGATACCCATGCACGACCAAGTCCAGTCGCGCCCCCAGGTGCGCTCGCGATCGCGCACCAGCCGTGAGATGTTTACGCGCCAGACGTCGCCGTCCTTCGGCGGAAAGTTGGCCCCGGGCGCCTGCGCGCGCATGCTCGCGTGGTCGAAGGCGATGACTACAGACCAGCCGCGACTCTTGATCCAGGGCGCGTTCAGCGTCCCGTCGATCTGGACACCGCTTCTAAGCCCCTCCCAATTCCAGCCGAGCGACCGCGGCCCGCCGCGCCAGTAGGGCTTTTCCATAAGAAAGTCATAGTAGCAGTTGGCGGCGTTCATCCCGAACTCCATATAGCGCTCGCCGTCACAGTCGGGGTCGATGAACACTTCCAGGTCGGCGTCATAGCCGTAGACGTGCTCATCGTGGGTGGTGACAGTCGCCCAGATGTCCGACGCCTCCATCTGCACCCCCACGAAAAAGTAGGTGTCGTCGTACAGCATCTTGGCGTTGGTCGCCAACTCGGGCACCTGGTTCGGGTTGGCAATGTGCCCGAAAGCGCCGGTCCAGGGCGCCTTCTGCCACGAAGGCACCGTCAGCCGTCCATCGGGGATGATCGGCTCGGCTGCGCGATAGCAGACATAGGTAGACGGTCGGACCAGACGCCGCGCCCGTCGGATGTCTGCCCACCACTCGACGTCGCTCACGGAGCGTTCAAAGAACTCCCAGTCGTCTATCTGCATCGCCCTGTCACCTCCTTGCGACGCTGACTCTGCACACCCCGCAACGCGGCCAACATAGCACATCAGGGCCAAAATGCGCAAGCCCAGATAGCCGCGCGTCCAGTTAGCGCGCAGCGCGCGCGGGTTGACACACCCCAGCCCTCTGCTAGAATCCCCGCGCGGTGGCTCACCGACCGCACACAAGGAGCGCCCGATGACCAAGCCCCTATCCGGTTACTGCCCGATCATTCCCACCCCCTACACCGCAGACAACGAGGTTGACCTCGACAGCCTGCGCCGGTTGACGCACTACCTGATCGACAACGGCGCTCAGGGCATGTCGCCCAATGGCGGCGACTCGGAGGCGCGCCACCTGACCGAGGACGAGCGCAGGCGTGCGCTCGAGGCGATCACCGAGGCGAACGCCGGACGGATCATTGTGCTGGCCGGATGCTCAGCCACCACGACCGCGGAGTCCGCACGACTCTGTCAGCATGCGCAGCGCTCCGGCGCTGATGGCGTCTTTGTCATGCCGCCAGAGCATTGGACCGGCACGCTCAATACCCAGGATGTGACCGACGAGGCAATGCTCGCCCACTATCAGTCCATCGCCGAGGGGCTGGACATCCCCATCATGGTGCACGCCACCTCTAATATGCAGGTGCCGTTCCTCAACGCGCTACTGGAGCGCGTGCCGACGGTGCGCTACGTCAAGGAGGAGACCAACCACGGCCCCAAGCTGCGGCAGTACATTGCCGAACTGGGACAGCGACTGACCGCCTTTGGGCCCGGCCTGCACTATCCCGCTGAACTCGCCTGGGGAGCGCGGGGCGTCATGCCCAGCTGCTGCGCCGCCCACTCGTACGCCCACGTCTTTGACCTGTGGCAGGCCGGCCAACACGCCGAGGCTCGCGCTGTCTGGAACCACATGCTGCCGCTCGTCTTTTGGCGCTGGCACACGGCCCCGGGTGAAGCCGGCAAGTGGTTTCTGATGCACGAAGGCGTTTTCAACACACGCTATACTCGCCCAGATTTTGGCAAACTCCGCCTTGATGAAGCGGATTGCCGCGAGACGCTCGAGATTCTGCAGACGATGGGAGGCCCACGCTACTAGGACGCGCCGCCTGCGCTGGGCCGCCGCCCGAGTGCCCGTGATATTGTGCGAGACCCGCCTTGTGCTATAATGCCCTGTATAGCTGGTGGGAGGGCAAAGTGCACAAGAGACGTCTGTTGTTGATCGATGGGCATGCCATGGCCTATCGTGCGTACCACGCCCTGCCACCCATGAACGGCCCCAGCGGCGAACCGACCAACGCCGTGCTCGGCTTTGCGAACATGCTCCTCAAGGCCATCGAGGACTATACACCCGAGTTCGTCGTGGCCACGTTTGATGTCGGCAAGACCTTCCGTCACCAGGAGTACGCAGAGTACAAGGCCAACCGCGCCGAAACGCCCGACGACCTGCGCGTGCAGTTTGCCCGCGTGACGCAACTCGTGCAGGCGTTGGCGATCCCCATCTGCACCCGGGAGGGCTACGAGGCCGACGACGTACTCGGCTCGCTGGCCGCACTGGCCGAGCAGCAGGGCCTCGAGACCATCATCGTCACCGGCGACAGCGACACCTTCCAGCTGGCCACGTCTCGCGTCAGTGTCCTTACCCCCAAACGTACGCTCGGCGAAGTGGCGCTTTATGACCCCGCTGCCGTTCGCGAGCGCTACGGTCTGGAGCCCGCCCAGTTGGTGGATTACAAGTCCCTGGCAGGCGACAGTTCCGATAACATTCCCGGTGTGCGCGGCGTTGGACCCAAGACCGCCACCGCGCTGCTGCAGCAGTATGGCTCGCTCCAGGCGATCTACGACCATATCGATGAGGTGACACCTGAGCGCTTCCGACAGGCATTGATCGAGGGGCGCGAATCGGCTTTTTTCAGCCAACGTCTGGCGCGCATTGTGACTGACCTGCCCGTGGACTTGGATCTCAAGGCCGCGCAGTGGGGCCACTATGATCGTGACAAGGTGATGGATCTGCTGCGCGAGCTCGGCTTTCGCAGCCTGGTGCATCGACTCCCCGGTTTGGCGGCTGAAGCGCCAACACACCAGCTCGGGCTGTTTGGCGAAGCAACCGTCGCGGAGCCCCAGCAAGCCCCGCCGCCCTCTGACTGCAGTTACCACACGGTGGACACAATCGAGGCGCTGGACGCGCTGATCAGCAGCGTGCGCGCAGCCAAGCGCGTTGCGCTCGATACCGAGACCACCAGCACCGACGCCATGCGCACCCATCTGGTCGGCATCTCGCTCTCCACGGCGCCACACTGCGCCCATTACATCCCAGTGGGCCATGACGAGCGCTTACGCCCGGGAGACCAACTGTCGCTGGACGACGTTCGCCCCCGGCTCGCCCCCGTGCTGGCCGATCCGGCCATCGCCAAGATCTGTCACAACGCCCAGTTCGACGTCATCGTGCTGGCCCAACACGGTATGCCTGTCCAAGGGCTTGTCTGTGATACCATGATTGCGGCCTGGCTGCTCGATCCGTCCGGCACCGGCCTCGGCCTCAAGTCTCTGGCCTGGCAGCGCCTCGGCGTGGAGACGCCCGAGATAACCAGCCTGATCGGCACCGGTCGCAGCCAGATCACCATGGACGCCGTCAGCATCGCGCGCGTGTCTCCCTACGCCTGCGCCGATGCAGACCTCACCTTGCGACTGGTCGAGTCGCTGACGCATGATCTTCGCGAGCGTAACCAGCTCCACTTGCTTAACGACGTGGAAATGCCACTCGTGCCCGTGCTGATCCGCATGCAGATGCACGGCATGGTCGTCGACGCCGACTATTTGCGCACAATGTCCCAGGAATTCAGTCAGCGGCTCGACGCGCTACGCGATGAGGTGCACCAGCTGGCCGGCCACCCCTTCAACCTTAATTCGACCCAGCAGCTCGGCGCGGTCCTGTTCGATGAACTCGGATTGCCCGTACAGCGCCGCACCCGCACCGGATACTCCACCGATGCCGCGGTCATGGACGCGCTCAGGGACAAACACCCCATCGTCGAGCTGATCCTTGAATATCGCCAGCTCGAAAAGCTCAAGAGCACCTATCTGGATGCACTGCCCGAGATGATCAATCCGCACACGGGCCGCGTGCACACCTCCTTCAAGCAGACCGGCGCAAGCACCGGACGCCTGTCATCGGCCGATCCCAACCTGCAGAACATCCCCATACGCACCGAGATGGGCAAGCAGGTGCGAGCAGCGTTCGTGGCGCCCAAGGGGCACGTTCTGCTGAGCTGTGACTATTCCCAGGTTGAGTTGCGCATCCTGGCGCACGTGTCGCAGGACCC
Source organism: Anaerolineales bacterium UBA6128 (assembly GCA_002423325.1). GTDB lineage: Bacteria > Chloroflexota > Anaerolineae > UBA1429 > UBA1429 > UBA6128. The sequence goes on along the minus strand of DIVQ01000100.1, from coordinate 15,969 downwards.
CGAGCTGCTCGGCGCGTTTCACCGCAACGAAGACGTACACGCCTCAACAGCAGCCGCGATCCTGGGTATCCCCCTGGGCGAAGTCACCTCGGCGCAGCGTAGCCTGGCCAAAGCCATCAACTTTGGCCTCATGTACGGCATGGGCGACTATGGTCTGTCGGCCCGCACCGATCTGACGGTCCCGCAGGCGCGCGAGTTCATCGACGCCTACTTTGCGCGTTTCAGCCAGGTCAAAGCCTACCTGGACGACACCGTGAAGCGCGCCCATGAGCAGGGCTATGTGGAGACAATTCTCGGGCGCCGGCGCTACTTCCCCGAGCTTCAGACCCGCAGCGCCCAGGCCGTGATGCGCGCAGCCGAGCGCGCGGCAGTCAATATGCCCATCCAGGGCAGCGCCGCAGACATCTTGAAGCTCGCGATGATCACGCTCGATCGCCAGCTGGCAGCGCGCAGACTCGGCGCCGCCATGGTGCTGCAGGTGCATGACGAACTCGTGCTCGAGGTGCCGGAGGCGGAACTGGATGAGGTGCGCCCCCTGGTCATCGAAACGATGCAGAACGCCTATCCGCTGTCGGTGCCACTCAAGGTGGACGCCGCCATCGGCACAAACTGGATGGAGATGAACTAGCCCCCATGCTCGACGCCCAACTTCAGGCCGCCGTCGCCCAAGCCATTCGCGCAGCCCAGGCCGCCGGCCATCTGCCCGCCTTCGAGCTGCCTTCCCCCATTCCAGTGGAGCGCCCAAAACAGGCCTCCGCGGGCGATTACGCCACGCCAGTCTGCCTGCAGTTGGCCAAGGTCGCCCGCCAGGCGCCAATGGCCATCGCGCAGCAGATCGCCCGGCACATGCCGCCGCTGGACTTTGTCGAGCGCGTTGACGTGGCCGCGCCCGGCTTTCTCAACTTTTGGCTGGCCGACCGCTGGCTGGCAGCACAGGTCGACGCCCTGCTGCAACCCGACGCCGCCATCGGCCGGCTGCAGACCGGCGCGGGTGCCAGCGTACAGGTAGAGTTCGTCAGCGCGAACCCCACCGGTCCCCTGCACGTCGGTTCGGCGCGCAACGCCGTGCTCGGCGACACGATCGCGTCGGTGCTGGACGCCGCCGGCTATGCGGTGCAGCGCGAATATTATGTCAATGATGCGGGCAGTCGCATTCGGCTGTTCAACGAGACGCTATACGCGCGCTACGCCCAAGCCCTGGGCCAAGACGTCGCGGTCCCCGAGGATGGCTACCACGGTGCCTACATGGCCGAATGGGGCGCCGACCTCGCTCGCGAGCACGGCACAGCGTTCCTGGAGATGCCCAACGCCGCCGCGATAGGCGCCGTCGGCGCCCTCGGCCTGCAGCTCGTGCTCGATGGGGCGCGAGCAGACCTGGCGGCCATGGCCGTCCAGTATGACTGCTGGTTCTCTGAGCAATCGCTGTACGACAACGGCCAGTATGACAAGGTGATGCAACTGCTGCACGCCGGCGGCCACGTGTATGACCAGGACGGCGCCACTTGGTTCCGCGCAACCGCGCTGGGAGACACCAAGGACGAGGTCATCGTCCGCACTGTTGGCGGGCCAGGCTACTTTGCCTCCGACATCGCCTACCACTATAACAAATTCGTCGAGCGCGGCTTTGACCGCGTCATTGACGTCTGGGGCGCCGATCACCAGGGCCATGTGCCCCGCATGAAGGCGATGATGCGAGCCCTCGGGCTGGACCCCGAGCGCCTCGTCTTTGTGCTCTATCAACTGGTGACGCTCAAGCGTGCCGGCGAGATCGTGCGCCTGTCCAAGCGCACCGGTGACACCATCACACTGCGCGAAGTGATCGACGAAGTGGGACCCGACGCCGTACGGTATTTCCTGCTGTCGCGCTCGGCCGACAGCCAGATGGACTTTGACCTGGACTTGGCCAAAAAGCAGACCGACGATAACCCGGTCTTTTACATCCAGTACGCCCACGCGCGCATCTGCAGCATCCTGCGGCGCGCCACCGACGTGAACTGGGCAGACGGCGACGTTCAACTGCTCAATGCTGAACCCGAGCTCGCGCTCATCCGACAGATGATCCGCCTGCCCGAGGTCATCCAGTTGGCGGCAGACAATCTCGCCCCACACCATCTCACCTACTATGCCTACGAACTGGCGTCTGCCCTGCACTCGTTCTACCGCGATTGCCGCGTCGTAAGTGCCGAGCCCGCCGACCTGGAGACAAGCCAGGCACGCCTCAAACTCATTTCGGCCTGTCGCCTAGTGCTCGCCCGTGTGCTGGAGATCATGGGGATGTCTGCCCCGGAGCAGATGTAGCGCATCTCAAGCAGCAAATATAACAACCAACTGGAATAAAACATATCAAAGAGTATACAGCCTATCTGTTTGACGCTCGCCGGGCTCTGTGGTACACTCGCTCGTTGGATGAATCCTCGCGCGGGCGAATAGCTCAACTGGCAGAGCGCTTCCCTTACAAGGAAGAGGTCACAGGTTCGAGTCCTGNNACAGGTTCGAACCCTGTTTCGCCCATTTTGCTCTGACCAACAATGCGTGGACGCGTGATGGAGGTTTGCATGCCGGCCGTACGTAGACTCAAAAGCCGTTCCGAGGCCTATTGGCGCGACGAATACAGCGTATCGGACTCGGACATCGACCTGGTTACCAGCCTGATCCTGGAAGCGAGCAAACCTCAACAACTGAGCGAGTTGGCGGCCGCCATAATCACGCGGCGCCTGGAGCGCGAGACGGAAGCCGTCCGCTTTCAGGCCGAGCGCGGCGCCATCTATCAGCCCCGCCACAGCTATGAGGTCGGCCAAAAGGTGCTGTTCACAGCCATGGATTTCAGCACCGCAGAGGTCCAAGCTGTGCGATCGGGCAGCAATCCAAAGGCTGGCACCTTTAGCGTGATTCGCGTGGCCTTTGAGGACGGCACCGAGCGCCAGTTCGCAGCCGACTATGCCGCCGAGCATCCGCTGAATCGCCCCGCAGAAGAGCTATTGGGCGGCGCAGACGCCGAAGTGAGTGACGACGAGCTCTTGCAGATCTTTGAGCCGTATGTGGCCAGCCGGCTGGAGCCGGCTTTGGCTGCCAACGCAGAGTTTGTCAAGTTCAGTGGCCTTTGGTTCCTGCGCGGCTTGCTCCCAGAGGTGCATGTCGGGCATCTCAACCTCGCCGAGGCCGTGATCTACGAGGCAGCCAAACCGCTTCCTGCTCACGCCATGCTCGATGTACTCGAGATCGGCGGTGCAGGCACCACCGATGCACGCGTCTTTGCCCTCAGCCACGCACTCGCTGAGGACGAGCGCTTCGACAACCTAGGCACCGCCGAGGACCCCATCTGGTACATGCGCGCGCTCGAGCCCGCAGCCGTGCACGAGCGCCCCGCGGTGCTCATCCCGGCCTTTCGCGCCGCCGGCGGCGAGCATGTCGGCATCACCACGCTGGAGATGATCGAGCAGGTCGGCGACGAACTGGATGCCCTTGAAGGTGCCAGCAGTAGTGACACCACTACTTTCCAGTTTCAGATCCCTTTCCCGCACCTGCACGCCGGCACCTTGCCGGCATCGCCGCAGTTCCTGTCCAAGCTGCCGCAGACCAACGCCACGCACTATCCGATCAACCTGGTGGAAACCGGTAGCGGCACGCGCATGCAGGCGTGGGTCGTGCCCGCTGAACGCTATCTGTGTGGACTCGAAGACTGGTACACGGCGGTCGATATGTGCGTGGGTGGCCTGATAACACTCCGCTGCACCGACGATCCGGCGTTGTTCGAGATCAGCGCAGCTCCATCCCGCAGCAAAAAGAGTGACTGGATCCGTGTGGCCTCCGTTGACGACGGCCAGCTGGTCCTGCAACTGAGCAGACTGACCATGGCCGTCCGCGCCGACAGCAACATGCTGACGATGGTCTCTGACGCACCAGCCGTTGCCCAACTCATGGCGCAGACAGAGGAGGCCGGCACGTCGCTCGCCAGGCTCGTCCAGACCACCTTCCAGGAGCTGGCCAAGCTGACCGGGCGCGGCGTGGTGCACGCCAAGAGCATCTATGCCGCCGTCAACTGCTATCGGCGCAGCGGCCTGGTGCCCGTGCTGGCAGAGCTGACGCGCCGGGCCTGCTACGACCCGGTTGGCGACGGATTCTGGGCCTACTCGCCCGACCTCGAAGGCCAGACCTACCGCACGCCCGACAGCATGCGCGAGCGAGAGCTTTCGACCCGAACCGATCTGGTCAAGGATCAGATCGTCCAGTACCTCGGCTAGGGAGGATTCTATGGCGGCCAAGTGGCAGCGCCCCACAGTCGATACCAAGTTTCACATCGATGTGACTTGGTGGCAGGAAAACAACCGCGATATGCGCGTCTATGTGCGCGAAGCGCTCTGCGATGAGTGCCGCGAAGCATACAAGGACTATCCAGATATCGGCGAGATTGACGCTATCGACCCGCAGACCGGCGAGGTCAGTCGCGAAGATGGCCTGATGCACGTGCTGCGCACCTGTTGCAGCCTCAAACCAGACTATATCACCCCCACCACTCCAGTTGTGGGCGCCATCTTTCGCACGTTTCTGGCCAATGGGAACCAGCCGCTTTCGGTGAACGAGCTGTACGAGCTGTTGGACCGCAGACCGCCCGCGACGATCCTGCGAATGTTGACCGCAGGCACCGTCTACATGGGCATCCGACCGGTGCGCTGAGCAAGCCTCACAGCATACCGCGGGGAGCCTGGATCAGGCTCCCCGTTTCTATCCCGGCACAAGCGAGGGGGCCGATGCGGTCGCAACTTTGGGCTTTGGTCGTCATAGTGTGCCTCGCAATAGTGCTGTGCGTGTTTTTCGGCGAGGTGCTCTTTGGCGGGGCCTACTACCCGGGAGATGCGGCGCGACTCTACCTGCCCCAACGCGCGGTGCTCCAGCAGTCGCTGCGAACGGGCGACCTTCCCTGGTGGTCCAATACCTTTGGCGCAGGCTACCCCTTACTCGCGGAGGGCGAAGTTGCCGCGCTCTACCCCCTCAACTGGCCACTCTACGCGCTCTTGCCCGTTGAAACGGCCTTTAGCGCATCGATTGTGCTCCACTATCTGATCAGCGGACTCGGCCTGTACCTGTTGGCGCGCGGTCTGGCACTCTCCAGGCCGGCGGCGCTGTTTGCAGCGCTGGCGTGGGCGCTCGGCGGCTTTGGCATTGCGCACCTCTCGCATATCAGCATTCTGTCGACCATCGCCTGGCTCCCCTGGATGCTGTGGCTCACCCACAGCGCCATTAGCAGCAGCGAACACCGGCTCCGGTGTGCGTTGGGGCTCGCAGGCGTGGTGGGGCTGCAGTTCCTGGCGGGCCACCCGCAGATGGCGCTCCTTAATCTCATGGCCACTGGCGCCCTGGCGTTCGCGCTGCTCATACGTTCGACCTCATCGACTCGGCTCGGGGCCTTCGCTCTGTGGGTAGGCACGCTGATCGGGGGCGCTCTGTTGGCGGCCCCACAACTGCTGCCGGCGTATCAACTGGGGGCGCTCTCGCAGCGTGCAGGCGGTCTTGAGGGCGAGTTCTTTACGTCCTATTCGTTCCATCCCCTTCTAGTGAGCACTTTTGTGGCGCCCTTTGCGCTCGGCAATCCATACCCTGAGGGCTCAGTCGAACTGATGGGCTACATGGGGCTTCTGCCGCTGGCGCTCGGCAGCGTCGCGCTCTGGAGGTCACGCCGCCCCGCGCGTTGGTTTCTGCTCGCCCTGGCCGCGGTGGGCCTGGCGATGGCCTTTGGCCGCTGGAACCCCCTCTACCCCTACCTGCAGCACGTGCCCATCCTAAACCTGTTCCGCGTGCCGGCCCGTTACCTCAGTTGGACCAGCCTCGCAATCGCCCTGTTGGCAGGCGTCGGCTGGGACGCTCTGTGGGGCGCCCGACGCCCAGCCAACCCACGACCTCGCTGGCTGGACTGGGTATGCTATGGCCTGCAGTTGGCCTCGATCAGCGTCGTCATCGTCGTCACGGGCCGTGATACCAACTCGCTCGTGGCCGCCTGGTCGTGGCTCCCGCTCGTGCTCGCCACGACCGCTCTGACCGTCGTGGCACTCGCGCGCTTCACGCGGCCAGGTGCCTGGGCTGCCATGGCCATCGCCGTCCTGCTGGTCGACCTGTACGCCTACGGTGCCGTGCTTGACCGCACCTACAACGCCACGCTGCCGCTCGCCGAGGTTCAGCGCGAGCCGCTTTCGGTGGCAGTCCTTCGGGACGACCCGAGCCTGCACCGAATCTACACCAAGGAAGAGATCGTGCCGGCGCTGGCGCCCCTGCGCGAGTCGCTCTACCCCAACATCGCCTCCCGCTATGGCGTGGCCAGCGCCAACCTCTACATGCCGCTTGTGCCCACGGCCTATGGCGAGTACCTTGACGCGCTGGATGCCCGGCGCCTGAACCTGTTGAATGTCAGATACTATCTCATCCCGCAGTTGCTACCGGTCGACGAGGCCAGCGAGCTCTATGACGTCGCCAACCCATACGCCGACGTGCCCTACGGTCGCTGGATCGACATCCCGCCGATGCGGCTGGCATCTATCAGCATCGAGTCCTACCTGAGCCACGCCGCTGATCTTGCCGACGGGTCCCCGGCGGCCGCGGTGTTCCTGCGCGCCGCTGACGGCGGAGAGGTCAGTATTCCGCTGCGCGCGGGCCTCGAGACTGCCGAGTGGGCCTACGAACGTAGCGACGTGCAAAAGGTGGTAGCACACCGCAGCGCGCCTCTCGCTTCCACCTGGCCTGCCCGCTCCGGCTACCCACCCGAGGACCACGTCGGTCACACCTATCTCTGCACCCATGGCTTGGACGCGCAGACAGAGTACAGCCAGATTCGCATCGAGCCTGCCTTGCCGCAGGCCTTTGTGCGCATCCAGCGCGTCGGCCTGACCTCAGCAGACGGCACGGTTCAAAGTCTTGCACGCCTGTTGGGGCTTGCAGACCACAGCATCATCTACCGCAGCGAGGATGTCCTCGTCTACCGCAACGAGGATGCCTTACCGCGCGCCTTTGTGCTGCCCGCACGCCAGGTCCTGGCGAGCCCCGACGGCATCGCTCTCCCCGAGACGCTTCGCGTCGCGGATGTGCAGCCGGCAGAGATAAGCGCCTACGAAGCGATGCGCGTGACGTTGCGATGCACCGTAGACGAAAACGTCTACCTGGTTCTTGGTGATCTTGCCTACCCTGGCTGGCGTGCCACGGTCGATGGCACGAACGCGCCCATCCTCGTGGCGAATGGCCTCTTCCGGTCTGTCGCGCTTGCCCCGGGGACGCACGAGGTCGAATTCACCTATCACCCGTTCGCGGGACTGTTGGCACCACGCTGACCCACATCCGCCTTCTCTTTCATTGCTGCTGTTATTTCACTGGACTTGTGTGCAAACAGCCTGTATAATGTTGTGTGTACGATACTACCTGGTCCTCATCGCTCGTTCAGAAGGAGGTAGTCTGTGAACATCTTTAACCGCATCGTGATGGTAGTGCTGCTTCTGGTCCTCATTGTACTGGTCGCGCTGATGCTCATCCGCCCTGACATCGTCAGTGACGCCGCCACGCGCAGCGTCAACTATGTCACCGAGGGCATCCGCGACAACTGGTTCTACCAGTGGTTCCTGCTGATTGGCGGCGCTGTTCTGCTGCTCCTGCTGGTGCTGTTGGTGCTCGAGCTCCGCAAGCCACGCCGCAAGCTCGTACGCATCAAGACGCAGGAGGGCGGCACAGCCAGGATGGACATCAGCTCGGTTGCCCAGAGCATCGAAAACCGAGTCGATGAACTGGCAGGGGTACGCAAGGTCAAGACCCGCATCACCAGCCGTGGCAAGAACGTGGACGTGGCAGTGGACCTGGATACAAGCCCGTCTGTCAACATCCCTGTGCTGACCGACCAGATCATCGCGCTCACTCACGACATCGTAGAGGGCCAACTGGGTATTCAGATCCACCGGCGCCCGGTCATCAACATCAAACACGAGCCCTATCCGCGCGGTACCATGCCGTCGACCAAGCCACTGCCGCCGGAGCCCGTCGCACCCACGCCGCCGACGATCGGCCAGACCAGGCCCGAGACGCCCTCCTACGGCGCCAATCTCGGCCTGGGAGAAGCCCTCGCAAAAGAGGAACAGGAGATCGCGCAAGCGGCCGAGGACCAGAGCACCGACTATACGTTCACATCGACTGACGAAGGCAACAACAAGGCCTAGCGCGTTGACAGCCGGGGCGGTCTGCAAGGACCGCCCCGCTTGACTTGCCGATCAGTCGATCACACCGTATACGCGTGCGCGGCCCTGAGCCAGCTCGATACGCTCGACACGCCAGGCACGCTGCATATCGACCACAACATCGTTGGCCGCCTTCGCCAGCGACGCTGACAACCAGCGTGGCAGGCGGCGCCCGTTGAGGGTCGCGCTCGGCACGGTAAGTTGTGGCGTCTCATCGACGACGCACAGCTCGAGCAGAGCGCAGAGCACCAGATCGCCGTCGCGGGCGGAAGCCTGCACGCAAACGCCTTGCGGCTCGATCCAGAGCGTGACAGCATCCACAGGTGCGCCCTGCAGATTGTGCTGCAGATAGCTCGTCAGATCGTGTTCGCTGACCGATAACACAAATGGGCCCTGAAGGCCGCTCAGGCCCTCGATAGACGCTTGAAACGCTGTTGCCGCGGCTTGAGAAGCGGTCAGCTGCCGGTCAGGCGGGCAGGCCATGGGATTCTTGGTGCCGCGCGGGCCGCAGCCAAGCAGTGAAAACATCACCAAGATCAGAACCAGACGCGCAGAGCCGCTCCGCAAAATGCGGTGCGGGGCCTTTCGGAGACAAGCATTGGAGCCAGAACAGATCGAACGCCTCCTTGAGGCGCTATTGTTCGTAGCAGATGGGCCAGTTACCGTCCAGCAACTGGCATCGGTGCTGAGCGTCGAACTCGACACAGTCGCAACCTCCCTCAGCGCTCTCGATCGCACTCTGGCAGATCGTGGCGTACGCCTGGTACGCGAACGGGGCAGCGTGCAGCTCGTCAGCGCCCCGGAGGCTTCCGCTTACGTGCAGGAGTTGCTGGGCCTCGACACGACATCCAGGCTTTCGCCCGCGGCGCTCGAGACGCTTGCCATCATCGCGTATCGCAAGCCTATCACACGCGCCCAGATCGAAGCCGTGCGCGGCGTCAACTCGGACGCGGTGCTGCGCACCCTCATGGCCAAGTCGTTGGTCGAACCGGTCGGCCGTCTCGAGCAGGCCGGACGTCCCGTGCTCTACGGCACCACCTTTGAGTTCATGCAGTACTTTGGAATCAGGTCGCCCGACGAGCTGCCCCCATTGCCCGATCCCGACCCCAGCTCAACTGCGGCGGCCCCGGCGTAAGCACGCACCCCGGCGCCATCTCTGGCTGAAAGCGGTCGCGCCCAAGGCTCAACGGATGGCCTGCGAGCTCTCCAGCTGCGCGGCATCACGCTGAAGGTCCATCGAGATCGACTGCGACACGCCCTGCTCACTCATCGAGATGCCGTAGATCGTGTTCGCCGCCTCCATCGTGTGGCGGTTGTGTGTGATTACCACAAACTGCGTGCTGCGGGCGTGCTCCTCGAGCACCTGACGGAAGCGCCGCACGTTGACCTCGTCCAGAGCCGCGTCCACCTCATCTAGAAAGCAGAACGGCACTGGATTAGCCTTCAGCAAGGCAAAGAGCAGGGCGACAGCCGTCAGTGCGCGCTCACCGCCCGAAAGCAGCGCCAGGCTTTCGGTGCGCTTGCCCGGCAGGTGCACCACGATATCGACACCGGTCGTGCTGATAGCCTCCGGATCCGTGAGGACCAGTCGCGCCCGTCCGCCCGCGAACAGGATCCGAAAGTACTCGGAAAAGGCCGCCGTTACCGCGCGAAAGGTCGACGAGAACTCGCGATCGATGCGCGCATCGAGTTCAGCGATGACCTCGTGAAGCGACGCGATCGCGCCGCGCAGGTCGGCTTCCTGCCCCTGTAGAAAAGTCTCGCGGTCGAGCAGTTGCTCGTACTCGCGCGGCGCCTCCAGGTTGATCCCGCCGAGACGCCTCAGTCGCGCCTTGAGTTCGCGAATCTCGTTCGCGAGCCCTGCGGGCAGGGTCTCCACCACCGGGAGCGCGACCACGTCGTCCCCGAGCGAGAGGTGCAGCTGCTGGGCCACCATATCGGGCAGGTCAACAGGACCCAGGTCCTCTTCGATGTTCCGTGCGAGCGAAAGACGCTCCTCATCCGCATGCTCTCGCTCCAGTAGCGCGCGGTTATGGTTCAGTTGGGCCTCGTTAAGCCTGTCCTGCGCCACAGCGCGCTGACGCGTAGCTTCAGCGTGCTGCTCGCCGAGCGACACCAGAGATGCGCGCAGAGGCTCCAAGCGAGCCTCCAGCGCCGCCTGCTGTTCATCGATGCTGCGCTGCTGAGCGTCGCTTTCCGCCACCGTGCTCTGCAGATCAGCGATTGTGCGTAGCAGCTGGTCGCGCTGTGCTTCCTTCGTCGCTGCCTGCTGATCCAGCTGACTCAGGCTGTTATGATGGCTGTTCACCAGCGCCTTCTGGCTCTGCGCCGTGCGCTCGTCAACGGCTGCTCGCGTCTCGAGCTCCGCCACGCGCTGACGCAGGCCTTCATCGTGGTTTGCGTCCAGCTCTTGTCGCATTGCACGCATCCGTGTTGTCAGCGCGAGCTGTTCCTCTTGCGCCTGGCTGAGCTTGGTCTGGGTATTGGCCTCGCGTTGGGCCAGCTCCTCCAGTTCCTTGCCGGCCTGTTGAGCCAACTGGGCGCGCCACTGCATCTCGCGCGTCATTTCCTTGAGCGCCAGAGCGTGCTGGCTGACGGCGGCATCTGCCCTCTCGCGCTCAGCACGCAGGCTCTGTTGGCGACGCTCTGCGTCGGCCAGATCACGCTGCAGTTGGTGCAGCTCGGTCCGCTTGACCTCCAGTTGCTGTTGGGCAGCAGACAGAGCGGAATCCGCCTCGGCCAGCCGCGTCGGAAGGTCGCGCCACTCGCGCTCCTGCGCCAGCAGATTGGTCCCCTGGTGTCGTGCACCGCCGCTCAGTGCACCGCTTGTCTGGATCGTCTCGCCGTCCAGTGTGACAATCAGACTCAGGCCCCGCTGGGAGAGCAGTTGTCGCGCCGTCGTCAGGTCCTGCACCACCACAGTCGATCCCAGCAACAGGTCGACCACAGACTGCACCTCGGGACGACAGCGCACCAGCTGGCTGGCCACACCGCGCACGCCAGCGCGAGGCGCCAACTCCAGCGCCGGCCACACCCGTAACGTGTCAAGCGGCAGAAAGGTCGCCCAGCCCGCCCTGGTCCGCTTGAGATGCGCGATCGCCTGCTCCGCGTCCTCCCAGCCTTCGCTGACGATATGCTGCAGCCGTGGACCCAGCGCGGACTCGATCGCCTGCTCATACTCGGCAGGAACGTCCATCAGCGATGCCACAGTGCCCAGCAAGCCCTTCAGCCCACTGCCGCTGGCGAGCACCTCGCGCACGCCCGGGTAGTAGCCCGTCAACTCTTGACGCAGGCGCCCGAGCAGCTCCATGCGTGACTGCAGCCGCTCGCGCTCGGCGCGCCCCTGCCTGACGCTGTCCTCGGCAGCCGTGGTCTCCTCGCGTGCGACCGCGATCTCGTCGCCCAGCGTGGACTGGAGCGCCCGGTTCTCCTCGATGTGTGCGCGCGCGCGCGCCTGGCTCTCCACCAGCCCTGCATCCTCAGCCTCGGCAGCTTGAACGCGCCCTTCGATGTCTCGCACCGCACGTTCGGCGCCCTCACGGCTGGTCAGCAACGCCGTACGGCGTTCACGCACCTGCTCGAGACGTGCCCGCTGCTCAGACACCACATCCAACAGGTGTGACAGGCGATTCTGCAGCGCCGCGATCTGCTTTTCTTGCGCGGCTCGTGACTGATCGGCAGCGAGCAACTGGCTGCGCGCGCCGCTCAGCTCGCGTTTGCTCGTCTCGGCGGCCGCCTGCTGATCCTCGAGATCCGCGGTCGCCCGCTCGATCTCTGCCTGCACAATCTCGCGCCGCCCCGCAAACCCGCTCAATTCAGCCACCAGCGCTTCGGCCTGCTCGCTGTACAGCTTGAGTCGTTCAGTTGCCACGGCCAGGTCGCGTCGACGCGACTCGCTGTCAGCCCGCAGCGCGTTCTGCTGGGCCACCAGCGACTCGGCACTGGCGCGCAGTCGGTCCTGTTCGCTGACCAGCGCTTCCAGCCGCGTTTCTACCTCGCGCAGCCAGCTGGTCTGCGCCGAGACCCGCTGTTGCCCCTCCTTGACGTGCTCGCCGGCCTCTGCCAGCGCGCGCGAGCGTAGCCGCCACTGGTGCCCATACCAGATGCGCTGAAGCTCCTGCAGATCGTGGTTCAGCACCAGGTATTCTTCAGCCCGCTCGGCCTGACGCCTCAATCGCGCGGCACGCGGCTGAATCTCGCTCAGGATGTCGGCGACACGCTGCAGGTTGCGCTCAGTCTCGTTGATGCGCTCAAGCGCCTCCTCGCGCTTGCGCAGCAGAGGCGCGATGCCGGCAGCGTCCTCAAACAGCGCCCGACGCGCCTCCGGCCGCAGGGCCAGTGCCGCGTCAACCATGCCCTGTCCAAGCACCGTGTAGCTCGTGCGCGCAAGCCCGCCGCTCTCCAGCATATCGACGATATCGCGGTAACGAACGCGTTGACCGTTGAGCAGGTACTCGTTCTCACCCGAGCGGTGTGCGCGGCGCCCGATGGTGACCTCCGAATAGTCGATCGGCAGCCAGCCGTCCGCGTTGTCCAGCGTGACGATGGCTTCCGCCATGCCCAGACGCGCCCGCCGCCCGCTGCCCGCAAAGATCATGTCCTCGCTGCTCTGCGCGCGCAGCGAACGAAAACTCTGCTCACCCATCACCCAGCGGATGGCATCGGCCACGTTGCTCTTGCCACTGCCGTTCGGCCCTACAATCGCTGTAACGCCCTCGGCAAACTCGAACATCGTTCGAGAAGCAAAGCTCTTGTATCCGTACAATTCCAGCCGTTTCAGTCGCATTGTCGTTCTATGCCTGCAGATGATGCCGCTCAATGGCGGCGCTGGCGGCCGCTTGTTCGGCCAGTTGCTTACTATGCCCTTTGCCCTCGCCCCAGACCTGATCGCCTACCAGCACCTGGGCGCAAAAGGTCTTGTCGTGTTCCAGCCCCGCCTCCGAGACGATGACGTACGAAGGCGTTACACGCAGAACCGCTTGCGTGTATTCCTGCAGCATGCTCTTGGCATCCTTGTTGGCACGCTGGCTGTCTATCTCGGCCGTGTGTCGCTCGAGAAAGCGCAGTACCCACGTGCGCGTTGGCTCCAGCCCGCGGTCCAGGTACAGCGCTCCTACCAGTGCCTCGAACGCATCGCACAGATTCGCCGCACGCGCGCGACCTCCGTTGGCGGCTTCGCCGCGTCCCAGTCTGAGCACGCGGCCCAGGCCGATCTCATTTGCATACGCGGCCAGTCCCTGGGTGCGCACGATCTCCGCCCGCAGGCCCGTCAACTCGCCTTCCTGCGCGTCTGCGTAGCGCCTGAAAAGCCAATCCGCCACGATAAAGTCGACGATCGCATCGCCCAGAAACTCCAGCCGCTGGTTGTCGGCCTGGCCCACACTGCCCGCCTCATTCACAAGCGAACGATGCGTCACCGCCTGCCGCAGCAGGTTCTCATCAGAAAACACCAAACCATTGCGCTCGGCCCAGAGGATCAGTTCTGCTTGTGTTTTACTACTGTTCAATCGATTGCTCCCCACTACGCTAAGCCGTCTTCAAGCTTCGAGTATAGCACCGCGGCGCCATAATGCAACCCGTGGCCGACTGTTCGGCGAAACGCTCGCCCCCACCCTCGCCCAGGCACGCTTTGACAAGACTGTGTTCCTCTGCTATTATGTGCATAGGCTGCTGCTTGGCTCTCAAGGGTAGCCGAGCGAGACTACGGACTAGAGCAAGAGCATCATGCAGAACGGCCGCACACAAAACAATGCTTCGCCAAAGGCTAGGAGGCAGCGCATCTGCGCACCGTTTCCTGGATAAGGCGCACGCGGCATAGTCGGCAAAGGCAGGCCAGCTTTATATCCGGGATAGCTGGCTTTTTTGTTACCTCGGAATCGGGTGCGCAGAGCGGCTGGCACTATGTGCCGTCGCAATTCGTTCGTCCAGGGCGATAGAGACAAGGAGCACTCCAATGCTAGAGTTCAGCAAGAGAACCAACACGCTTGAGCAAACAGAATACGCCTACGAACTGCAGGACGTGGAAGAGCCCCATCTATACCGTCTGCTCTACAACTATACCGAGGTGCCCAAGATCCCCTTTAACCATCGGCACGTGCCCATGCATCCGCCCGACGAGCTCTGGATCAGTGACACTACGTTCCGTGATGGACAGCAGGCGCGCGCCCCCTACACCGTCGAGCAGACCGTGCAGCTTTTCAAGTTCATGCACGAGCTTGGCGGCCCCAACGGTCTGATCCGCCAGAGCGAGTTCTTCCTGTACAGCGATCGCGACCGCCGCGCCGTCGACGCATGCCGCGAGCTGGGCTACGAGTTCCCCGAGATCACCAGCTGGATCCGGGCCCGTTACGAGGATTTCCTGCTCGTCAAAGAGATGGGCATTGCGGAGACGGGCATCCTGGCCAGCTGCTCTGACTATCACATCTTCAAAAAGCTTCACATGACCCGCCGGCAGGCGATGGACCAGTTCCTTGGCGTGGTCAAAGATGCGCTCTCCATCGGTGTGCGTCCGCGCGTGCACCTGGAGGACATCACGCGGGCCGACTTTTACGGCTTTGTCCTGCCCCTGACCTACGAGCTTAACAAGCTCATGGAGGACAGCGGCATTCCGATCAAGATCCGCGCCTGCGACACCCTGGGGTACGGCATCAGTTACCCCGGCGTCGCACTGCCACGCAGCGTACCCGGCATCGCCTACGGCCTGTGGCACTATGGCCGCTTCCCCAGCGAGTTGCTGGAGTGGCACGGTCACAACGATTTCCACAAGGCTGTCGTCAACGCCGGCACCGCCTGGCTCTACGGCATCTCAACCGTCAACTGCACCCTGCTGGGCATTGGCGAACGCACCGGCAACACGCCGCTGGAGGCCATGGTCTTTGAATATGCGGCGTTGCGAGGCACGACTAATGGCGCCAACACGCGCGTCATCACCGACATCGCCGACTATTACCGTCGCCACCTCGGCTATGACGTGCCACCCAACATGCCGCTTGTGGGCGACGATTTCAACGCCACCCGTGCCGGCATTCACGCAGACGGTATGCTCAAGGACGAAGAGATCTATAACATCTTTGACACAGATGCGCTGCTGGGACGCCCCGCCAAGGTTCTCATTGGACAAACTTCGGGCGCCGCCGGCCTCGTGCACTGGATCCGCACGCACTTCCATCTGCCCAAAGATCACGACATCAGCAAGCGTGATCCCCGCCTGGAGCCGATTCTCACCTGGATACAGCAGGAATTCGAGGGCTGCCGCCAGACCGCCATCGGCGACGAGGAACTTGAGGCCGCCATCGCGCGGCTCGCGCCGGACCTGCACAGTGAACTGCTCGCGCAGACTGGCTGTGCGGACGCACCTGCCGCCTGACGTGAACTGAAGGAACCCGCCGCGCTTGTACGCCCCACCCGCTGCGTGCTACACTCAGGGTCATCAGCAGGACCATGGGATAGCACGTAACGGGTGGTCTGCGTTTGGCAAGGCTCGGCGGGTCACAGGGGGAATACATGGCGCTACACCTGGCGCTCGAAGCGGTCGGCCTCCGCGATGTGACGCAGGTTGGGGGCAAGGCGGCGCGCTTAGGCGAAGCTGCGCGCTTGGGTGTGCCCGTACCGCGCAGTCTGATCCTCCCTACAGAGCTCTATCGACGCTACATGCGACAGGGCGGGCTGCAAGGCGAGATAGCCGCAATCCTCGGCACACTGCAGCCCAGCACGTGGACCCACTTCCGCGCCGCCGAGTGGGCCATCCAGAATGCCTTTCGCATTC
>DIVQ01000161.1 GCA_002423325.1 Anaerolineales bacterium UBA6128 | reverse complement strand
TCACCTTTTGCTGGTTTCCACCAGATAGGCTTGAGGCCGGTGTGTCCACACCGGGGGTGCGCACGTCATACTGCCGAACCAGGGCCTCGGCGGATTCGCGGATGGTGTCGAGTTGGAGCACCATGCCGTGCGCAAAGGGATCGAGATAATAGGTGTTGAGCACGAGGTTATCGGCCACGGTAAAGTCCAGCACCAGACCGTCGCGCTGGCGGTCTTCGGGCACGTGTCCGACGCCGCATTCAGTGATACGTCGCGGCGTCGCGCGGGTGGTGTCCTGGTCGGCGATGCGGATCGTTCCGCTGATGGGCGCCCGCAGGCCCGCGAGCGACTCGACCAGTTCGGTCTGGCCGTTGCCCTGGACCCCAGCGATGCCGACGATCTCTCCGGCGCGCACCTCAAACGAGACGTCATTCACCGCCAGGTGGCGACGCGAATCCATGACCGACAACTGCTGCACCTGCAGCACAGGGGCGCCGGGGCGCGCGTCGGTCTTGGTCACCGTGAGTTGCACCTCGCGGCCCACCATCATCGAGGCCAGCTCGGCCTCGCTCGTCTTCGCCGGCGTGGTAGAGCCGACCACCTGGCCGTGCCGCAGTACGGTGATGCGGTCGGCCAGCGACATCACCTCGCGCAGCTTGTGCGAGATAAAGATAAGCGAGGCACCCTTGTCCACCAGGCTGCGGATGATTTTGAACAGATCCTGCACTTCCTGGGGCGTCAACACGGCCGTCGGCTCGTCCAGGATCAGGATGTCGGCGTTGCGGTACAGCACCTTGATGATCTCGACGCGCTGTTGTACACCGACCGGCAACGTGCTGACGAGCGCCTGAGGGTCGACCGACAGATTATGGGTACGCGAGATCTCGTTGATGCGCGCGGCGGCCCCCTTGCGGTCGAGCAGAATGCCGTTCACCAGCGACTCGTCGCCCAGCATCACGTTCTCGGTGACGGTGAGGGGCGGAACGAGCATAAAGTGCTGGTGGACCATGCCGATGCCCTGCGCGATGGCATCCTGGGGATCGCGAATGGTTGTCTCTTGCCCGCGCACGCGGATGCTGCCGCTATCGGGGTCATACAGCCCGTACAGGATGTTCATCAGCGTGGTTTTGCCCGCGCCGTTCTCGCCCAACAGAGCCAGGACCTCGCCCTGATTCAGGGTCAGGTCGATGTGATCGTTGGCGACGACGCCGGGGAACGTCTTGGTAATGCCGCGCAACTCGAGGATGGGAGGCATAGCAGTCAACCACCTTCCAGGCAGGGCGGTAAGGATATGCTCGAACGTGCGCCGCTTGGGCGCGTGGCGTGGGCCCGGATCTCCGGGCAGGCACTCACCCGCGCAGCCATTTTGTGTGCTGAACGCGGGTGTGTCAAGCGTGAGCGCATGGCGCGATCTGGAGAGAACGCCAGCCCTCGCTCGGCGGATATTGAGCGAGGGCTGGCGACACTATCGGTGCGTCACAGATTGCCTACAAAAGCCCGGTTTACCAGCCGGTGTCGACCGCGCCAGAGATGATGTCCTTGCGGAGCTGCTCCAGCTCATCCTTGAGAGACTGCGGGACCTTGTTCTCAAACTCGTGGAACGGCGCGAGGCCTACGCCATCGTTCTCCAGGGTACCCACGTAGGTGCCGCCCTTGAAGGTGCCCTCCTTGACGGCCTTGATGGCGTCAAACACGGCCACGTCCATGTTCTTGAGGACGCTCGTCAGGACGATGCTCTTGTAGTTGGGGGCGCTGACCGCAAAGTCGGTGTCGACGCCGATCATCATCTTGCCGCGCTCCATGACTGCCGCGGCCGTGCCTTCGCCCACGGGGCCTGCGACGGGCATCACGATGTCGCAGCCTTCGTCCATCAGGCTCTCGCCAAGGCGTCGGCCGTCGTCGGTGGACTCAAAGTTGCCCGCATAGGTCGTGGTACCCAGCACTTGGACGTTGGTGCCGTGCACTTGGTTATAGTACTCGACGCCATTGGCATAGCCCACCATAAAGATCGTCACTGTCGGGATCTCCATGCCGCCAAAGGTGCCGACCTTGCCGGTCTCTGTCATTCCGGCGGCCAGGTACCCCGCCATGAAGGCGGCCTGGTCGGTGGAGAAAGCCAACCCCAGCACGTTGGGAATGACGGGATCGTAGGCATAGTCTACGATCGCAAACTTTTGATCGGGGTACTGCTGTGCGAACTTTTGCGTGTCTTCGCCCAGCAGGTAGCCAACGGTGACGATCAGATCGTATTTCTGGTTGATGTACTCGGTGATGTGCTTGGCATAGTCGGTTGGCTGCTCAGACTCGAGGTAGCCGCCCTCGATGCCCAGCTCCTCAACCGCGCGTTCGATGCCGCGGTAGGCAGTCTGGTTAAAGGTCTTGTCGTCAATACCGCCGGTGTCGGTGATCTCGCCGACCTTCAGCTTGCCCGTGCCGCCGAGCAGGCTGGCGCCCGGCTCACGCAGGAAGGCGAACCAGACGATGGCCAGCACGGCCAACGCTGCCAGCGCCACCCAGAGCCACTTGAGCGAGCCCGCCTTGGGGGCCGCAGCCACTTCGGGTGCCTTGACCTGTGCCGCCGCGGGCGCCGCAAAGCCCAAAACACCGGCCAGCTCTTCGGGCATCGCCGACTTGACAAAGTCCTTCTGCCCGGCCAGCAGATTCGCCAGGCCGGAGGCATTCAGGTTGCCGTCCTTGACCAGCTTGCCGACAAAGGCCAACGCCATCGGCGCGATGGCTTGCAGCATGGTGCTGACGGAGCCCTCCTTGATGCCAACGATCGAGGCGATCGTGCTGACGATCTTGGAGACGTCGCCGCCCAGCAGGCTGCTGACGATCCCTGCGCCCGACGAGAGCAGGTTCTGGCTTGAACCGCCGCCCAGCATGCCGACGGTATTGCCCAGAATGTTGTCGCCGTCAGTCTGCTTGCCCAGCAGGTTGAGGAGCTGTTGTGCTCCGCCTGCGGTGGATCCCTGGTTGACCATGCCGCCCACGAGGCTGGGCACGATGGCGCCCAGCGCGTTTTCCGTCTGGGTGGAGCTGGCGCCAGTCATGTTGCCGAGCTGTTTGATCAGGTCGGGTGAGATCTGTTTGCCGATTAGTTCGACGAGATTGTCCATTGGGTTCTCCTTGCGACGATTCTACGCAGACGGCTCTTGAAATCGGTGTCGTGTGTCATACGTCAATGACTTGTGCAGGTGCTTTGCCAGCGCTGCAGGAGCGGTGCGTGGCGAGCGTCACTGCTGGGGTCAGGCCGATGCACACTGCCCTGGGGTACCGTTCAGTTTCATCTCGATAGGCAACCCTCCTCCCCACCGTGCCGATGATGGCTGGCGGATCTGTTCGGTGTTGGGAACAAAACGGACCGCGTCCCGTGCCATGCCGGCTTTACCCTTGGTCGGGGCGAGGCCAGAAACACGCGGAGCGGTCCGCTCCAGAGGTTTGGCCTCGCTGCCAAGATGCCATCGAATTGCGGGCTCGCGAACAGTGTTACGGCATGTGCATCAGAGCGCCTGCTGAACATCCGTATGCTATAACCTCTTGTGGTAAAAGTCAAGCCGCGTGTTTCAGCAAGAATTGTCTGGTCGTCTGCGTGTCAGGTTGCCGCGTGACCGCGCTTGGTCCGCTTGACAAGCGCGCAGACATGGCTTATTATATTCGATATAGCGAATATTTGGAGCGTGGTTCTGATGCTGTGCCTTACGACAGAAGCCGCATTGCTCAAGGCGCTGGCGCATCCTACGCGTCTCTGCATCCTGCAGGTGCTGGCGCAGGAGGAGGCTTGCGTGTGTCACCTCACGGCCGTCACCGGCCAGCGTCAGGCGAATATCTCGCAACACCTGACCGTGCTGCGAGAAGCGGGCTTGGTGCAAGATCGTCGCGATGGCGTGCTGGTGTACTATCGCCTGGCGGACCCGCGCTTGTGGGAGGCGCTGGCGCTGTTGTGCGAAGTGGGGTGCGCCGCGTGCGAGCGCCCGCTGCGCAGCGTTCCGCACAGTCCCGTGCCCGGATGCCCGTGCCCCAAGTGTAAGGTATAGGGTTGCGACCCCTCGGGCGACAGGCTCTTTTTTTGCGTCTATACATTCGTACAAGCGGATATTATGTCTGCGAGACGGAGGCACCTCTGAATGGAGCCGTTGGCGTACGTGGTTGGTCTGCTGCAAAGCGGTCTGGGGAACTTGGCGGCCTATCTGGCCGCGCATGTGCTGCTGTGCCTGGTGCCGGCGTTCTTTATCGCTGGCGCGCTGACGGCGCTGGTTCCCAAGGAATCCATTACGCGTTTTCTGGGGCGTAATGCGCCAAAATGGATCTCTTACCCCGCCGCGGCAGTGGGGGGCTTTGTGCTGGCAGTCTGTTCGTGCACGATCCTGCCACTATTCTCAAGCATCTACAAAAAGGGCGCAGGGCTGGGGCCAGCCATCACGTTCCTGTTCGTGGGTCCCGCCATCAACATTTTGGCGCTCAGCTATACCGGCGTCGCGATTGGCATGGACATCGCCATCGCGCGCCTGCTGCTCTCGATCGTCTTTGGCATCGGCATCGGCCTGATCATGGCGATTCTGTTCCGCAAAGATGATGCCTCGCACGACGAGGAAACCAACGACAGCTTTGGCGCGCAGGCGCGCATGCCGGGGCGCACGTGGCTGTTCCTGGGCCTGCTGTTGGCGCTGCTGATTGCGGGCACGCTGCAGGTGGGGCTGTTGACGAACACCTATGCGCAGTTCACGCTGCCGATTGGCGGAGCCGACAATCTGCAGGCTGCCCTGAACCGCCTGGTGCCGTTCGACGCCAGCCGTGGGGAAGAGGGTGTCTCGGTGCAGGGGGCCGTGCTGATCGGCCTGTTGGTACTGATCGCGCTGAGCGCCTGGCGTGGTCTGGGCAAGGTCGACGAGGGCTACAACCGCTGGACATGGGT
>DIVQ01000070.1:8111-8337 GCA_002423325.1 Anaerolineales bacterium UBA6128 | reverse complement strand
GTGCTGGGCGGGCGCGCCATGGCCGTCGTGCACACGCCCGACGACCTGGAGCACTATATGCACTCGGCGGTGCAGGTGGCCGAGGACACCCCCATCCTGATCGACCGCTTTCTCGAGGACGGCTTTGAGATCGACGTGGACTGCGTCTGCGATGGCCACGACGTGCGCATCGCGGCGATCATGGAGCAGATCGAGCGCACGGGCGTGCACTCGGGCGACAGCGCCT
>DIVQ01000070.1:503-8103 GCA_002423325.1 Anaerolineales bacterium UBA6128 | reverse complement strand
AACATCCAGTACGCCATCAAGGACGGCGTGGTGTACGTGATCGAGGCCAACCCGCGCGCCTCGCGCACTGTGCCCTACGTCAGCAAGGCCACCGGCGTGCCCTGGGTGCGCGTGGCCTGCCAGATCATCGACGGCCACACGCTGGCCGAATTGGGCATCCCCGACGAGCCGCGCCGGCCCGGGCACTATGTCAAAGAAGTGGTGCTGCCCTTCAACAAGTTCCCCCAGGAGCCGGCCATCCTGCTGCCCGAGATGCGCTCCACGGGAGAGGTGCTGGGGATGGACGCTGACTTTGGAATGGCCTACGCCAAGGCGCAGGCGGCGGCGGGCAATTCGCTGCCCACGCGCGGCACCGTCTTTGTGAGCGTGCACGACCGCGACAAGCCGACGCTGCTGCCCATCGCGCGCGCGCTGGCGGCGCAGGGCTTTGCGTTGGTGGGCACGCGCGGCACGGCGCAGTACCTGCGCGTGCAAGGCCTGGCGGCGGAGACGATCCTCAAGGTGAGCGAGGGCCGGCCGAACGGGGTGGACCTGATCATCAACGGCGAGATCGACCTGGTGATCAACACGCCGCTGGGTGGGCGCACCTACAGCGACGAGCACGCGCTCCGCAACGCGGCGGTGCAGCACGGGGTGCCGGTGCTGACCACACTCTCGGCCGCACAGGCGGCCACACGCGCCATCGCCGCGCTGCAGGCCGGCGAGATGGGCGTGAGGAGTCTGCAAGAGTAGGCCCCGGTTCCCCGCTGGTCAACCTACAGCTTGATGATCCCCTCCTGCAGCCCCCGCACGAACCACTTTTGCGCCAACACGTACGCCAGGACGACGGGCGCGCTATCTTCCCTGCGCGTAATCCAAAAAGGCGCGCAGCACGTCGTTGGGGACCTTGAAACTGTGCTCCTCGCCCGGGTAGCGATGCTCTTTGATGTCGGCCACGAACTGCTTCATCGCCTCGCGCAGCAGCGTGCCCATCTCGACGTAGCGCTTGGCGTGGCGCGGCGTAAAGGCCTCGAACATGCCAATGGCGTCGTGGTAGATCTGGCAGTGCCCATCACAGCCCGGTCCCGAGCCGATGCTGATGGTGGGGATGGAGAGCTTTTCGCGCATGATCTCGGCGACACGCGCGGGAATCAGCTCCAGCAGGATGGCAAAACAGCCCGCCTCCTCCAGCGCCAGCGCGTCGTCCAGCAGGGCGATGGCCGCGTCGGTGGTGCGGCCCTGCACCTTGTAGCCACCGATGGCTGACATGCTCTGTGGCGTCAGCCCCAGGTGACCCATCACGGGAATGCCGGCACCTACGATGCCCTCCACCGCCGCGATGGCCGTAAGTCCGCCCTCCAGCTTGACCGCGTCCACCCCGGCTTCGGCCATGAAGCGCCCCGCGTTGCGGATGGCCTCTGGCACGGACACCTGGTACGACATGTAGGGCATGTCGCCGATGACAAAGGCGCGCTGGCAGGCCCGCGCGACGGCGCGCGCGAAAACGATCATGATGTCCATGGTGGCGGGCAGGGTGTTGGGGTAGCCCAGCATCGTCATCGCTAGCGAATCCCCCACCAGCACGATATCGACGCCGGCCTCATCGATGATACGCGCTGAGGGATAGTCGTAGCAGGTGATCATGCTGATCGGCTCTTCGGCTTCGACCTTGGCTTGCAGTTCCGGGATGGTCAGTTTGGTGCTCATCTGGTGCGCCTCCTTTGGTGCGCCCTGTCAGGGATTATGCACAGGCTGTATGGGGTGTCAACCGCCCGCGACAGCGCGCACCCCTGCTTCGCGATCGGTCCTCATCGTCGGGAACTCCCTTTCCCGCGCCAGCGTCCTGTATGCTATAATCGCCGCGTACCCGACTATTCTGCGGAGGAAGCCTCCATGCTTGATGACTGCTCCCGCAACACGCGCCGCCGGTGTGTGAGCATCCTGCTGATCGCCGTTGTGCTCTCGGGCGCGTTCGCATTGGCCGGCTGCAAGTCGGCCACCCCCACGCCAGAGGTCCCGACGGTGCCGCCCGCCACACGCACGCCGCGGCCCACCTTTACGCCGGTGGCGACCGCCACGCCGGCGCCCACCGTCACCTTGGTGCCCACGCTCACGCCGGTGGCCCCGACAGCCACGCTGCTGCCCACCGCGAGCCCTACGCCGACCGTGAACGCCAACGCCAATCCGCTCACCGGGCTGTCGGTCAGCGACCCGGCCCTGCTGGAGCGGCGCATCCTGGCCGTGCGCATTGGCAACGATACTACGGCGCGTCCGCAGGATGGCCTGGGACTCGCCGATATCGTCTATGAAGAGATCATGGACGGCTGGACGTTGACGCGCTTCACGGCGCTCTACCTGGGCACGAACGTCGATCAGATCCGCCCCATCCGCAGCGCGCGCCTGAGCACGCTCGAGATCGTGCCGCAGTACGACGCGGCCGCGGTGCACAGCGGCGCCAGCGACCACATCCGATGGCTGATCGCGCAGGCCGGCTTTGTGGACCTGGACGAGTATTACCATCACGAGCCCTACAGCGTGCTGGCCGATCACGACTGGCGCAGCAGAATGTATACGTCCGTAGAGCGGCTGCACGCGTACCTGACGGCCAGGAACCTCGAGCGTGGCAAGCTGACCAGCGGCTACTCGTTTGACGCGACCGCGCCGGCCGGGCAGCCAGCCAACAGCATCCATATCCCCTACCCGCAACTGTGCGTGGTGGACTGGGCTTACGATGCTACCAGTGGGCGCTATCTGCGCACGATGCAGGGCGCGCCGCACCTGGAGGGTCTGACGGGCGCGCAGATTGGCGCCGAGAACGTGATCGTCTTTTACACCGAGCACAAAAAGACCGACATCGTGGAGGATTCGTTGGGCAGCACGGCCATCGACATCGTGATGACCGGCGAGGGGCGCGCACAGCTCTTGCGCGACGGGGTGGTGCAAGAAGTGACCTGGAAACGCACCGCGGCCAACGAGCCGATCCTGTACTATGATGCCACGGGCGCGGAGGTGCCGCTCAAGCCGGGCCAGACCTGGATCCAGTTGGTGCCAGTGGACTATCAGGTCGAGATCAAGTAACCCTCCGCTTGGCAGGACGGTGGCTGCGAGGGTGCCAAGAGGGTGCTACGAGAGCGTGTTGATGAGCGCCGTCAACCGGTCTATGAGCAGTGGCAAGTCCTCGTTGACGGTCCGCCAGACGGTCTCGTAGTTGACGTCAAAACAGGCGTGGATCAGTCGGTTGCGCATGGCAACGATGACCGCCCACTCAATCTCGGGGTGCCTGCTTGAGACCCGTGGATACCTGAGCCCCAGCCTCGCCGATGATCTCGAGCGAGTGCACAACGGCGTTGCCCAGTAATGGGCTGGCCGCAAAGTCCTCTAGCGTGGTCTGCCCCAGGAACTGACGCGCCTGTATGGCGGCGTCCAGCATGTGGCGCAGACGGACCTGGTCCTCACGCCTCATACTGCACCTCTGCCGTCCGCACGACCTCGTCGCGGAAGTAGCGGCTGAGATCTTCGGCCGTGCGCAGATCGACCTGGCATCCGAGCATCGCGGTAAGCACAGTCTGCATGCGGATCAGGCCGAACAGGCTGGGCACGTGCCCTTCGTGAAACTCTACCAGCAGATCGATGTCGCTGCTAGGGCGCAGTTCGTGTCGCTGCGCCGAGCCAAACAGTGAGAGCCGCTTGATCTGGTTCTCGCGGCAAAACTGCACGACTCGTTCTGTACCGATGCCGTCAAAGACAGAGTCTGACATGAGCGTTCTCCGCGCCGGTCGCACCTAACAACGCAGGGGCATTCTAGCACAACTCGCGCTGACGGGGAAGCGATCCGACGCGTCTCTGGTGCTGGCTCTGAGGACCTATTCCCACTCGCCGAGTGTGCACATCAGCGCGGCCACGGCCGCCAGGCCGGCCGTCTCGGTGCGCAGCGTGCGCGGCCCGAACGAGACCATTCGAACGCCCACGGCGCGCGCCCGCTCGACTTCGTCCGGCGCAAAGCCGCCCTCAGGGCCGATGAACAGCGCCAGCGACGCAGATCGTTGGGGCACGCCACGCAGCACCTCGGGCAGCGGCGTGCATTCGCCGTCAGCGACGCCCATCAGCGCCAGCGTCTCGGGGGGTGGCGGCAGGCAGCCGGTCAGTAGCTGCGGCGCAGCGACCGTCGGCAGGCGCGTGCGGCCCGACTGCTCGGCGGCCTCGGTGAGGATGCGGCGCCAGCGCGCCAGCTTGGAGACGCCGGCGCGCGCCGGCAGGCTGCGCGCCGTCACCACGGGGACAAAGGCGCTGACGCCCAACTCGGTACCCTTCTGCAACACCCAGTCGAGCTTTTGCTCGGACACCAGCGCCTGGTACAGCGTCACGCGCACGCGCGGCTCTGTGTCAGGCCGGGTGCGGGCAATGATGTGGGCCTCGGTGCGTTGTGGGGTAACGTGCAGCAGTTCGGCGGCGTACTCCCAGCCACTGTCGTCGAGCAGGGCGATGTGCGCGCCGGCCTCCAGCCGCAGCACGTGGCAGAGCTGGTGCGCGAGCGGCCCGCTCAGCACGACCGGGTCAGCGGCCAGGATCTCCGGAGGGACGAAAAAGCGCTGCATGGGGCTTTACGCCTTGTGCGCGATCAGGGCCAGCCAGTCATTCTCTTCCAGGCGCTCACTGACGACCAGGCCGGCTGCTGACAGCGCCTCGGCGACCGCGTCGCCCTTTTCGCCGATGATGCCTGAGGCCACCAGCGCGCCATCCGACGCCAGCGCCTCCGCCAGGGCGGGCGCGAGCGCGATGATCACTTCGGCCAGGATGTTGGCGAGCACCAGATCATAGTCGCTGGCCGGATGCACGGGCACCTCTACCGAGGTCTCGCTGCCGCGGAGTGTGCCGCGCGCTACCCGCACGCGGTCGTCGACGCCGTTCAGCGCGATGTTGTCCTGCGCCACCCTGACTGATACGGTGTCGATGTCGAGCGCATCCACTGTACGGGCGCCCTGCAGCGCTGCGGCAACGGCCAGGATGCCCGACCCGGTGCCCACGTCGAGCACGCGCATGCCGGGCAGCGCCAAACGCTCGAGCGCGACGAGACAGAGCCGCGTCGTGGCGTGCAATCCCGTGCCAAAGGCCATGCCGGGGTCGATGCGCACCACGACCTCATCCGGCTGGGGGCTGTATTCGCGCCAGGTGGGCACGATGGCGGTGTGCCGCCCGATGCGCTGGGGCTCAAAGTAGGCCTTCCACGACTCGGCCCAATCCTCAGGTTCGAGGGTGCGCACGCGTGGTTCCGAGATCGACGTTACGCGCGCCAGCAGCAGCAGGGCCACTTCGAGCTTGAGCAGCGTTTCCTCGTCCCCGGTCGGCAAAAAGCCCTTGACGGTGGTGTAGAGCGCGGCGTCGCCACTGCGTTCGTCCACCTTTTGCTCTACGATGGCCCCGCCCCGGCAGGAGCGGTTGAAAAGGCCCACCAGGTCGTCGACCGCCTCGCGGTCGGCCTGCACGCTGATCTCGACCCAACGCTTCGGTTCTTCCGTCATGCTACAGCCCCAGCACGTCTTTGAGACGCCCCAAAAAGTTCTTGTCATCCTGAGGGGTCACATCGCTGCCCAGCGTCTCCCCCAGTTGCTTGAGCAGTTCCTTCTGCTTGCCGTCGAGCTTGGTGGGGATCACGACGTTGATGATGACGATCTCGTCGCCGCGGCCGGCGCCGCGCAGCTTGGGCACGCCCTTGGATTTCAGGTGAAACACGGCGCCGGTCTGCGTGCCGGCAGGGATATTGAGCTTGGTCTCGCCCTCCACGTCGAGCGTGGGCACCACGATCTGATCGCCCAGAGCCGCCTGCACCATGTTGATGTTCATATTGAGAAGGATGTCGTTCTCGCGCCGCCTAAAGTAGCGGTGGGGCTTGACGTGCAGGATCGCGTACAGGCTGCCCGCAGGTCCGCCGTTCACGCCGGCTTCGCCCTCGCCGTTCAGCCGCACGCGCGTGCCGTCGTCGACGCCCGCCGGGATGTTGACGGAGAGCTTGCGGGCGCTCTCGATGCGCTGTGCGCCGTGGCACTGCGAGCAGGGGGTGGTCACCACTTCGCCACGCCCGCCGCAACGCGGGCAGGTGGTGACGTTGACGAACGAGCCAAAGATCGATTGCTGGGCGCGACGCACCTGGCCGGTGCCGTTGCACTCCGGGCAGCGCACCGGCGTAGTGCCGGGCTCCGCGCCGCTGCCATTGCAGGTGGGGCAGGTCTCGTGGCGCGACACCTCGATCTCTTTGGTGACGCCAAAGATGGCTTCCTCAAAGCTAATCTCGAGGTCATAGCGCAGGTCGGCGCCGCGTAGGGGCCCCTGGCGTGCCGAACGCTGCGCGCCAAAGCCAAAGAGATCCTCAAAGATGTCGCCAAAGCCGCCAAAGCCAAAGCCGCCTGCCTGGCCGTTCTGGTTGACGCCCGCATGACCGAACCGGTCGTACATGCTGCGCTTTTCGTCGTCGTTCAGCACCTCGTACGCTTCGTTGATCTCTTTAAAGCGCACCTCGGCGTCGGTGTCCTTGTTCTTGTCGGGGTGATAGCGCAGGGCCAGTTTGCGGTAGGCAGACCGCAACTCGTCCTTGTCGGCGTTGCGGCTCACGCCCAGAACATCGTAATAATCGCGCTTTTCAGAGGACATACCCTTGTTCCATGGTGAGAATGGTGAAACTGCAGGATCAAGCCCCTCAGTCTACTCCAGGGCGGCCGGACGTCAAAACAAGCCACAAGAGACCGGCGCTCCATCAATGCGCCTGGAACGCCGATCTCTATGACCTGTCTATTCAGCCATGCGGGCGACCGTGAGGTCGTCCCGACGCGTGCTATACCTCGCGGAACTCGCCGTCCACGGTCGCGTCATCGTCGCCACCCTCAGGGCCGGCCTGTGGGCCGCCTTCGGGCTGCTCGCCGCCAGGCTGCTGGTACACGGCTTCGCCCACCTTTTGCAGCGCGTCAGACAGCATTGAGGCAGTGCGCTCGATCTCGGCAGTGTCGTTGCCCTTCAGGGCCTCACGCACTTCGTTGATCCTGGCCTCGACATCGCTACGAACGTCTGCCGGCACCTTGTCGCCAAGGTCCTTGAGCGTCCGCTCGGCCTGGAAGGCCAGCGTGTCGGCGTTGTTACGTTGCTCAGCGGCCTGCTTGCGCTTCTCATCTTCGGAGGCGTGCGCTTCGGCCTCGCGGACCATGCGCTCGACCTCGTCTTTGTTCAATCCGCTCGACGCGGTGATGGTGATCTTTTGCTCGCGTCCGGTGGCCTTGTCCTTGGCCGACACGTGCAGGATGCCATCCGCGTCGATATCAAACGTCACTTCGATCTGCGGCATACCGCGCGGCGCCGGCGGGATGCCGTCCAGGTTAAAGGTGCCGAGCGACTTGTTGTCTGCCGCCATGGGGCGCTCGCCCTGCACGACGTTGATCTGCACCTGTGTCTGGCTATCGGAGGCCGTCGAAAAGATCTGGCTCTTTTTGGTCGGGATAGTGGTGTTGCGCTCGATCAGCGGCGTGGCCACGCCACCCAGGGTCTCGATGCCCAGGGTCAGCGGCGTCACATCCAGCAGCAGCACGTCGTCCACCTGGCCGCCCAGAACGCCCGCCTGGATGGCGGCGCCCACGGC
>DIVQ01000070.1:0-461 GCA_002423325.1 Anaerolineales bacterium UBA6128 | reverse complement strand
GCCGCCCACCAGCACCACCTCGTTGATGTCAGCCGGCTTGAGGTCGGCATCGGCCAGTGCCTGCTTGACGGGGCCCATCGACTTTTCCACCAGGTGGCCCACCAACTGCTCAAGCTTGCTGCGGGTCAGCGTCATATTCAGGTGCTTGGGGCCGCTGGCATCCGCCGTGATAAAGGGCAGGTTGATCTCGGTCTGCATCGTGGTCGACAGCTCGATCTTGGCCTTCTCGGCNNCAGACGCTGAAGGGCCATGCGGTCCACCCGCAGGTCGATGCCCTGCTCCTTGCGGAACTCGTCGCCGACCCAACCGATGATCAGCTGGTCAAAGTCGTCGCCCCCCAAAAAGGTGTCGCCATTGGTAGACTTGACCTCAAAGACGCCGTCGCCGATGTCCAGGATCGAGATATCGAACGTGCCACCGCCCAGGTCATAGACGCCGATCCGCTCGTCCTTCTTCTTGTC
>DIVQ01000038.1 GCA_002423325.1 Anaerolineales bacterium UBA6128 | reverse complement strand
GGCATCGGGCGCCTGGAAGAGCATATCGCCGCGCCCCAGCAGCTTTTCGGCGCCCTGCGTATCGAGGATGACGCGTGAGTCGACCTGCGATGTCACCGCAAAGCTGATGCGCGCCGGAAAGTTCGCCTTAATCAAGCCGGTGACCACGTCTACCGACGGCCTCTGCGTGGCGATGACCAAATGGATGCCGGTGGCGCGCGCCATCTGCGCCAGACGGCAGATCGTGCGCTCAACGTCCTCCGGCGCTGCCAGCATCAGGTCGGCCAGCTCGTCAATCACGAGCACAATGTAGGGGAGCGGCTCCGGAGCCGCCTGCTCGGACAGCTTGTGATAGGCCGCCAGATTGCGCACGCCCTTTTCGGCGAACAGCGCATAGCGGTGATCCATCTCGCGGGTGAGCCAGCGCAGCGCCACGATCACACGATCCACATCGGTGACCACGGGCGCGAGCAGGTGCGGGATGCCGTTATAGTTGGTGAGCTCGACGCGCTTGGGGTCCACCATCAGCAGCTTGAGCTCTTCGGGCGTATTCTGAAAGAGCAGCGAAGCGATGACGGCGTTCAGGCACACGCTTTTGCCCGAGTTGGTGGCGCCGGCGATCAAGAGGTGCGGCATCGCAGCCAGGTTGGCGACCACTGCCTCGCCGGCGACGTCGCGCCCCAACGCGATGCGCAGCGGCGAGCGGATCTTTTGGAACTGTTTGCTCTCCAGCACACCGCGCAGCCCCACCAGAGACTTGTCGGCGTTGGGAACCTCGATGCCGACCAGCGCGCGCCCCGGCACGGGCGCCTCGATGCGGATGGGTGAGGCGGCCAGCGCGAGCGCCAGATCGTTGGACAGCGCCAGGATTTTGCTGACACGGATTTTGAATCGGTGCGTCTCGCCCTCGCGATCTTGCTTTTCATAGTAGCCCGGCTCAATGCCGAACTGGGTGACGGCAGGGCCCTGACTCCATTCCACCACCTGCGCGGGGATGCCAAAGGCGCTCAGCGTGTCCTCAATGACTTGCGCACGTTCGCGGGCCTCGGCGTCATCCCCATTGGCCAGGTCATCGGCAGCGAGCAGATCGATCGAGGGCAACGCCGAAGCGCCAGCCGACGTCTTGCGCGCCGCCGGCAGCGATGCGCGCCTCCCCGGAGCGGGCTGTAAGGGACGCTCGGGCGCCGCAGGTTTGCCTGCCACGGGCTGTGAGGCAGCGGCGACAGCAGGTACTCTATCGGCCTTCGCCCGTTTGGGCCGCGCCGGCCGGCTGCGCGGTCGCGGCTGCGGCTTGGGGGTTGAGGCCGCGCGGCGCCGCTCAATCGACGCGCGCAGACGTACCCCGAGCCAACTGAACAACCACTGCACGCGCCAGCAGACTTTGGCCCAGCTTGTGCGTGTCGCAAGCAGCAGGCTGAAACAGACCAGCAGCGCAAACAGAATGACCGTCAGCACGTGCCCGATGAGCGCCGTGCTGAAATCGCGCAGCGTCCAGCCGATATAGCCGCCGTAGCGGCCCTCGCGCGCCAAGGCCAGACCATCGCCGGGCGCCAGCGTATGGATCAGCGCCAACAGGCTGAAAAAGAGCGACTCCAGGCCCACCACCGTCTTCCAGTGCACATTGACACGCGCACGCGCCGAGTCGCTGAGAGTGATCAGCACCCCGCCCGCGATCATCAGCAATGCGACCGGATAGGCCCCGACGCCAAACACGCGCCGCAGCAGCAACGACCAGGCCTCGCTCAGACGCCCTTGCGTCTGTACAAACAGCGAGATGGCCGTCACCAGGCCCAGCGTCACAAGCGCGAGGCCCCAGACCTCGCGCTGCACAAAGCTGCGCCAGGCCGTTGACTGCGTTTTTGGTCGCGTGGCCGGCCGTCTGGCCTTTGCCGAACGCGATTTGGTGGTTGCAGGGGTCCTTTTCATCGTTCTAGTAGAGCACATTCTCGCTGTCGGCGTCGTTGTTAGGCTGGCTCTGCAGCGCCCCACCGAGCCCCGCGTCCGAGACAAGGCTCTGGGGCAGGCGCATGCTGAGCCCCAGGCGATGGTTGGCGCTGTCGATGCGCACAATCACCACACGCACTGTTTCGCCCGACTCGATCATATCGCTGGTGCGGGTGTAGCTCTGCTTGCGCTCGTCCGAAAACTCTGAGATGTGGATCAGCCCCTCGAGCCCTTCGTCGATGCGCGCAAAGGCGCCAAAGTCGACCACGTTGGTCACCTCGGCATCGAGCACCTGCCCGACGCTGTACTGCTGCTCGACGACGCTCCAGGGATCGGGATGCAGCCGCTTGAGGCTCAGCGCGACCCGGCGGTTGGCCCGATCCACACTGATCACATACACACGCACCGATTGCCCGATGCTGAGCAACTCGCTGGGATGCGTGATCCTGCCCCACGACAGCTCAGAGACGTGAATCAGCCCATCCACCCCTCCGAGGTCCACAAACGCGCCAAAGTCGCACAGGTTGCTGACCACGCCCTGCTGGATTTCACCCGGGACGATGCTCTCCAGCAGCCTGAAGCCGTCCTTGGGACCCCAGACCGTGGCACGCTCAGAAAAGACCAACCGGTTGCGGGTGCGGTCCAGCTCAATGACCTTGAGCGACAACTCGTCACCCACCCACTTGGCCAAAGCCTCGTCGCGCAACGCCGGGTCCTCGGCGCACGGAATCTCCTTGAGTTGCGATGCGGGCACAAAGCCCTGCAGCCGCTCCCAACGCACCAGCAAACCGCCGCGGTTCCAGCCCGTGACGATGCCGGTGACAATCTGTCCCTCGTGAAAGATCCTGGCTGCCCGCGCCCAGGCTTCGTCCAGGTCGGCATTGACCCCCAGACTCGGCTCCGTCTCGCCGGCGTCTGCCACGATGCCCCAGTCAATTGCGGTCGACCGTGTCTCCATCGGCGTAGACTCGCGGGAGAGTCGTTCAGCGTACAGCCGCTTGGCGCGCTCAAGATAGTCGTGCAGCATGTCCAAGCATGAAGGCCTCGCGCTGGTCATAACTCGTTCTGTCCTCCGATCCACAGCCAAACGGGTGCCACAGGATCGAGCGCCGCGTTCCGTGCTCGCCGTGGCACTATCGCTGACAGCAGTATAGTTTCTATTATAGCATTGCGCGATGCGCTGTGCAATGCGAACGGCTTGCGCTTGCGCGCGTGCTCGCGATGGTCTATAGTGCGCGCAGGAAGGGCCTCTCTGCATGACGATGCTTGCACACACACGCGGCCTGGTCGGCCGGTCGGCGCATCCGCGACGCTCGCTTCGGCGAGCGTTCCTTACAGCGGCCTGCGTTGTGTTGGCTACGACCGGCTGTGCAGCGCGCATGGTGCCTTCCACACATGGCTATGTGCTGGTGCGGACGCAGACCGACCTGCTGGTGCCCGTGCCTGATGAGGACCCGCTGTACGCGCAGTTCGAGCAGCAGGTGCTGTCGGACGCATTCCTGCGTCACCTGATAGACGTCTTTGAGCACACGACCCGCGCCTACCTGGCCACCGATACGCCGAATCGTCTGCGCCAGACCGTGGGCAACTATCCCATCCTGGTGCTGGACAGTGCGGCGCCCGGTGTGCTGCACGACATCGTATTGCAGCATGGCGAGGAGCGCGTCTCGGTGGAGTGCGCGCTCGGCCTGGGACGCGAGGGCGTCAGCGATCTGGCCCGGGTGCGCGCAGACATGGCGGCCGCCAGCGCGCCCTGGCTGCTGGCGTTGGTGGGCGTATCAGCCGATGCCGGCGCCGAGTCGCTGCCACTGGATCAGCCTGCAACGACCGAGGCCGCACTGGTGGCCGGCCTCGCCGCCGCGCTGGACGCGCTGCAGCTCGATGCGACCGCCGCCGAGACCGCTGTCGAGGAGCTCCGCATGGCGCGCTACCGAGCAGTTCAGGCCAACGCCTACGCCACTCGCGCGGGGCACGGGCAAGCCGACGACGCGCGCCTTGCACACGACGAGGCGTCGCGCACGCCAGGCGTCGCCGCCACCTTTCTCTACCGTCTTCTGCGGCAGACCGGCGTCTATACGCCGCAACGCTATATGCTCTGGTTCCTGAGCTACAAGGCGCCTGAGATGCCGCTCGCCAAACTGTTGCGCGTCTGCCAGCGTATGGGGAAGAGCGGCGCGGTCTCTGTGGAGACATTGGCCGTTTACTATGCCGACACCTATCCGGCGGAACGGCAGGCGGTGCTGTCGCTCTACACAGAGGTCTACGGTGAGGCGCCCGACGAGGCGCACGAGCGGGCAGCCCAGACCATTCATTGAGGCAAGCGGATGCAGACAAGACCGAGTTTCGCGGTGCTGCAGCTCTCCGGGTGCGCGGGGTGCGAGGTGTCGCTGCTCAACGCTGAGGGCTGGCGCGATCAGCAGGCGCTGCTGTACATGCCGCTGGTCATTTCCAGCGACGATGTGCCGCCGGTGGATCGCCTGCTGGTGAGCGGCGCCGTGCGCACCGACGAGGACCTGTACCGTCTGCGGCGCGCGGCGCGCCAGGCCAAAGAGGTCATCGCCGTGGGCACCTGCGCCATCTCGGGCGGCGTAGCCAACCTTGGCAACCGTCAGGAAGTGCGCGACCTCTTTATGGCAGGCGAGGCGCGCCGACATCTGCCGCGCCTGTTGCCGCGCGCCAGCCCCATCGATGCCTACGTGCCCGTCGACTGCTATCTGCCCGGCTGCCCGCCCACGCCCGAGTTGTTCGTGGCAGCCCTGTTCGACCGCGAGGGCTTCCAGGCCTCCAAGACCGTCTGCCAGGAGTGCGGCCGCAAGCGCATCCCCGGCATGCGCCCGACGCACCTGCGCGGGTTTCAGTCGGGCGAGGTCGATCCCGAGATCTGCCTGATCAACCAGG
>DIVQ01000092.1 GCA_002423325.1 Anaerolineales bacterium UBA6128 | reverse complement strand
GATGGCACGCGCGTTGGCGATGCCGACGCCGGCGGGAATGGTCGCTCGGCGTATCTCGGGGCGGTTGGCCCACGCGTACAGCGGAATCGCCGACTGCGGGATCGCCAGGTAGGTGGGCGAGTCGGCTGGCTCAGGCGCGGGCGGCTTGCCCTCCATCGGCGCCACGCGCGGCAGGGCCGCGTCGGGCAGGCCCATGAAGAGCGAATCGATGCCCAGCGGGGTGCAGACCTCGTCCTGCAGCAGCTGCCCAAAGGCGACGCCGGTGACGCGGCGCGCCACCTCGCCCAGGATCCAGCCATAGGTGAGCGCGTGGTAGCCCGCGGCTGTGCCGGGCTCCCAGAGCGGCGCCTGCGCGGCAATGGTGCCGACCATCCACTCCCAGTCGGCGTGCTGGGCGGGGACAGAGTCGGCGGGCATCTGGGGGACACCAGCGGTGTGCGTCAGCGCGTGGCGCAGGGTGATGGCGGCCTTGCCGTTGGCGGCGAACTCGGGCCAGTAGCGCGACACAGGCGCGTCATATTCGAGCAGGCCGCGCTCGGCCAGGCGGTGGATGACGGTGGCGATGATGCCCTTGCTGGTGAAAGACGCAAAAGAGGGTCTGGCCGTCCACGGGGCGGCCAGTGGCGGGGTCGGCGACGCCCGCCCAGGCGTCGACGAGGATCTGTCCGTCGAGGTAGGCGGCGACCTGCAGGCCGCGTTCGAGGTCGCGGGCGATCAGGTCGTCGAGCACAGCCTGTACGCGGGCGTTGACGTCGGTCATGATGCTCCTTTGCGCGGAACGGGTCAGACAGTGGCATGATAGCGAGCGGTGACGGCCCGGTCAAGCAACAGGGCTGCTCCTCGCCCCAGAACTGCGTCAGACTGGCCCAGGGCAGACCGCGCTTCGGGAACTGTGGCGCCTTGTAGTATAATGCAGCCACGGGGCCCAGGGGCTGCTGAGATGACCTTGGAGAGTCAGGACATGTCCATCGATCGCGTGCGCGCTTACCTCAAGCCCTATGGGCTGGATGGCCGGGTGCGCCAGTTTTCGACCTCTTCCGCCACGGTCGGGTTGGCGGCCCAGGCAATCGGGTGCGCGCCGGAGCGCATCGCCAAGACGCTGTCGTTCAAACTGGGCGACTGTGGAATGCTGGTGGTGGTGGCCGGCGACGCCAGGGTCGACAACGCCAGGTTCAAAGCGCGCTTTCACAGCCGCGCAAAGATGCTGTCAGCTGACGAGGTGCAGACCCTCATCGGCCACTCGATCGGCGGGGTATGCCCCTTTGGCGTCAAAAAGGGCGTGCAGGTCTATCTCGACGTATCGCTCAAGCGGTTCGAGACCGTCTATCCGGCTTGTGGCAGCGACAACAGCGCCATCGAGCTCGGCATGGCCGAGCTGGAGGCCTGCTCAGGCAGCCTGGGATGGGTGGACGTGTGCAAGGACTGGCAAGGGTCTGGTGCGACGCAATCCCCATGGGCCGATTCCAGAGGTGAAGTGTGACGTCGTATGATGTGATCGTAATCGGCGCGGGCGTGGTGGGGAGCATGATCGCCCGCGCGCTGGCGCGTTACCGGCTGCGCACGCTGTTGCTCGACAAGGCCGCCGACGTGGGCGAAGGCACCACCAAGGCCAACACCGCCATCGTGCACGCCGGCTACGATGCCAAGCCGGGCACGCTCAAGGCGCGCCTGAACCTGGCGGGCAACGCCCAGTACGACCGGGTTTGCAGCGAGCTCGGGGTCGAGTTCGACCGCTGCGGTACCTATGTGGTGGCGGCCAGCGCAGAGGAGCGCATTTCCCTGGATGAGCTGTACGCGCGTGGCAGGCAGAACGGCGTGCCGGGAATGACGCTCATCGACGGTGCAGAGATGCGCCGGCGTGAGCCATCGGTGACGCCGCAGGCAGTCGGCGCGCTGTATGCCGCCACGGGCGGCATCGTCGATCCCTTCGGGCTGTGCATCGCGGCGGCTGAGTGCGCGGTGCTCAACGGCGTCGAACTCGCGCTGGAGACCGAGGTCACCGGCATCGTCCGCGAGGGTCGGCGTGTGGCGGGCGTAGAGATCCGCAAGCAGATGCCAGGTGGAAACCTGGCGGTCCAGAAGCTGGCCAGCCGCTGGGTGGTCATCGCTGCGGGGCTGTGGGCCGACGACCTGCTGCACTCCGCCGGGTTGGACGGCCTGTCGATCACGCCCCGCAAGGGCGAGTACTATGTGCTCGACCGCGTGGCCGCAGGACAGGTGCACACGGTGTTGTTCCCCTGCCCGACCGCGTTCAGCAAGGGCATCCTGGTGACGCGTACAATCCACGGGAACGTGATGCTGGGGCCCAACTCGGTGAGCATCAGCGACAAGGACGACCTGGCGTGTACGCGCGAGGGACTCGACGAGGTGATGCAGGGGGCGCTCAAGCTGGTGCCTGGCCTGGATCGGCGCCAGATCATCCGGACCTTTGCGGGGCTGCGCGCCACACAGCGTCCTACGGGACGCTCCAACACTGGCGATTTCGTCATCGAGGTGCCGCGCGAGGTGGACGGGTTGCTGCTCTGCGGCGCGATCGAATCCCCGGGGCTGGCCGCCGCGCCCGCCATCGCGGCGTACGTTGTGGATCTGCTGCGCGGAGCGGGCCTGACGCTGGTCGAACGACCTGACTATGACCCGACGCGCCCGGTTCAGCCCCGTTTTTCGCACCTCAGCCGTGAGGAGCAGCAAGCGCTGATCGCGCGCGACCCGCGCCATGGCAACATTGTGTGTCGCTGCGAGACAGTCACCGAGGGTGAGATCGTGGCGGCCTGTCACGCGCCGATCCCAGCGCGCACCTATGACGCGCTCAAGCGCCGCACACGGCTGGGCACAGGCCGCTGTCAGGGCGGGTTTGACACCCCGCTGGCGATCGAGATCATGGCACGCGAACTGGGCGTTTCGCCGCTCGATCTGACCCTCAAGGGGGGCGGCTCGCGGCTGGTGACGCGCCAGACCAAGGCGGTGGCCTGATGCGCAACCTGCGCTGTGATGTGCTGGTGATCGGCAGCGGGCCTGCCGGGCTGGCGGCCGCCTATCAGGCGCGCGAATGTGGCGCGCGCGATGTGCTGGTGATCGAGCGCAATGCCGAGCTGGGCGGCATCCTGCCGCAGTGCATCCACAACGGTTTTGGCGTGCGCGTCTTTCAGAGCGACCTTACCGGGCCCGAGTACGTGGCGCGCTGGGCGCGCATGGCCGCCGAGGCCGGTGTGCGCACCCTCACGCGTACGATGGTGCTGGCGATCGAGTCGTCTCCGGACGGCGCGCGCCGGCGCGTCATCGCTACCAGTGGGGCCGATGGCATGCTGGCGATCGAGCCGACCGCGCTGGTGCTGGCGATGGGCTGCCGTGAGCGGCCGCGCGGCGCGCTGGCCATCCCCGGCTTGCGGCCGGCGGGCGTCTATACCGCGGGCACTGCGCAACGCCTGGTTAATATCGAGGGCTACATGCCCGGCGAGCGCCATGTGATCCTGGGTTCAGGCGACATCGGGATGATCATGGCGCGCCGACTGACCCTGGAGGGTGCGCGCGTCGAGGCCATGTGCGAGATTCTGCCTTATGTGAGCGGGCTGCGGCGCAACCTTGTGCAGTGCGTGATGGACTATGACATCCCGCTGCACCTCAGCACGACGGTCATCGACGTGGCGGGGCGCGAGCGCGTCGAGTCGGTCACGATCGCGCAGGTGGACGCGGCCTGGCGCCCCATCGCGGGCACCGAGCGCGTGCTGCCCTGCGATACGCTGCTGCTCTCGGTGGGCCTGATCCCCGAGAACGAGCTTTCGCGCGCCGCGGGCGTCATGATCGACCCGGTGACAGGCGGGCCGGTGGTGGACCAGGCGGGCGCCACCAGCGTGCCGGGCGTGTATGCCGCCGGCAACGTGGTGCACGTGTACGACCTGGTGGACGACGTGACGGCCAGCGCCCTGCGCGCCGGGCGCAGCGCCGCGGGTTGCGCCTGCTGTACGCTGCTGGCCGAGTCGTGCGAGTTGCCGGTGACAGCCGGCGAGAACGTGCATCACGTCGTGCCGCAGCGCGTGCGTCTGCCGCTCGTGCCCGAGGAGGGCGCCACGCTTGAGCTGCGCGTGCGCCAGCCGGTCGAAAAGGCAGTGCGCGTGCGCCTCAGCGCCGATGGCGATGTGCTGCTGAACAAGCGGCTGCGCTATGTGCGGCCGTCAGAGATGATCGGGCTGGCGCTGCAGCCAGAGTGGAATGAGCGGCTGACCTCGGCGGGTGGGTTGCAGGTGGACGTGGAAGAGGCGTAGGGGGGTGGCCGCCTCGTGCTTCGCGGTTCTGTCTGTAGCCTGGGGCCTCGCGCGCGGTTGAGGGTTGTCTGGCGCGGCACGGAGGATTGCGTGGAAGAACAACGTCACTTTGTGTGTGTCACCTGTCCGGTGGGCTGCAACATCGAGGCGAAGGTGCGCGGAACCGAGTTGCTGACCCTCGTGGGCAACCGCTGCGCGCGTGGCGTGGACTTTGTGAAGGAAGAGTTGACCGCGCCCAGGCGTATGCTGACGACGACGGTGCGTGTGCGTGGCGCGGCGCTGCCGCTGGTGCCGGTGCGCTCGGAGGCGCCTGTTCCCAAGGGCCGCCTGCTGGAGATCGCGGCGCATCTGCGCGACGTCGTGCTGGACGCGCCCGTGGCCGAACATCAGGTGGTGTGCGCGGACGTGCTGGGGACCGGCGTCGACATCATCGCCAGTCGCGCGCTGGAGCGTGTGGACTAGTGGCAAAGCCGCCGTAGGCGGCCTTGCCGTCAGGAATCCGGCGCGCGAGAGCCTGCCAAGCGCCAAGTCTCCGGCCCGATCCCTAGGAGGCCGGTGGGGCGTGACGCCGCCTTGGGATGGCCAGACGGCCGCCGTTAAGCGCCCCGGCCACGGAGACGAGCGCCAGCATGATCAGGAAGGGGTGTACCAGCAGCACGGCCCCCACGACCAGCGGGATGACGGCCCCCATGCTGCCCCACAGCGCGTGCTTCATCGGGTGAATGTCGGCGAACTTGGCCGTGACATAGCCGGCCAGCGCGCACAACAGGAACACCAGCACCACGCTCAGGACGGGGCCCCACGTCAGGTAGAACTCGGTGGCGATGGTGCCCACGTAACCCCCCAGAACGGCCGCGAGGCCCACCGCAACGAAACTGATGCCGAATCCCCCGCCCAGCAGCCACCAGTTCAGGCCGTCGAGATTGGTCCAGTGCTTCCACATGCGGTTACGCTCCTCGCGCGCAGGGCGCGCTCACGACGCGGCGTGGTAAAGAAAAGCATCACCGTTTCGCGGTGATGCTTTGTGCGCCCGGGGCGGATCGAACGCCCAACAGACGGCTTCGTAGGCCGGCCCTCTATCCAATTGAGGTAC
>DIVQ01000220.1 GCA_002423325.1 Anaerolineales bacterium UBA6128 | reverse complement strand
GGATGCGCGATCGCGCGTCCGCCCCGTCTTTGTGTCTGCCTCAGCGGCGCCTAGCGCCCGCGACGCCCCTGGCCCCGCCCCTGACTCTCAGCCTGCTGGTCACGGCCCATGCATTGACCCTGGCTCTCGCCCTGGCTCAAGCCCTGGTTCATGCCATTGCCAGCGTTGCTGGCCGCCAGAATCTCGGCAGAGTCCTCGGCGGTCATGTACTGCGGCTCATAGTCTGCGCCACTCTGGCGCTCAATCTGCTTTACAAAGGCCCGCAGATGGTTCTGCGAAGCACGCTCCAGATTGGTGTACACGTCCGTAATCGCCGTCTGCTCGGTCTCGGCCAAATGTGCGCGCAGATCGAGGATATCGATCTCTTCGATGGCCGCTCCGACGCGCAGCGCGTCCACCAGCGAGGTGCTGCCCTGCGCCACAAGCTCATCGTAAAGCGCCTGCAGGTCGGCGTTGACGAACTCGCCCGCTGCCTTGCCCGCAACTGGATCTTCCAAGCCATAGGCGACGATCAGGTCCAGCGCCGAATCCATGTGCTTGGCCTCGCTCGAGGCGATCGTGTTGAACACGCTCTGGCCCCACTTGTCATACAGCGCCATGTAGACGTCGCGCGCCAGCTTTTCCTCTTCGCGCATGTACAGCAGTCCGTCGATCTCGGCCTGAGTGAGCGGTTCGGCGTCACTCACGTCGATGACGTGCGTGTGCTCCTGCCCCGCGATTGGCGCCGCCCTTCCGGGCAGATCCAAGCGCCCCTGAGCGTTGACGCCCAGTGCCAGGCCCAGACTCGCCACCACAAAGATCCCTGCAGCGGCCACTCCTGCCCACGCTAACCATTTCTTTGACATCTTGTTGCTCCTCTCTGTCTGCTATCGGTCAGTCCCTATCACCGTTTACACCTATAGGATACCCGACAGAAGTGAAGGTGCGATGGAGATGACGTGGGCGTTTGGAGGAATTCGTTGTCACATCAAGCTGCCGGGCGGTCGCTCGCGCGAATCCGTCCGGCAGTTGTTGAGCCGATGCTGGGGTGTGTGAACGGCCTAGGCGCGCGCCGGCATAGCGCTGGGTGTGCCCATGCCGGGGCCAGCGGCCGTTTGAGGTTGGGGCGCCGCCGGCGTTGGCAGTTCGATGGCCTGCCCCTTGAACTGCGTGTACAGATTGTAGTAAAAGCCGCGCAGTGCCAGCAACTCCTGATGGCGGCCGCGCTCGATGATCTCACCCCCCTTGATCACCAGCACCTGGTCGGCGCCGCGGATGGTGCTGAGGCGGTGCGCGATGACAAAGCTGGTGCGCCCGCGCATCAACCGCAAGAGCGCCTCCTGCAGGTGCACCTCGGTGCGCGTATCCACACTGCTGGTGGCCTCATCCAGGATCAGGATCTCCGGGTCGGCCAGGATCGTACGGGCGATGGCCAGCAACTGCCGCTGCCCCTGGCTCAAGTTGCTGCCGCGTTCGCTCAACTCGGTGTTGTAGCCATCCGGCAGGCGCCGAATGAACGGATCGGCGTTGGCATAGCGCGCTGCCTCGATGACCTCTTCGTCCGTGGCATCCAGACGCCCATAGCGGATATTAGCCATCACGGTGTCGCTGAACAAAAAGTTGTCCTGGAGCACCAGGCCCAGCTTGGTGCGCAAGTTGTCCAGCTTGTAAGAGCGAATGTCCTGCCCGTCAATAGTGATGGTGCCGCTGTCGATCTCGTAAAAGCGGGTGAGCAGGTTCACGATGGTGGTTTTGCCGGCGCCCGTGGGCCCCACCAGCGCGATCGTCTGACCCGGCGCCGCGTGCAGACTGATGTTCTTCAGCACCGGCTCCCCGGGCTCATAGCCAAAGGAGACGTCCTCAAAGACCACCTCGCCACGCAGTTCCGCCGGATCGAGGGCGTCGGCCACGTCGGCCGGCTCAGGTTCCTGATCGAGNNACGCGTTCCGCGCCCGCCAGCGCCGCCTGGATCGAGTTGAACAGCATGGCAATCTGGTTCAGCGGTCGCGTGAAGCGTCGCGAATAACTGATAAAGGTAGCGATGTTGCCCACGGTCGAGAGCCCACGAATGACCAGCCAGCCGCCCGACGCCGCCACGATCGCCAGGTTCAGGTTGCCGACCATATTCATCACCGGCCCCATAAAGCCGGAGAGGATACCGGCCCGCGTGGCCGACGTGCGCAACTTTTGGTTCGCGTCATCGAACGACTGCTGAACCACGGCCTCGCGCACAAACGCCTTGACCACGCGCTGCCCCGAGACCGTCTCCTCGATGATGCCGTTCAGGTCGCCGAGTTGCTTTTGCTGCTCGCGATAGATCTTGCGCGTGCGCGTCATCAGCCAGCGCGTGGCAAAGTACGAGATCGGCACGGTCACAAAGGTCACCAGCGTCATCGGGATGTTGGCATAGAGCATCACACCGAGCGTGCCCACCAGGCCCAGCAGGCTGGAGACCAGCATGGTGGCGCTGCCGCTGATCACGTTGTTGACGTTCTCCACGTCATTGGTCAAGCGGCTCATCACGTCGCCGTGCGATTGCGAGTCGAGGTACTTGAGCGGCAGCGATTGCAGCTTGTCGAACAGGTCGCGGCGCATGTCGCGCACGATGTGCTGGCCCGTGCTCGCAGCGATATAGCTCTGCAGCCAGGTGGCCAGCGATGCCACCACGTAGCAGCCCAGCATCAGCCACATGGTGCGGCTCAAGCCCTGCAGGTCGCCCGTGCCGATGTACTTGTCGATCGCCATACCCATCAGGTAGGTGCCAAGCAGGTCCAGGCCAGTGGTGGCCGCCACCAGCAGCACGGTGATGATCAGCGGCCACTTCTGATGGCGCAGATAGCCCCACAGCCGACGCAGGGTACCGCGCGTGTCTTTGGCCTTTGCGCCCGTATCCATCATCCCGCGCGGCCCCCCGGGGCCCAAGCGGAAACCGGACGAACTCTTTTGCGTGCTTTCCTGGGAGGCGCCTTTGCGTGGCTCAGCCATGGACCACCTCCCCGTTGCCCAGCTGCGACGCGCAGATCTCGCGATAGATCACGTTTGACGCCATCAGTTCCTCATGTGTGCCCTGACCGACGATGCGTCCATCGTCCAGAACCAGGATCTTGTCGGCATTGATCACCGAACTGATGCGCTGCGCAATCACAAAGGCAGTGCGGCCGCGCATAAAGTCCTTCAGGGCCTCCTGGAGACGAGCCTCTGTCTCGGTATCGACAGAACTCGTGCTGTCGTCCAGAATCAGCACGGCCGGCTTGATCAGCAGGGCGCGCGCCACCGCGATGCGCTGCTTCTGCCCACCCGACAGGTTCACGCCGCGCTGCCCCACGATGCTGTCATAGCCCTCTGGGAACCCGGTAATAAAGCTGTGCGCCTGAGCGATTTTGGCCGCCTCTTCCACCTCTGCGTCGGTGGCGTCGGGCCGGCCGTAGCGGATATTGTCGCGGATGCTGCCGGAGAAGAGCACCGTCTCCTGCATGGCAACGCCGATGGCGCGGCGCAGCACAGCCTGATCGAGGTCCCGTACATCCGTCCCGTCGATGGTCACCCGGCCCGCGTCCACGTCATAGAAGCGCGGGATCAGGTGCACAAGACTTGACTTGCCCGAGCCAGTAGTCCCCACCAGAGCCACTGTCTGGCCGGCGTCGGCCTCAAAGGAGATATCCTCCAGGGCCGCATCGCTGTGTTCGCCGTTGTTGTGGTAGCCGAAACTGACGTTCTCAAAGACGACCCGCCCCTGCGGGCCGAATGCCTGCAGCGCGTCGGGACGGTTCTGCACGACCGGCTCGACGTCCAGCACTTCACTGATGCGGATGGCAGACGCTTGCGCACGCGCCACGCCCATGATCATCATGCTGACCATCATCAGCGACGTCAGTGTGATCATGAGATAGTTGATAAAGGCCACGATCTGCCCCACCTGCATGTTGCCGCGCGAGACGTCGACGCCGCCGAACCAGAGCACGGCGATCACACCCAGGTTCATGAGGACCATCATGATGGGCATCGCTGTGGCCGTCAGCCGCGCCACGCGGATCGTCTGGTCCACCAGCTTTTCGTTGGCGTCCTTGAAGCGCGAGCC
Source organism: Anaerolineales bacterium UBA6128 (assembly GCA_002423325.1). Lineage (GTDB taxonomy): Bacteria > Chloroflexota > Anaerolineae > UBA1429 > UBA1429 > UBA6128. The sequence continues at coordinate 4,736 of DIVQ01000220.1, read as the reverse complement.
TTCGTGCTCAGCGCGCGAAAAAGCCTTGACCACGCGCGCGCCGGCCAGGTTCTCCTGCATCACGCCATTCAACCCGTCCAGGCGCGTCTGCACCACGCCGTACATGGGTGTGGCCTTTTTCACTACCCAGATCACATAGATCAGCAGCAACGGCATCAGCGCCAGCGGGATAAAGGCCAATTGCGGACAGGTGACGATCGACATGATCAGGCTGCCGATGAGTTGCAGCGGCGCGCGGATCAGCATGCGGATCAGCGTCATCAGCACCTCAGCCACCTGGGTGACGTCGTTGGTGAGGCGTGTGATGAGTTGTCCGGTCTCAATCGTATCCAGGTTGGCAAAGGAGAAAGACTGCACCTTGCGGAAGAGCGCGTCACGCAGATCAGCGGCGTAGCCCTGCTGTGCCTTGATGGCCAGCACCCCGTTTCCCCCGCCTCCCACCGCGCCGATCAGCGCGAATCCAAACATCATCAGGCCGGTGCGTACGATGACCGGCATGCTGCCCTGCGCGATGCCCTCATCGATGATCCGCTGGATCATGCTCGGCTGCAGCAGGTCCATGGCAACCTCAAGCAGCATCAACAGCGGCGCAAGCAGGATGAAGCGCTTATAGGGCTTGGCGAAGGCGGCCACTTGGCGAATCGAACCCATAAACTGTCCTCCAGAATGGCAGATTGATCCGAAGGGTCGGGGCGTTTGCCTCAGTCGCCTTGCTCAGCTTGAGCCTTCACCGGGGCGTCCGGTCGGCAGTCGGCAGAGTCGACGGCATGGCGGACCGCTGCGGCCTCGAGGTTGGCCGCTACGCGTGACAGCAGGGCATGCAGAGTTGAAACTTCATCGGGGGTCAGCGAGGAAAACCCGTCGCGCGCCATGGTGGCAATCAGGCTGCGCACCTGATCTTGCACGGCCCGTCCACGATCGGTGAGATAAACGCGTGAGACGCGCTGATCGGCGGGGTCAGCCTTGCGCATGATAAAGCCGGCCTTGTCCATGCGATCGAGCATCTTGCTGATCGTGGCAGGGCGAATGCGCAGCCGTCTGGCCAGCTCTGAATGCGACAGGCCCTCTTCTTCTTCAAGCACGCGCAGCACGGGCGGTTGACCGCGGTACAGGCCGACGGTGTTGAACAGCGAGCGCGCGTGATCGTGGTGCAGGTGCGCCACGTGCACAAACAGACGATCCAGCGCCGCAATATCGGCAGACGATGACATGGGCACCCCCCGGCAAAAACATACTATGCCGACTAACTGTTAGCCGGCATAGTATAGGAGGGTGCTACGGGGTGTCAAATACGCACTGCGGGGCGTCACCCCTGGAGGGCCAGGCCACGCTCGGCGCTCAGCGCCAGAGGGCGTCTGGCTACAGGCCGATGCCGCGATCGTAGATCAGCCAAAGACCGAGGAAATAGACGGCGATGATCAGCACCGCGTCCACCTCGACCACGATGAGGCGGCGCTTGATCTGCGCGAGATTGCCGATAAGGCCCATTGCGATGAGCACGGCAGCGATGAGCGCCACCAGCGCGAAGGACGGATCCATCTCTCCCAGGAAACGCCCCTTGGTGTAAAAGACGTCCACCAGGCCCAGGCCGAACATGTTGAACATGTTGCTGCCGAACAGGTTGCCCATGGCCATATCGTAGGCGCCCAGGCGCACAGCCGCGATGCAGGCCACCAACTCGGGCAACGAGGTGACCAGCGCCAGCAGGGTGCTGCCCACAAAGCCCACAGTCAAGCCCAACGCGTCGGCCGCCGCAGTACTGCTCCTCACCAGGATCGGCATGATAAAGATCAACGACGCCGCCGCGATGGCAAAGCCGATGACTGCAGTCCGCAGGCTGGGCCCCTCGACAGGCTCCTCCTCGTCGCCGTCCAGCGGAGTCACGTCGACGCGATCGCCCTGCAGCATGCGCACGCCGACGATGTAGACGACGATCAACAGCAGGCTGTCCCAGCCCACCCAGCCCAGGCCCGCCTCAAAGCCGCCCAGCAGCGAGATGGCCGGCAGAAAGGTAAGAAGGATGGCAAAGCTGGCGGACAGAGCGTGCTTGCGGGCGGCGCGCCGCAGCATCCGGGCATTGCCCGCCACAATGTCGGTTACAGCGAGGAGCAGCATGTTGAGCATCTGGCTGCCAAACACGTTGCCCGCCGCCAGGTTGGGCACCGCCTGGTCCAGCGAGGTCAGCGAGGACAGCAGCTCGGGCAGCGAAGTGGCGCCGGCCAGCAGTAACATGCCCACAAACATGCCGCCCAGCCCCGTGCGCACGCCAATGACATCGCCGTACTCGGCCAGTTTGATGGCCGCGAACACCAGCAGGGCAGAGCTGAGCGCAAGCTGCAGCCAGATCACTGCGCTTCCTCCTCAGTGCATAAAGAGCCGGCAGGGGCGATGCGCAAGCCCTTGGCCACTTCCAGCGGCCAGGCGGCCAGGATGCCATTGCGCGGGCCGGCCAGGTCGCCCACCACCTGCTCGATCGCGCCAAGACAGACGCGCACGGCCTCCTGATCGGGCACGATCACAAACATCGTCAGGTTGTCTTCGAGTTGCGAGTTCATCCGCCCCTCGAAGGGAAAGCGAAAGTGCGGGCGCGTCACGCGGGCGCGACGACGATGCATGCCGGTGCTCTCCACGATGGTCGCGCCCGTCACGCCGACGGCGCAGAGCGATTCCAGCAGTTCGTCGAGCAGGTTGGGGTCGTCAAGAACATACATCACCATGTACATCGGTCAGACTCCTTATGAGTGTCCTCGGCGCCGAGCGGCGCGCAACAGCGCGGTCTGCACGCCCGTACGACATGGTGCGGGGCACGTCGCCTATGCTACTCGATGGCAACCGAATAGACAAGCGCGTCTGCGGCGCTTGACGCTGCCCCCCGGGCGGCCTATGATCGCGGTGCGCTCAGAACGTGACTCGAGCGCGCCCCACAGAAAGCAGGGATGATGCCTCTTCTCAAGCGACTGGGCGAACGTGTCCGCTCGGCGCTGCAGCTGACGCGCGCGGTGCAGCTGGTATGGCGCGGCTCGCCCGCCCTGATGGCGACCAGCCTGGGGCTGATGGTACTGCAGGGACTGCTGCCGCTGGCCACGCTCTACTTGACCAAGCTGGCAGTTGACGCTGTAACCCTCGCGGCCGGCGGCGGCGCGGCGGCGCTGGCCGAGGGCTGGCGCGTGGCTGCGCTCCGCGTGGGGCTGCTGGGCCTGGTGGCCCTGGCGGGCTCGGCCATCAACGCCGCGTCCGGCTTGGTGCGCGAGGCTCAGTCGCGCTCTGTCACCGACTATATGAGCGGACTGCTCCAGGCCAAGTCGGTGCGCGTCGACCTGGCCTACTATGAGAGCTGGCAGTACTATGACACGCTGCACCGCGCCCAGCGCGAGGGCACCTACCGCCCGCTGCAGATTGTCTCCAACCTGACACAGTTGGCACAGAGCGCCATCTCACTGGCGGGCATCCTGGGGCTGGTGCTGGCTTTCTCGCCGGGCATCGGCGCCGCCATGCTGCTGGCGCTGCTGCCGGACGTGCTCGTCAAGGTGCACTTCGCCGACCAGCTGTACCAGTGGCAGCGTCGCAATACCTCGGCCGAGCGCCGCGCCGGCTACTATGACTGGGTCGTCTCGAACGAAGTTCACGCCAAAGAAATCCGCCTGTTCGGCCTGGGCGAGCTCTTTATCCGGCGCTATCGCGAGCTGCGACAGCGGCTGCGCCGCGAACATATGCGGATCGCCGTGCGGCGCGCGGTCGCAGAGTTCGCCGCCAGCGCAGTGGCGCTTGCCACGGTGTATGGCGCCTTTGGCTATGTGGCCTACCAGACGGTGCAGGGCCTGCTCACCGTCGGCAGCCTGGTGATGTACCTCTCCGCCTTTCAACAGGGCCGCAGTCTGCTGGCCGGCACGCTGGGGGCGCTGGTGGGCCTGTACGAGAACAACCTCTTTCTCACCAACCTCTCCGAGTTCATGGCGCTCGAGGGGCACGTCAACGACCCCGAACAGCCGCGGCCCGTTCCGCGGCCGATGGCGCAGGGGATCAGCTTTGAAGACGTCAGCTTTGCGTACCCCGGCCAGGAGCAACCAGTGCTGGAAGGCATTTCGCTCAGCATCCGTCCGGGCGAAACCGTGGCCCTGGTGGGCGAGAACGGCTCGGGCAAGACCACCCTCNNGTCAAGCTGCTCTGCCGGCTCTACGACCCCACAGGCGGAGCCATCCGCCTGGACGGCACCGACCTGCGTGCGTTCGCGTCCGAAGCCCTGCGTCGCGAGATCGGCGTGATCTTTCAGGACTATGCGCACTACCAGTTGAGCGCGAGAGAGAACATCTGGGTGGGCGACGTGACCGCCTCGCCCGAGGGCGAGGGCGTGGTGCGGGCCGCACGAGCAGCCGGCGCCGACCAGGTCATCGACAGGCTGCCCCACGGCCTGGATACGTTGCTGGGCAAATGGTTCGAGGACGGCGAAGAGTTGAGCATCGGGCAGTGGCAAAAGATCGCGCTGGCGCGNNACCGCTTTTCAACCGTGCGCATGGCCGATCGCATCGTGGTGCTGCACAACGGGCACATCGCGGAGAGTGGCTCACACGACGAGTTGATGCGTGCTGGCGGGATGTACGCGCGCCTCTTTACGCTGCAGGCACAAGCCTACCGCTAGCCGAACTGGCGCTTAAAGCCAACGACCAGGGACTGCGCGTCCCTGGTCGTTCTGCTCGAGTAGCGGGGACAGGACTTGAACCTGTGACCTTTGGGTTATG
>DIVQ01000026.1:222-6061 GCA_002423325.1 Anaerolineales bacterium UBA6128 | reverse complement strand
TGTGCCGGGTTTCTCAACACCCTCCACCCGTACACGCTTGACGGTATCCCTCCAAAGTGGTATACCTCTCGTGACGCCGACAACGCAAGAGTGTCGGGAGTACAAAACGAGCGAGGTCGCCATGAGCAAGGAATCTCTCGCACAGGACAGGCTGGCGCGCGCCCGGGCCATCCACACCGCAGGCGGGGTCAACGAAGCGCTCGCCTCGGGCGCACTGCCCCGTCGCGTTGATCTGACCCTTTCCGAGGCCCTCGTGCTGGGCCTGCTGCGCCAGGACGTGCGCACCTTTGTCGGTGTTTTCGGACACGGCTCCACCGAGATCGGTGAGGTCCTCCGCATCTACGAACAGGCCGGCCTCGTCAGGTCATTTGGCGTGCGCAACGAGACCGAGGCCACTCACGCCGCAACTGCGTTACGCTGGACCACCGGCGAGAAGGCCTGTGTCTTTACCTCCATCGGTCCTGGAGCGCTGAACGCTCTGGCCGGCTCTCTCGTACCCGCCAGCAACGGTATCGGTGTCTATTTCCTGTTGGGAGACGAGACCTCCGAGGATGAAGGGCCCAACATGCAGCAGATCCCCAAGCACGAGCAAGATCTCTACCTGCGCATGTTTGCCACGATGGGAGCCGCCTACGCATTGCACACCCCAGGAGCTGTCGGAGTGGCCCTGCGCCGCGGCTTGAACGTCGTTGACCACCCCTACCGTGCGGGCCCCTTCTTTATGCTGCTGCCCATGAACCAGCAAGCCGCTATGATGCCGCGCTTCAATCTGGACGAACTGCCGGTTGGCGCGCCGCCTCACCTTGGCCCGGCCGCCGACGAGGGCCGCTATGCCCAGGCTGTCGACATGATCCTTGCCGCCGAGCGCGTGCTTGTGCGCGTGGGGGGGGGCGCACGCTACGCAGGCGCAGAGATCGCCAATTTGCTCGACCTTGCCGATGGTGTCGCCACGATCAGCCCGATTGCCGCGGGGGCCATTCCCTTCAGCCATCCGCGCAACATGACCCTTGCCGGATCCAAGGGCTCGCCCTGCGGCAACTATGCCAGCGAAGAGGCCGACCTGATCATCGCGCTCGGCACCCGCGCGGTGTGCCAGTCAGACTCGTCACGCACCGCCTACCCGAAGGCCAGGCACGTCATCAACGTCAACGCAGATGTCGAAGCCGCCACGCACTACAACCGCACGCTGGCGATGGTGGGCGACATCTCCGCGACGCTCAAGGTGCTCAATGAGGCGCTCAGGCAGCGTTCGCCCAAGACGACGACCACATCTCCGTGGCTCGCCACGTGCGCTGCGAAACGCCAGGAATGGGACGCCTTCAGGCAGGCGCGCTATGACCAGCCCACGCTTTTCGACGAGGGCTGGGGGACCGAAGTACTCACGCAACCCGCCGTCATCAAAGCAGCCACCGACTGGGCACGGACGAACGACACGATCACCTTCTTCGACGCCGGCGACGTACAGGCCAATGCGATGCAGATCTCTGAGGACGAGACGCCCTACCAGACCTACAATGACTCTGGCGCCAGTTTTATGGGCTTTGCCGGATCCGCGTTGCTCTCGACGGCTCTATCGCACAAGCCCAAATACGCGTTGGCCATTACCGGAGACGGTTCACTGACGATGACGCCGCAGATCCTGTTCGACGGCGTACGCCATGGCGCCCAGGGCTGCATCCTGTTGCTCGATAACCGCGCCATGGGAGCTATCGTCGGCTTGCAGCAAGCCCAGTACGGCGTCACTTACACGACTGCGGATGCCGTTGACACCGATTATGTCGCCTTGGCCAGGTCAGTGAAGGGCCTGCTCGCCCTCGACGGCGGCAACACAATTGCTGACATGCTCAGCGCGCTCAACCATGCCAGAGAGCATCGGGGGCTATCGCTTATCTGGGTACGCGTCTACGGAGGCGACGATCCGATGGGCGCTCTCGGCGCCTACGGGCGCTGGAACGTCGGTAACTGGTGTGAGGACACTCAAGCCCTCCGTCACGAGATCGGCTTGTAGTTCGCCCCCGTACCTGATATGCACGAGGGCGGCGGTCTGGTGACCGCCGCCCTCGGCATTGTGCCGCTCAGACCTTGATCCACCATCCGACAAAGACTGCGGTCAGCAAAAGCGCCCAGTACGCCCACGTTTCAAGGCTTACGAAATAGAGCAGTGTGCTCAACAGGAGCAACGACGTCACAAAGGCCCAGCGCATGCGTACTCGCTGGTACCTGGGCGACTTCAGTGAACGCGCCCTGCTGCCCCCAACCCCAACGCTCATTGCCCCACGAGCCCGCCCGCCCTTAACGTCCAGGCGATGCCGACGTCTGCGCGCACGCGCGCGCGGCTCTGCCACCGCACGCGCTGTCTCGAGCACCACCAGCACGATCACCAGCAGAACCGGACCCGGCCGGAGCTCCTTGAATACGGCGGCATAGTGGATGATCGCCAGAACTACCGCCGGGTAGACCAGTCGATGCAGCCGCTTCCAGTCCGGCCCCAGACGCCGCACCCAGCCATCTGTGGAGGTGAACGCCAGTGGCAGCAACAGCGCAAGCGCAAAGAGTCCCACCCACATCGCAGGTCCTTCGCGCAGCGCGCGCCAGAAAAGATCCATGCGAAATGCATAGTCCAGCCCTACCAGCAGCGCCAGGTGTGCGAGAGCATAGCCAAACCCATAGAGCCCCAACCAGCGACGCGCGCGCAGCATCCCCTTCCAGCCCGTCAGCACAGAGACGGCCGAGGGAAGCAGGGAGATCATCAGAAAGGTCAGCGCCCACCGACCGCTCGCGCGCACAAGCGCCCCCACCGGATCGGCCCCAAGCGCTCCGCGCGCGTGCAGGATGCCGAGGGTCACGGCGGGCGCAAGCCCCACAGTATGAGTTACTAGCAGGACCCTCTTATCCTTGTGCATCAGTAGTAGACTGCCAAGTCCATCCCCGCGTACATGGTCGCCACCTGGTCTGCATACCCGTTGAACATCAGCGTGTCTCGTCGCCCCGGTTCTCCAATGCGTCGTTCGCTGGCCTGCGACCAACGCGGGTGCGGGACGTCCGGGTTCACGTTGGCGTAGAAACCGTACTCGTCTGGAGCCAGCGCCATCCAGAAGGTTGTGGGCTGGTCCGCCACCAGTTCGATCGACACCACCGATTTGATGCTCTTGAAACCGTACTTCCACGGCACCACCAGACGCACGGGAGCGCCGTTCTGCACCGGCAACGCCTTTCCATACATGCCGCTTGCTAACAGCGTCAGATCGTTACGCGCCTCATCGATTCGCAGCCCTTCCACATAGGGCCACTCGAAGCGTCCGCGACTCTGCTCATCCATCTGCTCCGGCCGATAGACCGTCTCAAAGCGCACGAATTTGGCCTCGGACGCAGGCTCGACGCGCTCCAGCAGACGCGCCAGCGGAAAGCCCAGCCAGGGGATGACCATCGACCAGCCCTCAACGCAGCGCATCCGGTAGACTCGCTCTTCCTGGCCAAACGCTGCAAGGTCGTCGGGGGTGAAGACCGCCGGCTTTTCGACAAGTCCCCCTACTTGCAGCGACCAGGGAGACGGCTCGAACTGGTAGGCCAGTCTGGCAACCCCCTCCTTCGAGGTCGTGAACTCGTAATAGTTGTTGAACGTGGTTGCGGCCGAGTACTCAGTGGCTTGATTTCCCAACTCGTCACTGGCTGGCGTAGGCGCCGGCTTCGCTGCGTTCGGCTCGGTCTCACGAGCTGTCGCCCCCTCGCTCGGCAGTGACTCGTCGCAGGCCGCCAGCGCGGCCCCGGCGGCCAGCGCCCCGATTCCGACCATGAACCTGCGGCGGTTCAGACATACGTGTTCGGGCGTTATCTCGCTACGGTCAATCTACTGCATGTGAGCCCCTCCTCTGCGTCACGTCGCAGCATCTCTGCGCAGCATCCGAGCCTCAAGCCGCTGCGCCGCCCACGGCGCAAAAAGCGCCAGCGCCAACCCCAGCAGCGTCGCCACAGCCGCACCCGTTGGCTTCTCGCTGATCAGATGCTCGCGCCAGTCAGCCACAGACGCGATAGCGACGGCAGACGCCAACACAATCGTGAACCCCACCCCCGCTCGCACCCATTGGCCGCCGCGTCGCCCGCCCGGTCTCGTGAGGCAGCGCTCCGCGATCAGGTAGCCTGTGACGAACCCCACCCACGCCCCAGACGCCAAATGCGCATAGTCACCATCCAGCAGCGCAAGCAACCCGACTGCCAGCAGCGCAGCCAGACTCGCGCTTGCGTGCCACCCGGGCGACAGACCGCCTCGCGTCAGCCAGCGCGGCACAGTCATCCACACCAGCACGGTAGCCAGTCCCAACAGCAGACCAGCCGCCACATCGTGGGGATAGTGGACTCCCAGCCACACGCGCGACATAGCAATCACCAGGGCCAGCGCGATCGCCATTGCCGTCGCCCACGGCCTCCGGTAGAGCCATGCGATCCCGCCTCCAAAGGCTGCCGCCAACTGCGCGTGACCGCTGGGAAACGAGTAACCGCTTGCCGAGACCCGCGCTATGACCTCCGGGAACGCCTCAAAAGGGCGCGGACTTGCGAACAGAACCTTGATGCCAGCATTCAGCGCCAACGAGAACGCATACAACGTCACCAACTGCATGCTGCGCCGTCGGTCGAGACACCAGTACAGCGCCAGCGCCAGCAGCACATAGTAGCCATCGCCCAGATGCGTCATCGCGAGGAAAAAGGCGACCAGTGCAGGCGACGCGCCGGACTGCAGCCGCACGATCACCGCCGCCCCCCAAGGATTGAGCATCAGCACAAACTCGCGCATCGGTCCTTGCTCCGCCGCGGCCATTGAAGACTGCCCCGATAATACGCCTACCGACCTCCACTGTCCAGCACCTTACGCCTCGAGATTGATGGTTAGCCAGCCTTTGCGAATGTGCTATAATGGTCCGCATGGTTGAGGATGTCGCGCGGCTTGTCGATGTGGATGACGCGGACCGGGCGCTGTTGGCTAGAATCAGCGCCGACTTGCCCATTGCTGCCGATGTCTGCCGGGCGGATCTGGCGATCGTCTGTCGCGCGGGCCAGCGTTCCGGTTTGGTTGTTGCGCAGGGCATCCCCCACTCAGTGACGCCTCTATACGGCGAGAGCCGAGTCGGTGCCAAGCTGGCGCTCAACGCGCACGCCGAGACCGTGCGCGCGCTGACAACGCCGCCGCGGCCATCACGCGTGTACACCGTCAATGTGCGCGGCGCCACGGTGGCTCGCCAGCTGTTCCCCGTGTGGGGCGCATCTGGGCAGCTGCTGGCAGTGATGGTGTCTGATTCATACTGGCTTGCGCACGAACGGCAGCGCCGCAGGAGCAAGGTGTTCCAGGCCGCGCTGACGATGTTCTGCCATCAACTGCTGCGCGGCGAACTGCGTGGCGCTGAGGGCCTGACGCCCTTTGGCCCTCACGACGGCGTGGTGTTCGTGGGGGCCGACCGCCGCATACGCTACGTCAGCGGCATCGCCGCCAGCCTTTACCGCCAGTTGGGCTACCGCGACGACATGGTGGGCTGGCACGTGCAGGAGCTCGACACGGCCGACGCAGAGCTGGTGGCGCGGGTGCTGTCCGAGCAACGTTGCTTTGAGAGGCGTGTTGAGCAGGACGGCTTTACCTGGGTGCGCCGAGGGCTGCCGGTTCGCGGCCCCGACAAAACGCTCTCAGCGCTGCTGCCCACCTTGTGGCCCCGGCGCCTGAAAGGCCAACTGCAGCCGCAGGGCGTTTTCATCCTGATTCACGACGAGACCGAAGCGCTGCAAAAGCAGCGGGAACTTGAGAGCACGCAGGCGCACTTGCGCGAAGTGCACCACCGCGTCAAGAACAACCTGC
>DIVQ01000026.1:0-162 GCA_002423325.1 Anaerolineales bacterium UBA6128 | reverse complement strand
TGTCGCGCAACGCCGAGGGCAGCATTGATCTGCGCGAGGTTGCGCACCGCATCCTGAGCCAGCTGCAGCAGGGCCTGGTAGACCCGACCAAACGCATTTCGCTCGAACTGCGTGGACCGTCGGTGTGGCTCCCGGCTGAGCGCGTCACGCAGTGCGCGCTGC
>DIVQ01000231.1 GCA_002423325.1 Anaerolineales bacterium UBA6128 | reverse complement strand
CGAGGGTGTCGCTGCCGAGCAGGGCCTCGATGTGGTAGCGATCGGCGAGCATGGCGCCGGGGGTGAGCATACAGTGCCCTCCAGTTGGACTGGTACCAGTCAAGGTCTGGGTGCTGGGCGTCACAAGTCAGGATGTGGCACCCTTTCCATGCGCTTTCCGCGCGTAAGGCGATGCGGTCATTGCCGTTCGGGCAGGAGCGCCAGCAACTTGCGGTCGCCCGCAAAGTAGAGCTGCGTCGAGGCCTTGGGCAGATCGATGCTGACACGCTGCACGTTCTCGGCCAGCACCTTTTTCTCGAACAGGTCGTACACGACCTCGGCGCGGCGGGGCAGATCGAACGCGCGCTCGCCGCCGGCGACGGTGTGCACGCCCAGCAACTGCGGCGTGGCGTAGAGCACGTCACCTTGCTCGTTGTACAAGTGCACGCCGGCCCAGCGAGCGATGCCGCGGAGCACCGGCGCGGGGATGTTGGGCGCGGCGATATAGATGGAAGACCAATTGGCGAACTCTTTCAGCACAAACCCCGGCTTGCAGCGGCCCTGCGAGTAGACCACCTGACCGAGCGTGCGGGCATCCGCGTCCTCGACGTGAAAGACCGGCCCCAAGCGCGCGTTAGTGCCCCAGAAGAGGTCCTGGCGCAACCCCTGCGTGATGGGATGGGTAAAGTCCAGGATGTGACACATGGGGCCCCAGGCGTGCTCGCCCTTGTCAAAGCGGATGCCGGTGAGTTCGGTCATGTGCTCGAGGCCAGGCTCGTCCTTCAGGTAGCCGGGCGCATAGATCCAGAGGACTACCTTGCCGTCACGGCGCAGTTGCTCCGCCAGTTGCCGACGGCGTTTGGCGTCCAGATGGAAGGCGTTGAGCATGATGTAGACCTTGTAGTCTCTGATGCGGCCCTCGGCGAGGTCGTTCAGCAGGTAGATGTCGTGGGGGGCACCGATGCGCGGGATGCCCCAGAGCTTTTGCTGGGCGATCAGCGGGATGTCGAGACGGTTGTCGAGGCTCTCGTAGATAAAGCTCTCGTCATCGAGGATGACCGCGATCTCGGCCGATGGTTGGCGGTCGAGGTTTGTCGCCCAGGTGCCGAGCTCCATAAAGCGCTGAAGGATCGGTGCAAAGCGCGGCTCGATCTCGGGGTCGACAGAGTGCTGGTTGGGGCACCACCAGATGCCGTGGCCGCGCGTGATGACGTCGCAAAAGTTGCGCCGCAGCGTGGCTACTGCCTCGTCAAAGGTCTCCACTACGCCAAAGCCGTTCTCGGGCGGCGTCAGGTGCGTGCGGATATCGTCCTCGAAGAAATAGATCTTGTTGTGCAGGCGCAATGATTCGGTGGGCTGCATCGCGGGAGTATAGCCGCCGATGCCGCGGAAATAGTAGCTGAAGGGGCTGGAGTAGAAGTCGACGTAGGGCGACTGCAGTGTCTTCCAGAGGCCCAGGTGTCCGCTGCGCTGCGTGGTGGAATAGAGACTGTCGGGCCCCTCGGCGAAAAAGCCGGCGTTCCAGGCCAGCTCCATGAGGTAGCCGTAAAAGGCGCCGGTCAGCGTCGTGCCGCGCGACGTGTCTTTAATGGTGCGGTTAAAGTCGATGATGAGGTCGCCGCACAGGTCGGCCAGTTGCGTGTAGTAGTCGATGACCTTGCGCTCGAGGCGCGGGTCACGAAAGCTTTGGTGTTTGGCGCCCAGGTTCTCGGCCTCGGTGGGCACCTCGGCGTTCTCAAAGGTTACGGTCTTGTCGTTCCAGGCCTGCTGCAGCGCCTCAACGTCGCCATAGGTCTCCCGTAGCCATGCGCGCCAACGCCGCCGCATGGGCACTGAAAAGTCGCCACACTGCCAGCGCATCGAGGTCATGCCCTTGACCCACTCGCCGGTGTGGCCGGCGCCGGTCTGCCAGGCAAAGACGCGGTCCTCGAGGCCGAACTCGCGCAGGTGCAGCACATATTCGCGCAGCAGGTCCTTGGACTGCTCGCGCCAGACCGTCGGAGCAAAGGACTGCTGCTGCATGTTGCCGTCCGAGTCGACGTCACGCTCCTCGGGGTACATCTCGAGCCACCACTTGTCATAGATCTCGAGGTGAAAGCGCAGGAAGAAGCGCGCCTCGGGGTCAACGTCAATGACGTGGCCGTAACGCGCCTTCATCTGGGAAAAGTCAAAGTGGCCATTCTTGCCGGCGTGCCCGGCTCCCGGACCGACCCACTCGTGGGGCTGCCCGCCCGCGCCGCAGTCAAAGGCGTACAGATGGATCCCCGCCGGCGCCAGAATGCGCGCCTGTGGGGCGCCGTCCCAGCCCTCCGCGGTGGGCGCCCAACCACACGAGATGCCTGGGAACACGGGCGCGCCCTCGAAAAAGACCGTCGGCGTGCCATTCCACTGCTTCAGATAGGCGACCATAGTACACCTCCGTCGCGATAGAAGACCTCAGGTCATACCACAAAGGCAAAGGCGCGAAATAGTTGACGTCTCCGCGCCTTTGTCCCTTTGCGTCTTGGCGTTCTCTACGCGCCCAGCCCGGCAAGCAGCGACTTGTCGCCGCAGAACCAGAGGTGGGTCGAGCGCGCTGGCAGGGTCACCTCGAATCGATCCGTGTTTTCTGCCACCAGCTTGCCGTTGTACAGGTCGTAGACGGCCTCGACCTTGTGCGGCAGCGCGAACTCGCGCGCCCCGCCCATCGCCGTGTGCACGGCCAGCAACTGCCGCGCGGCGTAGAGCACGTCACCCTCTTCGTTGTACAGGTGGACGCCGGCCCAGCGCGCGATACCGCGCAGCACTGGAGCGGGCACGTTGGGGGCGGCGATGTAGATCGAGGACCAGTCAGCGAACTCTTTGAGCACAAAGCCGGGCTTGCAGCGCCCCTGTGAATAGACCACCTGGCCCAAGGTGCGTGCCTGGGGGTCCTCGACATGGAACACCGGGTTCAGGCGCGCGTTGGTGCCCCAGAACAGATCCTGGGAAAGCCCGCGGGTGATGGGGTGCTCGAAATCGAGAATGTGACAGAGGGGGCCCCACGCGTGGTCGCCCTTGTCAAGAATGATGCCGGTGAGATCAGTCATGTGCTCCAAGCCGGGCGCATCCTTGAGGTAGCCGGGCGCCCAGACCCAGACGGCCACCTTGCCGTCGCGATGCAGTCGGCGGGCCAGCAGCTCGCGACGTCGCGCGTCCAAGTGAAAGGCGTTCAAAAAGATATAGACCTTGTACTCGGGCAGCGCACCCTCAAGCAGATCGTTCAGCAGGTAATAGTCCGTGGGCGCTCCCAGGCTGGGCAGGCCCCACAGGCGCTGCTGAAAGATCCCGGGCAGGTCAAAGTCGTTGTGGATCGACTCGTACCAGTAACTCTCGTCGTCCAGGATGACGGCGATCTCGGCGGACGGCTGGCGATCCAGAGCGGTAGCCCATGAGCCCAACTCCTGGAGGCGCTTGATGACCGGCCTGAGAGCGGGCTCCTGGTCGAGCCGCATGTGGTTGCCAAGCCACCAGATGCCCTGGCCGCGCGTCAGCACCTCGGCCATGTTGCGCTGCAGCACGGCAACGCTATCGGCAACGTTGTAGACGCGACCGTAGTCCTGGTCGTTCGCCGTGCACGCGCGGGTATCCTCCTCGAACAGATAGAGCTTGTTGTGCAGGCGCAGCGACTCGCTGGGGGGCATGGCCGGGCCGTGCCCGCCGATGCCGCGAAAGCCATAGCTGTAGGGGCTGACGATGAAATCGACGTGCGGCGAGCGCAGTGCGACGGCCAGACCCAGATGTCCGCTGCGCTGGATCGCAGAGACCTCGCTGTCTGGTCCGCCGCCAAAGAAGGAGCCGTTCCAGGCCAGTTCCAGGAGATAGCCGAAGAACGCGCCGGCCAGTGCGCGCCCGTCGCTGGCCTCCTTGACCGTGCGGCAGAAGGTCGCCACCAGGCCGCCGCACAGTTCGGCAAGGCACGTGTAATAGTCGATCACGTTGCGTTCGCTGCGGGGATCACGCAGGATGCCCGCCAGGGTCTTGTGCTGATCCTCGGCAGAGGGCACCTCGGCCGTGTCGAAATCCACGGCTCTGTCGGCCCAGGCGTCGCGCAGCGAGTCACGATCGCCCTGGTAGTGCTCGCGCAGCCATTGGCGAAAGTGCACGCGCATTGGCTCGGAATAGTCGCCGCAGTAGCGCTCCATGGCGGTGTCCTTGACCCATTCGCCGGTCGCGCCCGCGCCGGTCTGGTACGCGATGACGCGATCGCCCAGCCCAACGGCATAGATGTGCTCGACGTATTCCCGCAGGAACTGCTTGGCCTGCTCGCGCCACACAACTGACGCGAAAGACTGGTTGCGGCGCACGCCATCGGAGCCCAGCTCGCGCTCGTCGGGGTACATGTCGCGCCACCACTGGCCATGGGTCTCGAGGTGCACGCGCAGGTGAAAGCGCGCGTCCGGATCGGCGTCGATCACGCGGCCAAAGCGCTGCAGGACGGTAGAAAAGTCATAGTGGCTGTCGCGCCCCGGGCCGGGGCCGCACCATTCGTATCCGCCCATGCCCACGTCAAAGGCGTGCCAGTGCACGCCCGCTTCGGCGTACAGGGCTGCGTTGGCAGCCTCCGCATAGGCCTCGGGAGAGGCGCCACCGCCCCACATGTAGCCGGCAAAGGCCGGTTGGCCATCGATGAACACTGTCGGGACGCCGTTGTGTCGTCGTAGTTCTGCTGTCACGCTTTCTTCCTCCGCAGAG
Organism: Anaerolineales bacterium UBA6128; assembly: GCA_002423325.1. Classification (GTDB taxonomy): domain Bacteria; phylum Chloroflexota; class Anaerolineae; order UBA1429; family UBA1429; genus UBA6128. Next base: position 21,421 of record DIVQ01000231.1, on the reverse strand, counting down.
CCATGAATGACTCGCATCATACACTGCTTTTGGTGTGCTGCACAATGACGCGGCGTTGACACGCATCCTCGCGGGGCTATACTGGCCGCATCTGAGTGAGCGAGCGGGCAGGGGGCGCAGATGATCGGCATCGTCGTATTGAGCCACGGATCCCTGGCGGAGGCGCTGGTGACGACGGCGGTCGGCCTGGTGGGGGCACGAGAGGACGTCACCGCCCTGGGGCTGGCGGCGGGCGACTCGCCCGAGTCATTGGGGACGCGTCTGCGGGCGATCGCCGACGAGCAGCGACGCGACCTGCTGCTTTTGTGCGATTTGCGCGGCGGCACCCCGCATCAGGTGGCAGTCGACTGTGTCCGCCGGCTGGGATCGGCGCACGCGGCTGCGCTGACGGGCGTCAACCTGGGGATGTTGTGCGAGGCGGTGCTGCTGTGTGAGCAGAGCACGAGCGTGGACGAACTGTCAGCGCGTCTGGTGCGCGTGGGCGTCGAGCAGGTCGAGCGCTTTGGAGGCGCAGATGCCGTCGCTCCGTGATCGGGTGGCGTTCGGCCTCGTGCGCGTGGATGATCGCTTGTTGCACGGACAGGTCGTGCTCAACTGGGTACGACTGTTGCGCCCGCGCCTGGTCGCCATCGTGGACGACGCATTAGCGGAACAGCCCGAAGTCGCGGGGCTGATGGCCGCAACCTTGCCCACAGGCGTGACGCTATGGGTGGGCCGGGCGGTCGAGGCGGTCGAGGCGCTGCTGGGTTCCTCAGCTCCAGGTCCTGAGAAGACGCTTGTGCTCGTGCGTGGCCCCGCCCAAGCCGCCGCGTTGTACGACGCCGGGATTCGCTATGCCGCGCTCAACCTTGGCACGCTGGGCGCAGCGGAGGATCGCGTGGGCGTCGGCAAGCAGTTGTATCTCAGCCGCTCGGAAGTCGGGTTGCTGCAAAAACTCGCGGTGGATGGGGTGGCCGTGAGCGCTCAGGCGCTCCCCAACGATCCACGTGTTAAGCTGGAAGAGATAGCATGTCGCGTATCGCACGCCTCCTCGGTCTGACAATCCCGCTGGTCCTCCTGCTGGTGGTGGCAGGGGCGGCGAGTGTGGCTGCGTCTGTGGCGGCTGCGCCCGCTGTCGAGGGGCGCACGCTCAAGTGGGGCGCCGCACTGGCGATCGCCGCGTGCTACTGGCTGTCGCAGAGCGCCTGGCTCGCGGGTCTGGGCTTCTGGACGCTATACCGGCCGCTCGTCGCGGGCCTGTTGGTGGGCATCGTCTTGGGCGATCCGGTAGGCGGCACGCGCGTGGGCGCAACCATTAACTTGGCGTACCTGGGCTTTATCGCCGCCGGCGGGTCGCTGCCGAGCGACATTGCGCTGGCGGGTTATGTGGGCACGACGCTGGCGCTCATCGGCGGGCTGCCGGCGGAGGCCGCGTTGGCCGCGACGCTGCCGGTTGGCATGCTAGGCTATCTCGCCTATCAGCTGCGGATGACTCTGAGCGTGCCGTTTGCGCACCGCGCCGATCGATGCGCGCAACGCGGCGATGTGCGCGGCCTGGCGTTCTGGAACGTCGTGCCGCCGCAGGCCCTCACGTTGCTGCTAACGCTGGTTCCCTGCTTTCTGGGACTGTACTATGGGATCGCGCCGCTGGCCACCCTGCTGGGACGACTGCCGGAGCGGCTGATGGGCGCGCTTTCGGTGGTGGGGACGCTGTTGCCCGCGCTGGGCATCGCGCTCAGCCTGGCATTGCTGTGGCATGGCCCCAACCCGATCTTTTTTGTGCTCGGCTTTGTGATCAGCGCAGTGATCGACATACCGTTGCTGGCGTTTGCGCTGGTCGCGGGGCTAATGGCGTACCTCGCGCACGTGCGTGCGCCAGAGGCATCGTCCGGTCCGGAGGTTTCCCCGGTGCAGGAGCCACAGCAGGCGTCGACCAAGGCGGCGCTCTCCCGGAGAGAGCTGGTGCGGTCGTGGCTGACCTGGCTCTTCTTTTCGCACGCCAACTATAACTTTGAACGTTGGCAGGGCACCGGTTTCGCACATTCGCTGGCGCCGGCGCTGCGCGTGCTGTACCCAAAGCGCGACGACCTGGCAGAGGCGCTGACGCGCCACACCGTCTATTACAACTCGGAACCGAACGTGGGTGCGCTGACCAACGGCGTGGTTCTGGCGCTGGAGGAGGCGCGCGCACGTGGCGGAGATGTGCCGGCGAGCGCGATCGTGGCGGCCAAGACGGCACTGATGGGGGCGGTCTCGGCCCTGGGGGACACACTGATCCAGGGCACACTCGCGCCAATGCTGCTCTCGCTGGGCATCGCGCTGGCGCTTGACGGCAGCCCGGCGGGCCCGCTGTTGTACGTGCTGGCCATCGCGGCGCTGGTTTGGGGCGTGGGCTGGGGCGCTTTTCGGCAAGGGTACCAACTGGGCAGCACCCGGGTGGCGGCATGGCTTGAGCGCGGGCAACTGCGGCAGGTACTGAAGGGCGCTGAAACCGTGGGCAGCAGCATTCTGGGGGCGCTGGCGGCAAGGTTGCTGCAGATCAGCACACCGGCAACCTTGCGGGCGGGACAGTTGACTCTGCGACTACAGCAGGACTTGCTGGACAAGCTCCTGCCGCAGGCGCTGCCGCTGGCCGTGGTGTTGATCTACCTGGTGCTGCTGAGGCGGCGTATTGCGGCGAGCTGGCTGGTGCTGGGAACCTTTGTCCTGGGAGGAGCGGCGCACCTTGTCGGGTTGTTGTGAGCGGGGCCAGGTGACGCTGCCCGAGGCGTTGCATGCGCGCTCGGCGGCGGCGGTGGTGCGCACTGCACTGGCGTTTGCGGCCAAGGTCGTAGTGACGTGGGGCGAGCGCACAGCCGATGCGCGCAGCCTGACCGCGTTGCTGGCGTTGGGTGCGCCCGCCGGTGCGCGACTGGACATAATGTGTGAGGGCCGCGACGCGGGGGCGGCGCTGCGGGCGGTCACGACGGCGTTGGCTTTGCGAACCGTCCGCAGGCGCTATCATGTGACGATGCTGTCGCCGGGGCGAGCGGTGGGGGTGGCGTACAGGCTGGCGCGACAGGAGCGGACTCAGGATAGCGCCGCCTCCGATGGCGTGGAGCAAGCCACCCACGAACTGCTCAGACTGGAGCGCGCGCTAGCGTGTGTCGCGGCTGAATTTGATGAGCAGATCGCCCGCGCGCGTGCGCGTCAGCAACAGGCGGCTGTCGAGGTGCTGCAGAGCTTTCAGCTGGTGCTGCGAGATGCGGCCTGGCGGGACCGCCTGGCAGAAGGCGTGCACGCGCTGGGTTTGACCGCGGCGTCGGCCGTGGCGCGCGGCATGGCAGGCTGCGGCGGCGAACCGCCTGGGAGCGGGCAAAGCTTGGCCGCATTGGACGAGGCCCTCGACGACGTCGGCCATCGGCTGTTGCACTATCTGGCNNGAGCCGCTGATCCTGTTCGCTGAGCGCTGCACGCCAGCGGATCTGACCCTGCCGGGGGCGCAGATCGCGGGGGTGGTGGTGGTGCGTGGCGGCGCTGCATCTCACAGCGCTCTGGTGGCACGTGCGCTGGGCTTGCCGATGGCCGCCGGTCTGCCGGAGGGCGTGCTGGACGAGGGGATCGACGGCGAACCGGTGCTGCTCGATGCAGACGCAGGCCTGGTCGACCTGGCGCCTTCGCCCGAGCTGGCGAAAGACGTCGCGGCGGATGTGGCGACCGTTACGCGCGCGGCCAAAGGGGGGCGCGCAGGGATGCCAGTGCTGCTGGCCGAGGCGGAGAGCGTCGCGGAGGTCGCTGCAGCGCTGGCGGCGGGAGCACAGGGCATCGGCCTGGTGCGAACCGAGCGCTTGTACTCGGGGGCGCACCTGCCGGACGAAGCGCAGCAGGCCGCTGACTATGCGGCGTTGTTGGCGGCGGCTGGTGGGTACCGGGTCACGATTCGCACGCTGGCGCTGGAACAGAATGCGTTGCCGCGCGTGCTGAGCGAGCGGCTGCCCGCGGGCAGTGCCGGGTTACGCGGCATCGGGTTGGCGCTGCACCTGCCGGATCTGCTGGATACGCAACTGCGCGCGCTGGCGACCCTGGGTGCAGACGCAAACCTGCAAGTGCTGATTCCAAGTGTCAGCACACCGGAGGAGTGGACAGCGGCCAGGACGCGCTGGCATGCTATGGGGACGAACGACGGGGTTTCGATCGGGCCGATGCTGGAGACGCCCGCGGCCGCGCTCGAGCCGGACGCGTACCTCGACGGGGCGGGTTGCGTGAGCGTGGGGACCAACGATCTGCTGACGAGCGTGTATGGCGTCAGCCGTGATAGTGCCTGGCCTGCGCTCGACGATCTCTGGCTGCAGCCCGCGTGGCTGCGGCTGATACGACGCCTTGCGCACTGCGCGCACGCGCGCGCACTCGCGATCAGTATCTGTGGCGTGATGGCGGCTGACCCGCTGGGCGCGCTGCTGCTGGCCGGGCTGGGCGTTGATGCTCTCACGGTGCCGGTTTGGGCGCTCGCAAGCGTCTCTGCGGCGTTGGCTTCCCCCGACGCAGTCTCTTGCGTTGAAGTGGCGACTGCCTGCTGCGCGGCACGTGCGCTGAGTGACGTGCGTGCCCTGCTCGCCGACGTAACGATATCTGTCTATCATCGATGAACGAGAGGTGTTCGTGAAACAACCCTCCATTGTCTCTATCATAGGTTGGCACAAGGTCGGCAAGACGACTTTTTTGGTGGCGCTGCTGCGAGAGCTCAGGTCTCAGGGCTTGCGTGTCGCGACGATCAAGCACACACACGGTGAGTTTGAAGTGGACCACGAAGGCACCGATACGTGGCGTTTCGCCGAGGCCGGCAGTGACTGTGTGGTGATCGCGGGGCGTGATCGCGCGGCCTTTTTGACACGCACCGAGCAGGAGCTATCGTTGGACGCGCTGATTCAGCGCCTGCCTTGTGAGGTGGATCTCATCGTGACCGAGGGGTTCAAGGCGGCGCCGACCGACAAGATCGAAGTGCTGGCGACGGGAGACGCGCCTGAGCGCGCTACGGTGGCCGGGCGACTGATTGCGGTGGTGGCGGACGCCCCGCCCGCCGAGGTGCTGGCGTCGGGCGTGCCGTGCTACGCCACCGGTGACGCGGTCGGAGTCGTACAACTGCTGCGAGACCGAGGTCTGCTGCCGCCACAGGCCTGTCATCCCCAGGGAATCGCAGGTAGCTGAGATGCGCTGAGGCGGATCGTCAGCCGGCAGAGGGCTGATCGGGGCGATTCTCGGCCATACGACTGGCGCGCGCCAGTACGGCTGCGGACGCAGACAGGTGCGCGCCGAACAGGGCCACCCAACTGGTGATGTATATCCAGAACATCAGAGCGACCAGTGAGCCCAGCGACCCGTACACGAGGTCGTACTTGACCAGGCCGCTGCCCACGCACCAGACCAGGGCGGCTGTGGCCAGCCGCCACGCCAGTGTCGCAAACGCGGCGCCCCAGAACGCGTCGCGCCAGCGCACGCGAGCCCGTGGAACGCTTTGATAGAGCACCAGAAAGAGGCAGAACGAGACCAGAATCGGGGCCACCTGGGTGGTGAGGATGCGCACCAAGGGGCGCAACAGCGGCAGGGTCAGCATCAGTGGATGCGCAAGCTCAGAGAGGACGCTTAACACAGCGTTCCAGATGACGAGCAGGAGCAGCAACAGCGCGAGCACGCCGACCATGGCCAAGGCCAGCAGCCGGTGTTGGAAAAAGTTCGGGGTGCGCGCGTTGGGCCAGGCGCGATTGACATTACGTCCCAGAATCGCAAAAAAGCCCGAGGCCGACCAGAGCAGGCTCAGGGCCGCGACGGCGCTGATGGGGCCTCGCAGCGCGAGCACCTGGCCCAGGTTCTTGATGACCAGTTCCTGTGAGATGGGAACAAACTGGTTGACGAACTCAAAAACCTGACGCTCGGCCTCCTGCGCCTGCAGGAAAAGACTGATAAGGGCCACCAGAAAGACCAGCAGGGGAAAGAGCGAAAAGAGGGCATAGTAGGCCATTCCAGCAGCGGCCTGGCTGGCCGCACAGTTGCTGAAGCGGTCCAGACTCAGTGCCACGGCGCGGTACACGACCCTGACCCCACGCAGCAAAAGCTGTACAGGGCGGTTCGCACAAGTGCGCGATTCGACTTGTGCTCCCCACGACCGGACTCTGTTGCGCAGCGTCTCGAGTAATCTCATGGCGGGGAGTCTAGCGCTCGCGACTGGCGCTGTCAAGAGACGCGACACGACCCATGTCGGCGGCCAAGCGCCGGCGCGCAGACGTGCGGCTTCCCTCCTGGCGCGATCGCCGCTCAGCTCAACAGTCGGGAGGCGTTCTCGGCGCGCTGCCGAAAGGCGGCCATATCCAGCACGGCTCCCGCGACGCGCGCCTCTTCGCTGGCAAAGGCCATCAGATGGCTCTCGAGCGAGGCGCGTGCACTGGTGAGCGGGGCAGCCCCCGGGTGCTGTAGCGCGGCGACATAGTCGTCCATAACACCCAGATCGCCTCCGCCGTGTCCGCCCTTGACCTGCCCCGGTCGTACGGTCTCTTCATTCCCAGTGACATAGTCGTACAGAGTGATCTCGCCGGCCAGTTCGCTGGCGCGCAGCGTCGCGCGCGTGCCGCTGTAGCGCATCGTGCGCGTGTCGATGTGCGAGTGCCCCTGCATCGAAAAGAGGATCGTCGTGTCGTCCTCCAGCTCCATATTGATGACTTGGTGGTCGACCACATCGTTGTCACAATGGTAGACGCAGCGGCCGTAAGGTCCCTCGCGGAGCGCCTTAATGCGCCCCTCGATTGTGAGGTCCTGTGAGATTGCGCTGACGGGCCAGGCGGTCGACTCGCCGAGGTAGATGCGCGGGGCATAGTAAGGGCAGTCGTTCTGCACCGGACAGCCGTCCGTGCAGCGCAGCGGGGCGCCGTCCGGCGCCTGGTCGGCGCGGTAGTGGCTCAGCTGGCCGAACGAGCTGACGCGACGCACGCGCGAGCCGAGGATCCAGTAGAGGATGTCCATGTCGTGGCAGCACTTGGCCAGGATCATGGGCGAGCTCTCAACGCTGTTGCGCCAGTTGCCGCGCACAAAGCTGTGGGCCATGTGCCAGAACGAGACGTTCTCACGATGCTCGACGTCGATGACGCGCCCGAGGCGACCCGACTGAACGATGTCGCGTACCTTGGACCAAAAGAGCGTATAGCGCAGCACGTGACAGATCTGCAAGAGCCGACCATGCTGTTCGGCGGCCTGTACGAGGCGTACGCAGTCGGCCGCGGTCGTGGCCATCGGCTTTTCAAGGAGGACGTCGTAGCCAGCCTGCAGCGCGCCCAGTGTTGAGGGCACGTGCATTCGATCCATCGTGGCATTGATCAGCCCGGGCGCCAACTGCCCTGCGGCAATCAGGTCTTCCCAGGTCGTGTAGCAGCGCTCCGGTGGGATGCCGTGAGCGTGCGCAAAGGCCTCGCGGCGTTCCGCGATCGGTTCAGCTACGGCCACAAAGCGTGCACGGTGCGGGTTGGACAGTGCATACTGGCCATAGGCCGAGCTGCCACGGCCGCCTGCGCCAAGCAGAACGAGCTCCACGGGAGCGGTCATCACGGTTCCTCCTGTGATCGTGTCGACGCGGCGTCGAGGTCATGGCGCCGCTGTCGTTGGACCAGGGCAGCATAGCCGACGAGCGTGAGAAGCACAAGCGCGAGGACCCCAAAGACCCAGTAGTTGCTGCGAGCGCCGGCTTGGGCGGGCGGCGCGGGCGGCGTCACGTGCGCGTCGGCGACAGAGGTCGAGATCAGCGCTGCTACAGCGACGACGTCAACGGCGGTGGCTGTCTCGACGGACGGTGCGGCAGCGGCCGGCTCCGGACCGAACGGCGTGGCCAGTTCATGCTGCGGCTGCGGGCTGGCGCTGGAGGGACTGTAGGGCACGACCATCTGTTGCAGGCTGTCCGGCAGAGTGTTGGTGGGCAGCGGCGAACTGGCCGGCAGCGACGAGCCGGGGCGCTTTGCAGTTGGGGCGGGGCCGGGGGTACTGGTACGGGTATAGGTCGCGCTCAGGCCGACGTTGGATTGCGGCGTCCACGTGGGAACCGGCGTCCAGGTCGGCACAAGTGTCCAGGTTGGCTCTTCGGTCGGCTCGTCGATTGGGTAGGGATCGCCGAGCGCGTCCGTCGGCTCGGGCGGTGCGGGATCGCCGCCTGGATAGGTGTCGGTTGGCTCATCAGTTGGCGTGGGGGGCTCCGGCGTGTTAGTGGGCGTGGCCGTGNNGGGCGTCGGCGTGGCCGTGGGGACCGGCGTGGACGTCGGCGTCTCGCTCGCGGTGGGCGTCGGGGCGGCGCAGATGGCTTCGAACGAGGGCGGTGCCGGCTTGGTCTGGCCGTCACCCCAGACCCAGGCGTCGATTCCGCCGTTGCCCACCATCCGTGAACTGGCGCCCATGCCCGAGTAGACCCAGTCTCCGCCCTGCCAGTACCAGTAACTCCAAAAAAGACAGGGGCTGCCCATGCATTGGCAAAAGCACTCTTCCGCCGGATAGGTGCAGCCGACATCCCTAATCCGGCAGACAGCCTCGCCGATGCCAGGGTACGGCTTGCCGTTCACGTCGAGGCCGGCGCGTCGCAACAGCTCGACGCCGGAAAGCTGGGCCTCAGCGAACGTGACGCAGAAGGTCTCAGACTGGTCGCCGAAATCGACCATGATCGCGGCTCGGTTGGTGGTCTGTGCGCGTGTGGGCGCAGCTGCGCCGCCTGCGCACAGCGCTACGAGCAGACACGCAAGGCCTGTGGAGATGAACCTGCATCTGAGCCCTGTGCTGGCCATGTTGCTACTCCGCACGCGGAGGGCACACCAGGGGCAGGTAGGTCAGCGGGGGCGCCAGCTGGGGAATGCTGACTTGAGTCTGCCAGGCCGTGCTCCCTCGGACCCCGTCGTCATCGGCAAAAAGCAACTCTACGTCCCACGTGCCCGCCGACAGCGTGGGAAGCGTGATCGTATGCAGGTCCCCTGTGCGCTGCAGGGGCGTCACCTCGCTCCAGGGGGCGTCTGTCTTGCGGTAGCGGGCACTCACAGCCCCGTCTCCATCGGTGTCTCCCGCGCTCTCGATGGCAAGTTGCACGCTGCCATCCGCATTGACGACAGCTGCGGCGATCCCAGGGGCCAGGCGGGTTTCGTCAAACAGCCCTGACGTATCCATCGGCTTGGGCGAGGTCTCCTTGCTAAAGAGCAGGTACTCGACGCCGCCGCTGGAGACGACACGCGTGCTGGGGCCTGGGCACACAAAGCTCCAGGTGTAGCCTGTCCAGTAAAAGTAATTCCAGTAGAACGGGGCGCTGCACCAGCAGTGTTGGTCCGGCAGCGAGCAACCGTCCGGACCGACCTTGCAGACGAGACCGTCTGAGATGCTCACGTCCAGGCCGCTATTGGCAATGAGGTCAAGTCCGCTGATGGTCGGCGTCGAGAACGGCACCACGCGCACCACCTGGTAGCCATCGCTGAACTCAACGATGAGCACGGCCGCCTGGGGGGCTGCCTGTGTCACGTGCGAGCCGGAACCGAACAGGAAGGCGATTCCAACCAACAACAAGAGAACGACAATTCTTCTAGTTTGCATACATCCATCCAAAACAGGGATTGCTCCGCGCAGCCGGGTTAGAACTGCGCGGAGCGTGCCTCAGAGGCTCGGTCCACACAATCAGAACAGCATACTCTGCGCGCTGTCAGTCGCTGGCGACGTACGGCAAAGAGATGACAATCGCTGCGTGCCGCGTGCAGAGCGGGTTCACTTCCAGCAAGAGCGCCGGAATCGCCAGAGACGTGGTCAGTGTGTCAGCGCCCTGGCCCGGGTCGCGCTCCCATGCGCCGCCAGTGAGCTGGCTTGCAGCCAACTCGTCCAGTGGTGAGTGGCCGTCCACCTGCCAGTTTGCCGCGCGCGGGTCGTCTCCCAGCGCCAGGATGGCCTGAATGGCGGCGATGGTCGCACGAGTGTCGGAGACGGTCGCCTGTGCGTTGATGGCAAAGCCCCCGGTGGGCGTCTGGCTGTCGCGCAGGTACGCCAGCCCGGCCTGCAGGCTTGGCGAGTCGGCAGGTTCGCCCACCGCTGCCAGCGCTTGCAGCGCCAGAGCCGTGCTTTCAGTGTGGACAATGGTGCTGCTGCCCGACCAACTGCCGTCGGCCATCTGCATATGGCGCAGGGCCTGCAGCGCTTGTGCACTGATCGGGCAACGCGCCGCGGCGAGTCCGAGCAGGGCCCATGCCTGTGCGGTTGCCGACGCACCGTACTGGCCGGTCCCGTCATTCAGCGCCAACAGGGCGGCCAGTAGATCGACTCCGTTCAGGTCGCGCGGGTTCTCGTTGGCCGCGACGATAGCGGTGATCAAGTAGCCCAGCGTAGCCGCATCGTCCTCGACGTCTGCGGCGCGTGATGCCAGGTATTCCAGTGCCGTAGTTCCGCCGGGCTGGGCCGACCATGCGCCCACGTCGTCACCCAGTGTCACGCCCGCAAGCACGGCCTGTATGGTGGCGCCCAGCGGATCCGGAGTCCCGAACGATCCGTTGGCCTGCTGTTGAGCCTTGAGCCATTCGAGCGCTGAGCGCGCGGCCGGCAGACGGCTGTGCTTCCATGGGAAGGAGCGACCCGCCAGGGCGGGAATGGCCTCCACTGTGGCGACATAGTTGGCGCCAAAGCCCTGTTGCCACTCGAGTGCACCGTTGGGCAACTGGAAACCGATCAGGCGGTCGATCGGCCGGTTCACGGTCATGGTGATGGATTCGGTCGCGGTCAACGTTCTTGTCCACTCCCAGCCGTCGAGGGCCTCGGCATCCGCAGCCAGCAGCGCCTGAATCACCAGGGCCGTCGAGTTGGCGTCAGAGCCGGTGGTCCAGGGCGAGCCCTTGTCATACGAGAAACCGGCGTCGTCGAACTGCTGCGTCGCGAGCCAACCAAGCGCATGGGCTACGCGAGGATCGGCGGGGTCGACGCCGGCGGCCAGCAGGGTCTGCAACGCCAGTGCGGTCGAGTTGGTGTCGCTGTCAAACGCGGCGCCCCAGGCCCAACCGCCATTGGCGCGCTGTTGGTCCCATAGCCACTCGATGGCCAACGGGGGCAGGTCCTCACCGACTGCCGTGAGGCCCCAGAGCGCCAGCATCTGATTGTAGCCCTCGCCAAACTTGTCAAAGCGGCCGGTCGTAGGATCATAGTACTGCCACAGACGCTCGACCAGGTTGACGTTGCCTACCAGGTAGGGGTTCTCGTCGACCATCGCCAGGGCGGCCACGAGGCGACCGGCCTGGCCTGAATCGACGATCAGGCCCGTTGCGTTTGTGAGATAGTCCAGCAGCGAGACCCCGTCCGCCTGGCGCCAGGTGCGGGGCAACTCGTCGGCGGCTGCCAAGGCCAGGAGCCCCTCCGTGCTGTTTGACAGGTCGGCCTGGAAGCTGCCGTCGGCCTGCTGCACGGACCGGAGGTACCCGAGGGCGGCCGATATGGCCACGCGCGCGCCGGCGACGGGCAGCGGCCGTCCCACGAGCGCCGGCAGCGCGGCGATGGTGGCCGTCAGGTTGGCCGCCGATCCGAACTGCGTCGCAAAGGCGCCACTGGCTACCTGCATGTTGAGCAGGTCGTCCGGCGCCGAGGTGCCGGATGCAAGCCACTCGGCAGATAGCGGGTTCTCGCCGAGCGAGATAAGGGCCTGAATGCAGGCGGCCGTGGTGACGGCCTCGGCCGGCTTGCTGCCCGCGGCGCCGGTCGCGAAAAAGCCGCCGGTGGTGGTCTGATGAGCGCGCAGATAGGCGAGGCCGTCGCTCAGCACAGTGTCGGGATCGACATAACTCCCAGCCGCAAGTGCCTGCAACGCCAGCGCGGTGACCGTAGCACTGCTTTGCCAACCGCCATCGGGTTGCTGCAGCGCAGCCAGCGCGTCCAGGGATCCGGTTGGCAGGGGCTCGCGCGCTGCAACTAGCCCGAGGATCGCCCAGGCCTGGTTCGCGCTCGCTGTGTCGAACACGCCCGCGCCCAGATGGTACGCCAGCGTCTCAGCGACCAGGTCGAGGCCGGCGAAAGCGCGTGGATCGAGATTGCCCGCCACCAGAGCGACCAGCAGCCGACCAGACTGGCCGGCGTTGGTGCCAACCGCGTAGCCGGCAGCCTGATTGGCGAGATAATCCAGAACCGTGGGCTGGCCTGCGCCGCTGCGCCATTCGAGGATGTTTCGTCCGAGCGCGGCGGCGGCCGTGACCAGGTCTGCGGTGGCCTGCACCGCGCTGCCCGATGGCGGCGTGAACGAGCCATCGACGCTCTGCTGAGTGCGCAGCCACGCCATGGCGGCATCTGCCGCTGCGGTCGAAGGGTTGGCGACCAACAGAGGGGTCTCGGAACTGGGCTGGGCCGCGGCGACGCCCGCGAGGGGCGCTCCCAACAGGCTCAGCACGAGCACAACGGCGAGCAAATGGTGGACACGACCGACTGTGATGCTTCTCATCTCGACTCCCCTCGCTCGTGGGCAGATGAGGGCCCCGCGAGCGAGATGGCCTGGGTAACAAAAAACCACCCGGTCTGGGGGTGGTGAAAGGCGGCGACGCCTTCCGTACCATCCCCTTTCGCTCGAAGGGTCCGGAAAAGGGTTGGGGAAGGCGACCTGACTCGCCGCGCAGTCGTGCGCGGCATACAGTTGCGGGACAGCGCCGGCCTCTCACCGGCTTCTCCTGGACGTGTGCGCGCTCGGGCGCATTCAGCGCTCAAACCTGTCACGTCCGCCCCTGGCATCCGGGCCTTGGGGGCACCCCAACTCTGACGAATATTCGATTGACGCCATTCTAGCACAGAAGACGTTGCGGGTCAAAACGGCGCCCGCGTCCAAGGCATGAAGGCTCCGCGATAGAGTTGACATCTGCGGGGGGCGCATTACACTGATAGATGGAGGCGAGATGAGCGACGTGCGCTACCACACAGTGCTCAAAGAGATGCCGGAGGGTGAGAGGCCGCGCGAGCGGTTGGCCCTCTATGGCGAGCGCGCGCTCAGCCCGGCTGAGTTGCTGGCCATCGTCATGCGCACGGGCAGCGCGCGCGAGAACGTGCTCAGCCTGGCGCAGCGCCTGCTTCAGCACGTCAACGGGCTGGGGGGCCTGGAGCGGGCCAGTTTCCGTGAGCTGTGTGAAGTGCCCGGAATCGGGCCGGCCAAGGCGGCTGAGCTCAAGGCCGCGGTCGAGTTGGGCCGCCGTGTTCTGGCCTCGGGCGACGACATGCGGCCTGAAATCAGCAGCCCAGAGATCGCGGCCACGCTCCTGTGCGGGATGGCCAGCGAATCTCAGGAGCAACTGCGTGTGCTGCTGCTGGATGCCAAGAACCGTTTGCAGCGCTCGGTGTTGGTGCACCAGGGCACAGTCAATTCGGCGCAGGTGCGCATCGCCGAGGTTTTCAGTGAGGCGGTGCGCGACAAGGCGCCGGCGATCTTTGTAGCGCACAACCATCCCAGCGGCGATCCGACGCCCTCCGCTGAGGATGCCCGCGTGACGCAGGCCATCGTGCGTGCGGGCAAGTTGCTGGAGATAGGCGTCGTCGACCATCTCGTGATTGGCCGGGCGCGGCCCGGCGACTCGGTACGCTATGTCAGCCTCAAGGCGTTGGGCCTGGGCTTTGATTAGGAGCATCGGATGCCACTGACCGTTCCAACCAAACACAATGACAAGCTTGGCCAGGTGATGGAGCGTGTGAACGCGGACCGTGAGCTGCATCAGCTCTGGAAGTGCGCGAACATCAACGCCGTCGATCGGGCCGGGATGAACGACCACGGCGAGGTACACATCCGCATCACGGCCAACATTGCGTTGCGTTTGCTGCGGCTGCTGGATGCCGGTGGCGTGCCCATGGGAGTCGTGAGCGACTATGGGCTCACGGTGGATGAGGCCGAGATCGTCGTGGTGCTGGGCGCCTGTTTCCATGATCTGGGCATCAGCATCCATCGGCACCGTCACGAAGAGTACAGCCTGATCATTGCCGAGCGCAAGGCGCGCGAGATCCTGGACGGGCTCTACGAGCTGGAGCAGCGCACCATTCTGGTGTCGGAGATACTGCACGCCGTTGCGGCGCATCGCTCCGACGAGATCTGCCTGACCACCGAAGCCAGCATCCTCAAGCTGGCGGACGCGCTGGACATGGCCAAGGGGCGCTCGCGAATCCCGTTTGAGGCGGGTCACGTCAACATTCACTCGGTGTCGGCGGCCGCGATCAACGCGGTGCGGCTGGCCAAGGGCACGGACAAGCCGGTATTCGTCGAGATCCTGATGAACAACTCGGCCGGTATCTTTCAGCTCGACGAACTGCTCAAGCAAAAGCTGCTCAACTCGACCATCGCGCAGCATGTCCAGGTAGTGGCGCGCATCGAGGGCGAAGAGGAAAAGCACCTGATCGAACTGTATGCAATGTGAGGTTGGCGATGGGGCGCATCAAGCAGCCGTTGCCCGTCAAGCTGTTGGTGCCGATGCTGGGCGCCTCGCAAGCGCTGTTGGACGACGCCTGCACGACGCTCGTCGGGCGGTTCGGTCCCGCAGACTTGAGCAGCGCGCCGATCCCTTTTGTTCATACCGACTATTACGCTCGCGAGATGGGCGCTGGCCTGTTACGTCGCTTTATCTCGTTTGAGCGTCTGATTGATCCCGGCGAACTGGCCGGCATCAAACTGATGACCAATGATCTGGAGCGTGGCTGGAGTGTGGAGGGGCAACGACGCGTGAACCTGGACCCCGGCTACCTCACACCCGGGAAACTCGTGCTCGCAACGACCAAGGATCAGGCGCACCGGGTGTATCTGGGCGGCGGCATCTATGCCGAGGTGACGATGGCTTGGCGTGAGGGTGACTTCAGGCCGTGGCCATGGACCTATCCGGACTATGCCAGCGACGCGTATCTGGCGGTGCTGCGGGCGATGCGCGGGCTCTACATGAGTCAACTGAGAAAGAGTGGCTTGCTGCAAGCCGGAGTTGCTGTGCGCGCAGCGCAGCAGTGTGACCTGCGGTGACCACGGCGAACAGCGGGCGGTCTCACGAACTATTCGACAGGGCGGGGTATAGGCGAGTGATGCTGGACGAACAGGGCGGGATCAGTTTCGTAGATGAGTTGATGTCGATCTTGGACCGTTTCCTGGAAGAATACGAAACGCAGCAGGGGCCATTTCGGAGCGCATTGGAGCGAGGCTTGATCGTTTCGTACGCCGTAGGGGTGTTGCATTGCCAACTGGACGCGCTGTGGGACGCGCTGGGTGAGTCGCCGGTCTATGGCGCGCTCCACCCAAAGATCGTGTTTCAGGAGTGCGTTACCAAGGACGAGTTGGCCCTGCGCTCTCTGCGCGAAGAGATCATGGACAAGATCCAGCAGGAGAACTGGTTCAGCGACAACTAGTCGGGGGGACTCAGGCGTCTGGTCTGACCTTGGTGTACTCCCGGTATAGCGCCATCAGGTTGCTGGTGTGCAGACGGGCGACGAGCCCGTCCAGCGGGATGCGCGACTTGCCGCAGCTCTCGATGTCGATGGCCTTGAGGCGCGAGGCAGGCTGGCCGCGCTCCACGACTTGCTTGACCTTTTCCTCGATCGCTTCGAGATAGCGTATGCTGCTGTCGATGGCCTCATCGACCTCCCCGCGCAGCAGCACTTCCCCATGCCCCTGCACGACAAAGCTCGGCTTGAGCTCCTGGATGGTCAGCAACGATTTGCGAAGCTGCTCGGGGCTGCCCGCCGCGATGTAGGGCACGGGCATGACCGTGTCTCCCGCGATGACGGCCTTTTCCTCCGGGATGTGGATGCTGATGGCATCGGCCGTGTGGCCAGGCGTGTGGAACAGGTGCAGATGCCGATGTCCTAGGTGCAGGTGCAGCTCGCGGCCAAAGGTTACGTCGGGCAAACGCAGTTGCACGGGCGCCAGTGCCGGCGTGTCGCGCTTGGCGCGCTCAAGTTGTGCCTGACCGTACCGCCGCAGGTTGCGGTAGCACTCTTGCTGCGCGATCATCAGCCCGTCGCCGAACACGTAGGCGCCATAGGTGTGGTCGGCGTGGTGGTGGGTGGTGATGACGTAACGCACGGACCGTGGTCCGAGCTTGTCTTCGATGAACGCAAGCACTTGCCTCGCGTCTTCGGGGAAGGGCATCGTATCGACCAGGATGGCGCCGAGCGCAGTCGTCAGCACAGTGCAGGTGACCTGCGCATAGTTGTCGCTCATCAGGATATAGATATCGTCTGCGATGCGGTCAAGTCGCACGGTGTCACTCCAGGGCGCGATGATGCCGTCTATTCTGACACACTGTCAGGCCCGCGTCAAGCGCGCCACAACGCCTATTCGCGCTGAACCATGCGCAGTTGCTGGAACACGTCGCGGCGCGTTACGCGGAACAGGATGACCATCTGAGCGAGGGCCAGGGCCCCGGCAAAGAGCAGTGCGATCCATAGGATCTTGTCCCAGGCGATCTGGGCGACAAAGGGCGGAAGCGCCAGCTTGGGATCCGGGCTGAACTGGAAGAAGGGCACGAACAGGCGTGAGCAGATCACGCCAATGGCGACCCCCGCCAGCACGCCGTACAGGTTGACGCCCGCGTACTCGACCCCCACCATCCCGAGGACCTCTTCCGTTCGCACGCCCATTGCTCTGAGCAGCGACAGGCGCTGAACGCGCGCCATGAGCGCCGCATAGGTGTAGACCAGCAGGCCGATGCAGGAAAGCGCAGATCCGGCCAGGAAGCCGATCGACAGCACCCCGAACAGGCCGATGCGCTCAACGCTGTCCTCGTCCTGTGCGATCATGATGCGTGTATCGGTGGCGGTGGGCGTCACAATGCCCATTCCCTCAAGGCGTTCGATGATCAGTCCGGGATCTGCGTCGTCATCGATGCGCATCCAGACTGCATGGCGCTGCACCCCACCGGTCTTTTCGAAAAAGCGCTCGAGGTTGACGACAAAGACCTCGGCTCCTTTCTGGGCCGCGCTGGGAAAGCTCTCGTAGGTGCCCACGATGCGGAATGGGAGCTTGACGGTATCAGAGCCCACGCGCACACCCAGCTCGAGACGTTGGCCCTCCTGCAGCGCATTGGCCTCCATAAACGCGTTGGAAATGATCACGCCATCGTCATACATGCCGAGACGGTTCATCAGCTCGCCGAGGGGGACGTCCGCGAACTCGTCGCGCCAGAAGGCAACCTTGGGAAAATCGAGCCGGTCGATGGCCAGGAGTTCCCCTGCCCGGGTGCCCGGCAGCGTGGGCACCGCCGTGTAGCTGCCCACGCGCGTCGCTTCCTGCACGCCCGGAATCGTCAAATAGTCGCTGGCAGGCAACAACCAACTGCCTCCCGATGCCGATGGCATGCTCTGTCCGCCGCCGGAAAGCATCTCGATCGGAATGCCGTGGGTAAAGGTATAGTCTGATCCTACCTGAAAGTAGATGCTGTTGACGAGCCAGGCATCCAGGCTGGCGGCCATGGACGAGTAAAATGCGCCGAGGCTGAGACAGGCGACGACGAGGAAGAGCGCGCCGGCGTACTGCCCGCCCTGACGCGCCAAATTGAGGATACCCATGTAGGCGGGAAAGATGCGGTTGCGATCGTTGACGCGGTCGACGAGCCGACCCAGCCAGGGGAACAACTGTGCGGCCAGCAGAGAAACGGTGCCCACAAAGAGCGAGGGCGCCAGCAGGAGCAGCGGGTCCTGGAAGGGGTTGCCCGAAGGCTCCCAGCCGAGGATGCCGAGCGTGCCCCGCAGCTTGAGCTGGTTGTAGGCGTAGGCTGTCACGGCGATGAGTACCACGTCCAGGAGCAGCACGACTGCGCGGGCTCTGAGCGTGGGTCGCGAGCGGCGCACGCCGTGCGTGGCCACGCTCTCGCGTGAGGCGGCAAAAGTAGGAACCAGGCGCGCCGCGAGCAGCATAAAGAGCGCGCCGACGAGCAGGCGCCAGTCAAACGATGACCAATGCGCAGGCAGGGCAGCGCGCTTGGTAAAGGCGAGAAAGCTGAGACTGTTCCCCATCAAGCGGGCAAGACCGTAGCCCGTGGCCATTCCAAGGGGCGTGCCCAGAAACATCAGAATAGCGGCCTCGCAGGCGGACAGCCCCAGGATAAACGAGCGCCCGGCGCCACGACTGGCGAGGATGGCGGTTTCACTGCCCTGAAACTGCGCCGTCACCGACGAGATCAGCCACAAAAAGTAGAGCAGCAGGCCCATCCCTGGCAGGCTGAAGCCGGTCAACAGGACCGACAAGGTGGCCTTGCGCTGCAGATAGTGCGTCAAGGGTTCCAGCGGCGAATAGTCCAGTCGCATGCCGGGCAGATAGGTGGGCATGATGTTGCTCATGCGCGCGAGGCCGCGTGCAACGCCATCAGCCTGGTTGACTGAGAGCGCAGTGTGATCGAAAACCATGTACCAGGTGACAAAGCTGCTGCCGTTGTCTTCGCCTGGCTCCACTTGGCCGAGGTAGGTCTCACGCGTGACCAGTAGCGACTTGGCCAGCGAGATCGCAGGATCGTCGTACCAGAATGGGTCCGTCCTGTCAACGGGGCGCCAGATGCCAGCCACGTAGGCGGGCAGCACCTGGCCGGCCGTCTGCCGTACATAGCTGGCGCGGTCCTGCAGCCGGATGCTGTCGCCGGCATTAAAGCCGGTGGTGTTGGCAAGCTTTTCGTGTATCCAGACGGCGATCACGCCTGCGGGGACTGTGGAGGTGTCGCCATAGGGCAGGCCTTCGATGATCTCAAGATGCTCACCGATGCCACCCATCACGGTAAAGTTTGCCTCGACGGGCATCTGGGCGGCGGTGGTGCCGGGACTGCCCGGCACGGGCGATAGCAGCGTCACGCGGCGTCCATCGACGGTGGTAACGATGCGTGACAGGGGCAGCTGAATCTCCTCGGGCCCCAACTCTTTCAGCATGCGCTCCATGTCCATGGCCTGCGAGTAAGAGAGCGCGCCCGCGCTGGAGCTGGTATAGTACAGACGCAGGGTGAAAGGCGGATGTCCGGCGAACTCGGCCTGGCGCGTCAGTTCCTCACTCAGCACCAGAAAGCTGACACCCTGCGAAAAGATCGGTACGCAGGTCGCCAGGGCAATCCCGAGGACCACTCCAACGAGCGAGAGGAGCGACAAGGCGGGTCGGCTGCGCAGGCGTGTGACGGCCAATCGCAGCACCGACAGGATGCGCACCCGCATGTTACTCTCCTACCAGCACGTCGCCGGCCTTGAGGCCGGAAGTTATCTCGACCTGCTGATCATTCTGCAGGCCAACGCTCACGTCCACGCGCCGCTGCTTGTCGCCTTCCTGCACGACAACAAAGGTGCGGCCGCCGAACTGGCGCAGTGCCGAGGGAGACACGTACAGCGCATCGGTGTGTACCGTTTTGACGACGAGCACTTCGACATAGTCGCCAATCGTTGCCTGCGGAGCCGTCTCCGGCAGGGCGATTCTGACGACCTGAGTTCCCGTTTGCGTGGCGCCGTCGGGCGATTTGACGGGCAGAGCCGTGACCTGGCTCAGGAAGGGTGCGTTGCGTGCCAGCGGGTGAGTGACCGTGACGGGCATGCCGACAGCCAGCTCCTCCACACGCTGGGCGCTGGCGGATACGTTGATCTCCAGGCCCTCACGCTTGGCGATGATGATCAGGGTGGCAAAGGCGGGAATCGACTGCCCGGTGGTCGGCAGTGTCGTTACTGAGGCACGGCCACCGTAGCCTTGCACCTCAACGCCCACCGCAATGACGATGCCGTCGTACGGCGCGCGCATTCGGCGGTCCTCGATGCGACGCTGCAAGCCCTCAACCTGGATCGTGGCACTGGTGATCTTGCGTTCAAGGGCGGCCGTGTCGGGCTCAGCATACTGCTGAACTTCCAGCTCTTGCAGCTTGACCTGAATCTCCTGAAGCGCAATGTCGTCGTCGGCGCCGTCGAGCGTGGCGAGCCGGTAGCGAATCTCTGCGAGCTGGTATTCGAGGGTGGCGTTCTGCAGACCGGCGGCCTCAGGCGAGGCCTCGATCCCGGGTCTGCCGGCTGCGCGATCGTACGCGGCCTGCGCATTCGCGAGTCGGATGCGGGCCTGCTCCAGAGCGATCTGTGCCTGCGAGCGCTCCAGCGCGGTACGCGTGGTGGCGCTCTGACGGAGCGTCTCCAGGCGCAACTGCTCACGCTCCAGGTATAGCTGCGCGCGTGCCAGGGCGTACTCCCGCGAAGCGGAATCCTGATCCAACTGCTCCTGCGCCTGATCGAGGTTGAGTTGGGCCTGTGCAAGTTGCTCGGCCAGGTCCTGCGTCTCGAGCTCGGCCAGAATGTCGCCCTCCTTGACGAGTGCTCCAGGACTTGCGGCCAGGCGAGCCAGTCGTCCGTCGACTGAGAATGAAAGGCGGTCCGCTACCGACGGGACTACCTGCCCCGACAGCCTGAAGCTGTCTGTGACAGTGCCGGTGGCGACCGTGTACAGCGGCTTTTCGGCGACGACGAGCGTGGGCCAAGGCGTGGGGGTGGGCAGATTGCGCGTGCGCTCAACACACCCACCCGTCAGCAGAGCCAGCGTCGCCAGTCCTGCAAGGATCAGTCCGGTCATGAACAGAGTTCGGATTCGCATCTTTGCCCCTTGGTGCTCGTTGTGAGCCTTTCTGGCGGCACAGTGCTGCTGCAATCCGAGCCGCCAGCTTGTAGAGTATAGTCGTGCCCTGGCCTGTGCCCAAATCGGGTGATTGCAGTCATCAGTGGTGCAGAACAGTGGCGTATCATCCACTGCAGACGGGCTGAAATCGCGTGGGTTCGGGCTGGCCGGGTTGCGGCCCGGTGACAAGGTCGGTTATACTCCTGCAACGGAGGTGGCGCATGTGGTTCTCGGAGCCGATCCGAAGCAAGATCGCTCTGGCTGGTGCCATCGTCAACTTTATGCCCTCCTGGTGGTACGGCCACTATGGCATCGAGTATGGCGAGCGGATGGTCTTTGATCCCGACTATCGGCTTGATGCGTACCTGAAGATGCGTCTCATCATGCATCAGCGCTATGCCGCGCTTGGCATGGGAAGCCCGAATCCGGAACCTTGCGTGATTGCCCCCGATTGGCAAAATGCTCAGGGACCTGCGACTGCGGGAGCCTGCATACAGTATCCGGTCGACAACTACCCTGTCAGCCATCACCCGAGCACAGTGCAACTTGCCACGCTGCATGTGCCCGCCGACGTGAGCAAAGCCTGGCCTTTCTGTGAGAGCATTCGTCAGGTGCGCTATCTGGCAGACAAACTGGGGGTTGAGGCGCGTCCGCTGCTCAACGCCCGCGGCGTGCTGAATGAGGCGGTGCTGATCAGGGGCGAACAGGTGCTCGGTGACCTCTACAGCGACCCGCCGGCGGCGCAGCGCCTGCTGGACTATGCCCAGGGGTTGATCCACGCAATCTTGCGTTACAATCATGGCGTGGACCCGGGATGTGGCCACATGCTGTTCAACTGCGCCGAGATCATGGTGAGTCCGAACACCTATGAGCAGG
>DIVQ01000096.1 GCA_002423325.1 Anaerolineales bacterium UBA6128 | reverse complement strand
GCCTGTGGGTGATCGCGAAAGTAGCTCCACAGGGTGGTGGTGCCTCCCTTGGTGACGCCACAGATCAAGGTGTTGGGTAACACCCCGCCTTTGCGCGGGCGGGTCGTGTCCGACATCAGGCGACTCCTTGGACGCGGTTGGCCGTAGAAAGGTGCTCGGCGGGTACCGTTCGGCGCGTCACCCGTCTATCGCAGTGCCCTGGTAGTCTGCAGGTGCAGGGATGCCGTAGGCCGCCAGGATCGTTGGCGCGATGTCCATCAATTGCCGGGTCGCGACGCGCTGTCCCTTGTGTTTGATCTGTCCCCCGCTGAGGATGAACAGCCCATTCTGAGCGTGATTGGCGTCATCGGGGCCCGTGTCGTTTTCGAAGGTATAGATGGTGCCGTGCCCCAAGCTACCCACCGAGCGCCAGGCCAGATCGCCCCAGTAGACGATCAGATCGGGGGCGATGCCGTTCACCTGGTGATAGATGGCCTCTGGCTTGAACACGCGCGTTCCCAGTGGGGCGCCGTTCGGTCCCGGGATGGCCTCAATACGCGCGGCAAGATCGTCGCGGGTTGCCTCATACTCGTCGGCGGGAATCAGGCCCTGTGGCTCGCGCCCGCGCACGTTCATAAAGATGCGCGCATAGTAACCGCCCTCGCCCCAGACGCGCGTTCTGCTCCAGTCTACCTGCGCTTTTGAAAATGGCAACAGCCCCTCGCCGGACGGCTCCTCAGCCAGAACCAGCAGACCCTCGCGGCGCAGCCACTCGTTGACGCACAGGCCGCCCTGCATGGCCTTGACTCCATGGTCCGACACGGTGACTACCAGTGTATCGTCGGGCACCCGCTCCAGCAGCGTGCCGATCTGTCGATCGATATGCTGGTAATAGTCGCGTATGGCGTTCTGGTAGCGGTTACCCGGCTCGTGCTTGGGGTGTGTCGGGTCGTGGAACTTCCACATGCCGTGATGGATGCGGTCCACCCCAATGTCGACCAACATGGCAAAATCCCACGGCTTGTTGTCGAGCAGGTAGCGCATCACGGTGAACTGCTTGTCGCTCGTGGCATAGATCTGTGTGAGCAACCAGTCCTTGTTCTCGGTGCGAAAGTCCTTGACGTCAAACTCGTAGGGCTCGCCGTTCAGCGCCTGGTCGATCTCGTAACGCAGTTCGGCAGGGTAAGTGTACTGATTACTGACCGACGGCGTGAGAAAGCAGGACACCAGGCAACCGTTGACGGGCCGCACGGGATAGGTCTGAGGCACGCCCTGTACGATGACGCGCTTGCCGGCTGCTCCCAGAATGTCCCAGACGCGCGGTTCCCTGACGGCGGCCCCGGTGGCAATGCTGAGCTTGTCGTAGGTATAGTCCGCGCGGTTGCGGAAGCCATAGATCCCCAGAGTGCCCGGATCCTTGCTGGTGAGCATCGAGCTCCAGGCCGGCACAGTGATGGCGGGCGTGCACGATGTGAGCTCGCCATAGACGCCGTGATCCATGAGATGGCGCAGGTTGGGTAGCTCGTCGCGCCACTGGTCAAAGACGAGCTGTGGGCCGGCACAATCCAGCCCGATCACAAGGACTTGAGGATCCCTGCGCTTGCGAAACAGGTTTAGCATAGCTCCTCTCAATCGCTTTCGATGAAAAGGCCGGGGAGCCCACCGTGTGCGTTCTCGGTGGCTGCACCCGGCTTTGATGCCCCGCCCAGTGCCTGGATCGCCTGGTCAGGCGTTGATGATGTAGCCCTTGTCCAGCAGGTACTGGATGATCCGTTGGGCGTTCTCCTCTGCCGTGCAGTTTACCGTGTCCAGCACGATAGATGGGTTGAGCGGCGGCTCGTACGGATCGTCGATGCCAGTAAAGCCCTTGATCTCGCCGCGGCGCGCCTTGGCGTACAGACCTTTTTTGTCACGCGACTCGCACACTTCGATGGGTGTATCCATGTAGACTTCGCAGAACTGATCGGCGCCCACCATATTAGCGACGTCCTGACGCGTGGCACGATACGGGCTGATGGCCGCACAGATGACCATTCCGCCATGTTTGGCGATCTCGGCGGCCACAAAGCCGATGCGGCGGATATTGGTGTCGCGGTCCTCTTTCGAAAAGCCGAGGCCCTTGGAGAGATGCGTGCGCACCACGTCGCCATCCAGCACGGTGACGCCGCGACCATACTCCTGCAGCATGGTGGTCAGGATCTCGGCGGTGGTGGATTTGCCCGAGCCGCTCAGACCGGTGAACCAGACGATGACGCCCTGACGATAGCGCGGGGGGTAGGCCTGGGCCAGCACCTCGGCGACCTCGGGTCGGGTGAACCACGCGGGCAACAGGCGCCCCTTATTGAGATACTCTTCGCGCACCTGGGTGCCCGAGATGGAGGCGGTGCGGGTGCCGGGCGCCACCTTGCTCATTTCCTCGTAGCGGTCTTCATCGGGGAGGTAGGCCAGCATGGTAAAGGGCAGTACCTTGACGCCGATCTCGGCGCTGTGCTTTTCCGCCAGCTCTTGTGCCTCGTAAGGCCCATAGATCGGCTTGCCCTGCGAGTCGTTGCCGGGGCCTGCATGGTCTCGACCCACGATCAGGTGGGTGGCGCCATAGTTGCGGCGGATGATCATGTGCCAGAGTGCCTCGCGCGGGCCGCCCATGCGCATCGCCAGGGGCAGCAGCGACAACAGCGCGCGGCCGGGCTCATACGCGCTCTGGATAAGCGCTTTGTAGGTGCGCACGCGCACAAAGTACTCTACATCACCCGGCTTGGTCATGCCGACCACGGGATGCAGCAGCAGAATACCATCTACCGCTTCGATCGAGCGCTTGGTGAGCTCTTCGTGCACGCGGTGCATGGGGTTGCGCGTCTGAAAGGCGACCACGTTCTGGCGGCCAAAGGCCTCGAGGCGCGCGCGGGTCTGCGCGGGCGTCAACCGCAGGTCACGAAAGTCATAGTGGGGCGGCAACTGCAGCACCTGCAGACGCCCCGAGACATTGCGCTTGCCCCAACGCTGCATCTCGGCCACGATCGGATGGCCGAGATCGGTGGTGCCGAACGCCTTCTGTGCGATCTCATCCACGTCCCAGTCATAGATCTCTTCGACGGTCATGATCGCGAGAAGGTCGTTGTGCGAGCTGCGGAGCGCAATGTCCTGGCCCGTCTGCACCGTGACGCTTTCGTCGATCGGCAGTGTGACGGGAATGGGGAAGAGATGCCCATCGGGCAGCCGCATGGTGTCGAGCACGCTCTGGTACTGAGCGCGGCTCATGAAGCGATCCAGCGGAGAAAAGCCGCCCGTGGCCAGCATCTCCAGGTCACAGGTGGCGCGCTCAGAGATCTGGATGGAGGTGAGTTGCGCGGCATACGTCTTGAGTTCTGCGGCTTTGTCTGGCGGAACCATCAAGTCGATGAGTGTGCCGCCATAGGGTGTGATGGGCATGCTTGGTCCTTCCGTAGAGGCAGATTGACCGGCGCTCTGGCCGGATATGGCCGATTTCAGCGCATTACAGGGCGTTGCATAGCTCGCGCGCGTACTCGGGCGACAGCGACGAGATCACAAGCGGCATGCGAGGCATGTCGCGCTCATAGGTGACCGTGCCGCCACCCTCAGTGAGCACCAGTCCGCCGAGCTCTTCGATAATCACGCTTGAGATGGCGGTGTCGTGGCCGTGAAAGTGCCGCATCACCATGGCGCCCAGCCGTCCCTCGGCGATGCGGGTCAGCTCGTTGGCGGCTGAGGCGCTCTCGGGTGGCACGGTCTGGTACCCCAGGCGCTCAAACACGACATAATCTTGGGGCCGCAGGCGCTTGACGTCTTCGACGGTCCTGGGGGGGCGCTCAGTCGCCAGCGGGCGCGGCGTAGACCAGTAACCGTCCGAGATAAAGGCGCCCATGCCGCGTACGGCCAAGTAGAGCCGCGCGCGCGCCGGAAAGTAGATCATGCCGAGGTCCATGCGACTCGTGGCCTGGTTGAGCAGGCCCAGCATGTGCGCATAGCCCTGTTTGCTCTGCAGGTATTCGCCGGTACCGTCCACCGGATCGAGCACCAGCACGTGCGCGCTCCGGTTGCTGGCGTACAGGTCCATGATCTGGGGCGGGCAGTCGGCCAGCTCCTCGCTCTGCATCTCCAGGTCGGGCGCGATCTCGTGCGCTCGCAGCAGCAGGATCTCCTGGCACAGGCGGTCCACCACGCTTACCTCGGTGCTCGTCTGGTGGACGGAATCGGGGGCCTTGTCTTCGCGAACGACTTGACCCTGCAGCGCCTGCGCGATCTGTCCGCACTGGTACAATGCCAAGCGCATCGCGCTGGCAAAGCTCAGGATATCGATGGCGTGAGCGGCCATGACTGCCTTTCAACGCCGCAGGCGGACGCGAGCCTGCACGCGAACCGGCTATGCGCCGTCAGGGCGACGTTCGCGCGCACACGCTGTGATGTGGGC
This sequence comes from Anaerolineales bacterium UBA6128, assembly GCA_002423325.1. Taxonomy (GTDB): domain Bacteria; phylum Chloroflexota; class Anaerolineae; order UBA1429; family UBA1429; genus UBA6128. The sequence continues at coordinate 413 of DIVQ01000096.1, read as the reverse complement.
GCGCACCTGCACAAAGCGCTTGAGCCCCAGCGCGCCTGTCGCCACGCCCAACGGCACGAACAGCCATCCGAGGAGGGCGATCAGTGGCGACTGGAACAGCTCGATAAAGGAGGCTCCTGCCGCAACCAGCGCGATCGCCGTGCGGGCATACGCCAGCAGCGTGCGCTCGTTGGCGAGCGTCGTGCGGTCCAGCGCCAGGTGTCGCGCTCAGTGAGTTCATGCGCCTCGAGCTGGCCGTATGGTTCCAACAGGACGCCCTCCTGGTTGCCCGACGTCCGTCGGGCAACAACGCTCCCGATATGGTAGTCGCAATTCGGTCTCTGTCAAGACACGACCGCTGGAGGGTGTTGAAAAAGTGGGCGGGAGCGCGGCGCGATTGCGGCGCCTTGGGAGGGCTTGAATTGTGAGATACA
>DIVQ01000010.1 GCA_002423325.1 Anaerolineales bacterium UBA6128 | reverse complement strand
TGTTGGCGGCGTCGAGCAGTGGCGGGCGGTCATCCCACGACATGGTGTCGAGCATCTCGGGCGTCATATAGCCGTTGCTGACGTACACGTTGGCCAGCCCTGCGGCGTGCGCCAGCGTGGCGATGTCGTAGGCGTACTCGTAAAAGATGGTCGGCTCGGTGTAGGTATACGCGATGCTGCGGCAGCCGTAGCGCTGCGCGGCGCGCACGATGCGCTCGGGCGCCACTTCCTGGCCCTCAATGCTGCCGTTGCCGTCCCGGACCAGTTGCGAGATGCCCGCGTTCTGGCAAAAGGAGCAGCGAAAGTTGCAGCCCACGGTGGCGACGGAGAACGAGGTGCTGCCCGGGAGGTAGTGAAACAGCGGTTTCTTCTCAATCGGGTCCACGGCCTGCGAGATGAGCTGGCCGTAGACCAGCGTGTAGAGCGTGCCGTCGCGGTTCTCGCGCACCTGGCAGATGCCGCGCTTGCCGTCGGCGATGGCGCAACGGTGCGCGCACAGACTGCAGCGCACGCGACCACCGTCGAGGCGGGTGTAGAGGGCTGCTTCGCGCATGGTTACCTCCTCGGCGCACGGGGCCGCAGGGCCTCCACCTGGCCGGCGTCTGCCGCGCCGCCCACTACCCTTTCGGCTTGGGGATCACGCAGACAAAGCGTAGCGGCTCGGCGCCGGTGTTGACAAAGGCGTGCGGCTCATTGGGCGCGATGTAGGCGCAGGACCCCGGCTCGAGCGGCGTCTCGCCGTGGGCGTCGCGGGCCGCCCCTTCTCCCGCCAGCACATAGACCTCGTGCTCCCAGTTGTGCTGGTGCCAGGCGGTCGCGGCCCCTTGCTCAACGTCGATCACGCGCAGATAAAAGTTGGGGGCAGCCACATTCTCGCCGATGGCCCAGCGAATCGAGACGCCGTCGATTCCGGCGTAGGTCTCGGCGGGCACGGACGCGATCGGGTAGACGCGCATGGGTCGCTCCTCCACGAAACGATGGTTACTTGAACACTTGCGAGGCGAAGGCCTCGCCGGTCTCGGTGCTGTAGACGGCGATGCTGTCGGCGGTGCCCGGGCCGGCGCTGGAGGGCACGACCATGAGCAGCATCTCGTCTGTGTACTCGCGCGGCTCGAGCTGCATCAGGATCGCGACCGGGTTGGCATAGTCGTCGCCCAGCACCAGGCGGATATCGGCGGTGGAACCCTTGCCGTCGTAGCTAAAGCCCTGTATAATCAGCGTCTGCAGGCCGGCCACGATCGCTTTGCCGGCGACGCCGTGCAGCCCACTGAAGGTGGCCGTGTTACCCACCGCGGTAAAAGTCTGCTCCGGTGCTGGCTCGCTGGCGGTCGGGAAGGGCGTCGGGCTCGGTACGACGGTCGCTGTTGGCAGCGGCGTCGCGCTGGGAAGCGGTGTGGCAGTCGGCGGCGGCGTGGGCGTCGCTGCGGGGCCGCAGGCGCTGCAGACCGCCAGCAGGCATATCAGTACGATCAATCGGCTCGCTCGGATCATCGTGTACTCCGTGGGTGGGCTAGCAGCTTCGGCTCTCATTATAGCGCGCTCCGCGCCTCGCGCCAATGTGGGACGTGCTCGCGATTCGATCGCAATGGACAGAGTGATAGCCATGACACAAGACGAGATCGTGGTCAGCGTCGTGCTGCCGGCCTACAACGAAGAGGCCGCGATCGGCGGAGTGCTCGATGGGTTGGTGGCCGTGCTCGCGCCGCTGCGTCTGCCGTACGAATTGATCGTGGTAGACGATGGCTCCACCGACGGCACGGCCGCAGTGTGCCGCGCACGCTCCGACGTGCAGTTGATCAGTCACCCGCGCAACCGTGGCACCGGCGCAGCCCGCACCACCGGTGTGCGCGCTGCGCGTGGCAGCATCATCCTGATGACGGACGCTGACGGCACCTATGGCACCGAGCCGATCCCCGCGATGATCGCCGCCATGGAGCGCTGCGACATGATCATCGGCGCGCGCGACAAAGAGATGGGCACGATCGCCTGGCTGCGCGCGTTGGCCAAGAACTTTATCCGGGCGCTGGCCTCGTATCTCACCCGCACCAGGATCCCCGACCTGAACTCGGGCCTGCGGGTGATCAAGCGCGAGCGCGTGCTCGAGTTCCTGCGCATCCTGCCCAACACGCATTCCTGGGTCAGCACCATCACGATGGCGATGCTGAGCAGCGGCTATCCGGTGGAGTGGATGCGCGTCGACTATCACAAGCGCATCGGCAAGTCCTCGTTTCATCCGATCACCGACACGTACAACTATCTCTCGCTGGTGGTGCGCGCGATCACCTACTTTGACCCACTGCGCGTCTTTTTGCCGGTGACGCTGGGTATGCTGCTGGTCGGTTTCGGCAAGGCCATCTATGACATCATCACCTACAAGTGGCACTTTGCGCCATCGACGGTGATGCTGGTGCTGACGGCCGTGCAGATCGGGGCCATTGGGTTGCTGGCCGACCTGATCGTGCGCAGGAGCAAGTTGTGAAGGTCTGCATGATCACGTCGTCGTATCCGCGCCATGCGGGTGACGGCGCCGGATCGTTCGTTGGCTCGCTCGCGCAAGCGCTGGCTGCACAAGATCACGCTGTGTGCGTGCTGGCCCCCTGGGACGCGGCGGTGCGCGACGATGATGAGCGCTCGCCCGAACGGATCAGAGTGCGCCGCTTCCGCTACGCCCCCACCCGCGGGCTGCACATCGCCGGTCACGGCCGCGCGCTGGACGCGGATACTCGCCTGCGCTTCCTCGCCCCGCTGCTGATGCCCCCTTTCGTGCTGTGCGCGGTGCTGAGTGCGCTGGCCTGGCAGCGGCGCGAGCGTGCGGCACGCTCGCCGGCGGCACGCTCGCCCTTTGACGTCATCCATGGGCACTGGGCCGTCCCCGGAGGTTTCATTGCTGCCCTCGTTGGGCGGCTGACGCGCACGCCGGTGGTCATCAGCCTGCACGGCTCGGACGTCTTTGTGATTCGGCAGAACCGGCTGTATGGCGCGGTCGCGCGCTGGGCGTTCCGTCGCGCGGCCCGCATTGTCGTCTGCAGCCACGATCTGCGCGAACGCGCGCTGGCGGCGGGCCTGGCGGCCGACCGCTCGGAGGTCATTCCGTACGGCG
>DIVQ01000213.1 GCA_002423325.1 Anaerolineales bacterium UBA6128 | reverse complement strand
CGGTGGTGGTAGCGATCCTGTCGCCATTGGCGTCGCCGCATCCCGATGGTCTTGAGCGCGTTGCTGAGGACCATGGCTTTCTGGAGCGGGCGCTGGAACCCAGTTATAGCGTTCTTCCCGACTATGTTTTCCCCGGGGTTGCCGACGAGCGTCTGGCGACGATCCTGGCCGGGCTGGTGGGCGTGGCGGTGCTGTTTGTGCTGATGTGGGGCATGGGCAGGCTGCTCGCGCGACGCTCGACAAGCTGATCTCTGCGTTCAGCGGAAGAGGCCCGATGTCGGTCAGTGAGCGGCTGCTCTCTCCCTATCACGATGGCACCAGTGCGGTGCACCGCTCCGACGCGGCCATCAAGCTGGCCCTGACCCTGGCCTATGTGCTGGCAGTGAACGCCACGCCGGTGCGCGCCTGGCCGATTCATCTGGGCTACGCCGTGCTGGGCACAGCGGTCATCGCGCTGGCGCGACTACCGTTGGAGCGCGTGCTGCGGCGCGCGCTGCTGGCAGCGCCTTTTGTGCTGATGGCCGTGCTCGGTGCACCCTTTGTGCGCGAAGGGCGGCCGATCTTGACGCTGCCGCTCCTCGACGGGCGTCTGGTGCTGACGGATGTGGGCCTCTCGCGGCTTGCGAACGTCGCCGTCAAGTCATGGCTGTCCCTCTGCGCCGTGGTGACCCTCACCCTGACGACTCCATTTCTCGAGATCGTGCGCGCCAGCCAGCGTCTGGGACTGCCCACCGTGCTCAGCGCGACCATACTGCTGATGTACCGCTACCTGTTCGTACTGGCGGACGAGGCCCAGCGGCTGATGCGCGCTCGCGACGCTCGCACAGGCGAGGCACCGGCAGGGTCACGCGGCGCCTCACTATTCTGGCGCGCAACCATCACCGGCCGGCTGATCGGCACGCTGTTTCTGCGCACAGTGGAGCGCGGCGAACGCATCTACCAGGCGATGCTGGCGCGGGGCTATGATGGGGCCATTCGCAGCCTGACGGCGGAGCCGGTGGGCTGGCGCGCGATCAGTGGGAGTATCGCGCTCGCGCTGCTTCTTGTGGTGCTGACGCTGTTCGCGAACCTGCACTGGTGAAGGCGTGATGGGGGAACTCCCGGTTCTCGAAGTGATCGACCTGTCGTACACCTATCCCGATGGGCAGCGAGCCCTGCGTGGGGTGGATCTGCACGTGGCAGCCGGCGAAAAGGTCGGGCTGGTGGGAGACAATGGCGCGGGCAAGTCGACGCTGCTGCTGCATCTGAACGGCATCCTGCGTGCGCCCGAGCGCGCCCACGGGCAGGCTGCGGTGCGAGTGGCGGGTCAACCGCTCAACGACAAGACCGTGCGCGCGATTCGTGCTCAGGTGGGATTGGTGTTCCAGTACCCCGACGATCAGCTCTTCAGCCCGACGGTGTTCGACGACGTGGCCTTTGGCCCGCTCAATATGGGCCTGGCCGAAGCAGAGGTGCGCGAGCGAGTGGCCTGGGCGCTGCAGCAGGTTGGCGCGCACGGCTACGAGCACAGGATGCCGCAGCACCTGAGCCTGGGAGAAAAGAAGCGGGTGGCGATCGCCACAGTGCTGGCGATGCGGCCCGCGATCCTGGCGTTGGACGAACCGTCGGCGGGGCTGGATCCTGGCGGACGGCGCGCGTTGCTGGCGCTGCTGAGCAGCCTGCCGCAGACGATGGTCATTGCCACCCACGACCTGGCGATGGTGCGCGCGCTCTGCAGCCGCGTGGTGGTGCTGGAGGCTGGCAGTGTGGTGGTGGACGGGCCGGTGGCGGTGCTATAGGCCAAGGCCGTCTGTTCGGGCGCTCCCACCTGAAGGGGGCTGGGACCGGGGCACGTCGCTATTCGGTGGCTGAGACCCTTCGATGCGCTCAGGGCGGCACGCGGCGACGCCCAGATCAGGCTATCCAACCGACGAAGGCGGGACGCCCCACTCGGTGTCACTGATGTAGCATGGGGCCTTGTGCCCGTCGGCGCCAGTGACCTGGCGGCGACGCTCAGGGAACCGGCTTGATCGCCCCCTCGCGCATCATCAGCGCTACCTGCTCGCGAGCCTCGCGGATCATGCCCTCGGCTGTGGCGTACAGGGCTTCGCGGGTGGCCGTGAGGCGCGCCACACCCTCTTCCTGCGCGCGCATGGCGACGGCCACGGCCTCGCGCGGGTAGATCTCGGCGCTCTGCATGTCGGGCAGCAGATGCTCGTCGTCCAGTCCCTGCTCTTCGCCGCAGCGCGCCAACTCCTCTGCCGCCGCCAAACACATGCCGTCGGTGATGGTGCGCGCGCGCACATCGAGCGCCCCGCGAAAGATGCCGGGGAAACCGAGCGAGTTGTTGACCTGGTTGGCAAAGTCGGAGCGGCCGGTGGCCACGATGCGCGCGCCGGCGCCTTTGGCTTCCCAGGGCCAGATCTCGGGTGTGGGGTTAGAGCAGGCCATCAGGATGCTCTGCGGGGCCATGGCGCTGACCCACTCGGGCCGGATGGTGCCGGGGCCCGGCTTGGCCAAAGCAATGCAAATGTCGGCCCCGCGCATGGCCTCGGCGATGCCGCCGCGCAAGTCATCGGGGTTGCTGTGCTCGCACAGGAACCACTTGATGGCGAACTCGTGCTGTTCGGCGGCCACGTCGGCGCGCTCGCGGTGCAGGATGCCGCGGCTGTCACAGGCCACGATCTGCTGCGGGCTGACGCCGCTGGCCAGCAGCAGCCTGACGGTGGCGACGTTGGCGGCGCCCATGCCGATCATAGCGAAGCGCGCTTCCGTGAGCGAGCGGTTGGTGAGCTTGCAGGCGTTGAGCAGTCCCGCGAGAATGACGGTGGCCGTGCCCTGCTGGTCGTCGTGAAAGACGGGTATCTCCATCTCGGGATCGGCGCGCAGCGTGTCGAGCACCTCGAAGCACTTTGGTTGTGCGATGTCCTCAAGGTTGATGCCGCCAAAGCCGGGCTGGATCAGCCGCACGGTACGGATGATGTCCTCGGCCGACTTGGTCCTCAGCATGATCGGCACGGCGTCGACGCCGCCCAGGTACTTGAAGAGGAGCGCCTTGCCCTCCATCACTGGCAGGCCAGCCTTGGGGCCGATGTCGCCAAGGCCCAGCACGCGCGTGCCGTCAGAGACCACCGCCACGGTGTTACCCTTGTTGGTGTGCTCGTAAACCAACTCGGGGTCGGCGGCGATGGCTTTGCAGGGGGCGGCGACGCCGGGGGTGTACCAGATGGCGAAATCGCCCAGGTCGCGCACGGGCACTTTGAGCGCGGTCTGCACCTTGCCGCGGTAGAAGGGGTGCAGGCGCATGGCCTCGGCAGAGGGCTGGTTGGCTTTGGCGAGCAGTTCTTCGGGGGTAGACATGATGGCGTGTCTCCTTGAGGGTCAGGCCGTGGCAGCAGGCGGCTGTTCGAGGCCCTCGGATTGCAGGATCTCCTGGAGCGCGCGGATGCTGACCTCGAGCATGGCGGCGTCGGGCTCGCGCGTGGTGAGGCGTTGCAGCGCCAGGTTCGGGGCCACGAGCGCGCGCACGAGGGCGCTGCGGTCATAGTAGCGCGCGCTGAGCTTGAGCGCCTCGTACGAGATGCCGGCCACGATCGGGATGAGCACCAGGCGCGAGAGCAGGCGCAGCCAGAAAGCCGGGCGCCCGATGACGAGCGAGAGCAGCACAAAGATGATCAGCACGATCAGCAAAAAGCCGGTGCCGCAGCGGGTGTGGGCGCGCGGGAAGGCGGCCACCGACTCGGGCGTGAGCGGGGCGCCATGCTCGTAGGCGTTAATGGTCTTGTGCTCGGCGCCGTGGTAGGCAAACACGCGGCGAATGTCGGGCATCAGGCCGATCAGCGCCAGGTAGCCGATAAAGATGCCCAGGCGCACCAGGCCCTCCGCCAGCACGCTGAGAAAGGTCGAAGAGATGGCGCGGTCCAACAGGCTGATCAGAAAGGTGGGGAGCAGAAAAAAGAGCCCGATGCCGAGCGCCAGCGACAGCGCGACGGTTCCCCAGGCGAGGGGACCCGACAGGCTGGCCTCCTGTGTGCCATCCTCGTCCTGCATGGCGACGTCGGCCGAGTACATCAGCGCGCGCATGCCCAGGCCGAGCGAGTCCCACAGCATGCTGAGGCCGCGCACAAAGGGCAGCTTGAAAAAGGGGCGGCGGTAGACGGCCTCGGTGAGGGGCTGGCGCTTGACGATGATCTCGTCGGAGGGGGCGCGCACGACCACGGCCCATTCGTTCGCGCCGCGCATCATCACGCCCTCGATCACGGCCTGCCCGCCATAGTTGAACTGGCCCACCGTCTGTGCCCTCCCTCTGCTTATGAAAAAGGGGCAGAGAGCTATTGCTCTGCCCCTGTGTGGTCGCGGCTGAACGCGTTACTTGGACTGTTCGTCCGACTCACCGAGGATTTCTTCGGTCGCGATGGGCGTAACGGACTCATCCTCATCGACGATCTCGACCAGGCGACGGGCCATTGCGCGCTTGGCGCGGGCTTCGGAGCGCTTGGCGGCTTCGGTGCGCAGCGAGTCAGAGACGCTGATGCGCCGCGTAAAGGCGTCTACGCGCCCTTCGGTGTCGACGATGCGCTGCTGCTGGCCGGTAAAGAAGGGGTGGCACTTGCTGCAGACTTCGGTGCGCAGCTCTTCCTTGGTCGAGCCAACGGTAAAGGTGTTACCGCAAGCGCAGGTCACCTTGGCCTCGGGATAGTACTTCGGGTGGATTTTGTCCTTCATATTAGTCAACCCTTTCAGGGTATACAGACACCTGTGTACGCTTCTTGGAGTGGGGCTCGAATTTGACATAGCCGCTGATCATGGCGAACAGCGTGTCGTCTCGGCCCAGACCTACGTTAGTGCCGGGCAGGATATGCGTGCCACGCTGGCGGACCAGGATGGTGCCAGCATTGACGGCCTCGCCGCCGTAGCGCTTGACGCCGAGCATCTTGGGTTTGCTATCGCGGGTATCGGCCTGACCTCCGCCGCCCTTTTTGTGTGCCATGAGTGCGCTCTCCTTACTAACGAGTAGCTGAGCCACCAGACAGTGGCTGAAGCGTGCGATCACGCGATCGCGTATCAGGCCGAAATCGCGTCGATGCGCAGCCGGGTGTACTGCTGGCGATGCCCTGCCTTGCGGCGATAGCGCTCCTTGGCGCGGTGCCGGAAGATGATGACCTTCGCGGCCTTGCCGTGTCCCAGCACTGTGGCGGATACGCTGGCGTTTTCCAGCACCGGCTTGCCGATCTGGACGTTCGCGTCGTCGGCGACCATGTACACGCGATCCAACTGCAGAACGTCGCCGACCTTGACGTCCAAGAGTTCGACGTCGACGATCGCGCCGACGGTCACCTTGTATTGCTTACTGCCGCTCTCTATGACTGCATACATAGTGTTGTCTAGCCTCCGCGAACGTTGACCGATGCGGCATGCCGTGCGAGATGCATCAGTCCAGCAAAGAGGCATTGTACCGTAAGGAAGGCGACTTGTCAAAAAAGCGGCGGGGGAGCGCGTCAAGGTCCGCGGGCGGAGTCCCTCAGCCAAGCGGGGGCAGATCCCTCACCCCGGTGTGAGTACACGCCTGCCCCTCTCCCAGCGGGAGAGGGGCTGTATGTGTAGGCGCCAACCCACGCCCTTGGCGTGAGTACACGCCTGCGGCTCTTCACAGTGGGGGAGGGGCGGTGATGGCATGGAGCCTGAGTTGGGGGTGCGGGTGATGGGCGGCCCCGAGGTCTTGACGGGCTGCGGAAGCTGTGATATACTTCATATAGAAAGTGTGTAAAGCGAAACGAAAGTAAAGCAAAGTACGCAGATGCCTCGACGCCTTTACCGCCCGGAACGCCTGGAGGTCATCGCGCAGGTCTTGCAGCAGGCCGGCTGTGTGTCGGTTGCTGACCTGAGTGAGCGGCTGGGCGTGTCTGAAGTGACCGTGCGCAGCGACCTGAACGCTCTTGAGCGTGCGGGCGCGCTTGTGCGCACCCATGGCGGGGCGGTGCCCGTGCGCAGCAGCGATGGTGCGTTGTCGTTTGCGGTGCGTCAGCGGTTGCACCTGCCGGAGAAGGAGCGCATCGCGACGGCGGCTGCCGCGCTGGTGGCCGATGGCGATTCGGTTGTGCTGGACGCGAGCACGACGTCGTGGCACCTCGCGCGGCGCATTGCGACGCGACGAGACTTGACTGTGCTGACGACCGGTCTCTACATCGCTCTGGAGCTTTTGCACTCGCCCGGCATCTCGGTGATAATGCCGGGGGGACGGCTCTGGCCGGAGGCGGCCTCGTTGGTGGGGCCGTGGGACAGCGAGATCCTGGGGCAGGGCAACTTGCGGATGGCCTTTATCGGCGGGCGCGGGCTGACGCTCGAGCAGGGTCTGACCGATGCCAACCCCGACGAGGTGGCGCTCAAACGCAAGCTGGCCTCACTGGTGAGTGAGGTCACTGTGCTGGTTGATGGCAGCAAGCTGGGCAAGGTGGCCTTTGCGCCCCTGCTGTCGGTGGACGAGATACAACGCGTGGTGACTGACGAGTCGGCAGCGCCAGAGATTGTAGCGGCGCTTCGCGAGCGGGGCATCGAGGTGCTGGTGGCTTAGCCCTGCGGTTTCTGGTTGGTTCGGGCGCGGCGAATTCCGTCGCGCCACGGGTGGGCGCATTTGCGAACAAGAGGCCGGGCGGGCGCCCGGCGAACCACGGAGGGAGCAGAGATGGCTGAATCTGAGCGTTACCGATTGTTGGCGGCAGAGTTGACGGACAAAGGCCTGGACGTGGAGGCCATCAAGGCTGATCTCAAAGCGCAGTGGATCGAGACGCCGTCCTGGGGCTATGGCGACTCGGGCACGCGCTTTGCGGTCTTTGCGCAGCCGGGTGCGGCGCGCACTCCGTTTGAAAAGATCGCCGACGCCGCCCAGGTGCACAAGCACACCGGTGTGGCGCCCTCGGTGGCCCTGCACATCCCCTGGGACAAGCTCTCGGACTATGCCGAGCTCAAGTCCTATGCCGAGTCGCTTGGGCTCAAGCTCGGCGCCATTAACCCCAACCTCTTCCAAGACGATATCTACAAGCTCGGCAGCGTCACCAACGCCGACCCGGCCGTGCGCAAGCAGGCTGTGGCCCACATGCTCGAGTGCGTAGACATCGCCAAGACGGTGGGCTCCGACCTGTTGAGCCTCTGGCTTGCCGATGGCACCAGCACGCCCGGGCAGGACAGCATCCGCGCCCGGATGCACCGTATGGTCGAGTCGCTGGCGCAGGTCTATGTGGCCATGCCGACCACGATGCGCATGCTCGTCGAATACAAGTTCTTTGAGCCGGCCTTTTACCACACCGACCTGGGCGACTGGGGCATGTCGATGCTGGTGTGCCAGAAACTGGGCAGCCGTGCGCAGGTGCTGGTCGACCTGGGGCACCATCCGCTGGGCACCAACATCGAGCAGATCGTGGCGCTGCTCCTGGATGAGGGACGTCTGGGCGGGTTCCACTTTAACGCCAAAAAGTTCGGCGACGACGACCTCACCGTCGGCTCCATCAACCCCTACGAGCTGTTCCTGATCTACAACGAGCTGGTGGATGGCGAGATGGACCAGAGCACCCGCGCCTGTGCCCGCGACGTGGCCTACATGATTGACCAGTCGCACNNATCTACAACGAACTGGTGGACGGCGCGCGCGACCCCAAGGTCGAGATGAACGTGGCCTACATGATCGATGAGAGCGTCAATCTAAAGCCCAAGATCGAGTCGATGATCCAGTCGGTGGTCAATGTGCAGATGGCCTACGCGCAGGCACTGATCATCGATCGGACCACGCTGAAAAAGGCGCAGCTCGAGGGAGATATCGTGACGGCCGAGGAGACGCTGCAGGCGGCCTACCGCACCGACGTGCGGCCGTTGCTGGCGCAGGTGCGCGAAGAGATGGGCCTCGCGCCCGATCCGCTGGCGGCCTACCGCGCGAGCGGCTATTACGCCAAGGTCAGCGCCGAGCGCGAAAAGGCGGCCACGGGCGGNNGGTATCCCGGGGCCTAGCGCTGCCTGTAGTGGCGAAGAGGCCAGCGCGGTCTCCCGCCCGTGAACAGGCGACGAGGGCCGGACTCTTCGCAGCTACTTTAGTATGCAGTCAGGAGAGGTATGTCAAACGCACAGTCAGTTCTGGAAGCCCTTGTGGCCATGTCGCGCGCGTTGGGTCGGCCCGAACGCGATCTGGTGATTCTGGGCGAGGGCAACACGTCGGCGCTATGTGACGAGGCCGGTGACGGCGCGGGCACCTTCTGGGTCAAGGGGAGTGGCACGCAGCTCGGCACGATCGACGCGAGCGGGTTTGTGCAGGTTCGCCTGGCGCCGGTGTGTGCCCTGGCCGAAAAAGGCGAGCTGAGCGACGCTGCGCTCAAGGCGGCGTTGCAGGAGGCCAAGGTAGACCCAGCCAATGCGCGCCAGCCCTCGGTTGAGACGGTGCTGCACGCGCTGGCGCTGGCCGAGGCCGGTGCACGCTTTGTGGGGCACACGCACCCCGTGGCAGTTAACGCGTTGACCTGCTCGCAGGGCGCGGAACGCGCGCTGGCGGGACGGCTGTTCCCCGACGAGATCGTGGTGTGCGGGCCGGCGCCGGCGTTTGTGCCCTATACCGATCCGGGCCTGCCGCTGGCGCGCGCCGTGCGCGACGCCTTCCGCCGCCACGCCGACACCTTTGGCGCGCCGCCCAAGGTGATCATGATGCAGAACCATGGGCTCATCGCGCTGGGCGATTCGCCCAAAGAAGTCGACAACATCTCGGCCATGTGCGTCAAGACCTGCCGCATCCTGGCCGGCACCTATGCCTTCGGTGGCCCGCTGTTCATGACCGAGGAGGCCGTCGACCGCATTCACACGCGTCCCGATGAGGCTTACCGACGCAAGCAGCTGGGCATCGCCTAGCTTGAGCCGATACGTTCCGGGCGTCGGCCAAGGGTCGGCGCTGCGATGTCAGCATAAGGAGAACTGCAATGACAACCGATACTGCCAAACTGGAAGCCTATCAGAAGGGTACGGCGCAGCTGCCTGCGCAGAGCTGGCTCTGGCCGCTGTACGGCGCTGGCCTGGAGAATCTGGGCGTTGACGACAAGCCCATCGTTGAGCCGCTGCCGAGTATTCATGCGGATGAGCTGCTGGTGCGTCACGATGCGGTGGGACTCTGCTTTTCAGACACAAAGATCGTCAGGGCAGGCGAGACCCATCCGCGCCTGAACGGCCGCGATATGCGGGCCAATCCGGTGGTGATGGGCCACGAGGTCGCGCTCACGGTCGTCAAGGTGGGCGAGCAACTCAAGGACAAGTTCAAGGTGGGGGATCGCTTCATCGCCCAATCGGATGTCTATTTCCACGGCATAGGCTTGGCCTATGGCTATGCGCTGCAGGGTGGCCTGTCGCAGTACAATGTGATCGGCGAAGAGATGCTTGAAGGCGATGAGGGCTGCTACCTGTTGCCCGTGCAGCCGACCACCGGCTATGCCGAGGCGGCGCTCACCGAGCCATGGGCCTGTGTGGTCGCCTCGTACGATGTGCCCTATCGCGACAAGTGGAAGCCGGGCGGCAACGTGCTGATCGTGGGGCCCTATGCGCCTACCGAGTACACGCTGGGGCAACCCTACGATCCGGCCAACCCGCCGGCGCACATCTGGACGACCGGCGTGCGTTTTCCGATGCTCCAGGAACTGCGCGAGCGGATGGATGCGGACAAGTTCCTGCTGACAGAGATCCTGACGAGCCCCGACGACGCCTACCCGCGCCTCATGCGCTCGAGCGACCACCAGGGCTTCGACGACATTGTGTTCATCGACCCGGAGCCGACGGCCTACGAGATCATCGAGCCGATGGCGCGCAAGGGCGCGGTGATCGCGTTCGTGACGCCCAACAAGATGAATGGCCCTGTGATGGTGGATGTCGGCCGCCTGCACTATGACAACATCTACCTGACCGGCACGACGACCAACGAGATCGGCTCGGCCTATCGCCCCATCCGCACCGAGCTCAAGGCGGGCGGACGCGCGGTGTTCATCGGCGCGGCCGGCCCGATGGGGCAGATGCACGTGCAGCGCGCGTTGCAGGCTGCCGAGGGCCCGCGCCAGATCGTGGCGACTGACCTGGTGCCGGAGCGTCTGGCGGTGGTGGAGCAAAAGTACGCACAGCTGATCGAGGCCAAAAAGGCCACGACAGAGATCTCGCTGCGCACCCCTGAAGGCAAGTCGGGCGCGGCCTTTAACCAGGATCTGCTGGCAATGACGGGTGGCGAAGGCTACGATGACGTCGTGGTTCTGGCGCCCAGCGCCAATGTCGTGGCGGGCGCGGTGAGCCTGATGGCCAAAGACGGTGTGATGAACATCTTTGCCGGTCTGCCCACGGGCACCAAGGCCCCGATCGACGTGCGGCTGGTGGCCAGCAAGGGGCTGCGTTTCACCGGCTCCAGCGGTTCGATGATCCGTGACCTGCGCAACATGCTCAACGCCGCCGAATCGGGCGAACTCAACCCCAACCTGTCGGTTGCGGCCGTCAGTGGCCTGAACGACACAAAGTTGGGGATCGAGGGCGTGATGAACCAGACCTATCCCGGCAAGATCGTCGTCTATCCGCAGATCCTGGACTTTCCGATCACAGCGCTCTCCGACCTCAAGACCGTTCTGCCCGAGGTATACGCGTTGCTGGGCCCCAACGAGTCGTGGACTGTGGAGGCTGAGCGCGAGTTCCTCAAGGAGCTGCTGCCATGAGCGAGGTCAAACGATATGCGGGTCAAGTCGCGCTGGTGACCGGCGCGGGGCAGGGCCTGGGTGAGGCGCTGGCGCATCGGATGGCGCGCGAGGGCGCTGACGTGGTGGTGGCCGACATCCTGGATGACAAGGCGGCTGCGGTGGCCGAGGCCATCACTACACAGCACGGCGTGCGCGCCATCGCGGTGCACGCCGACGTGACCGACGCCGCGCAGTGCGATGCCATGGTCGACCGTGCCGTGGCCGAGTTCGGGCGGCTGGATGTTTGCGTGTCGAACGCGGGCATCCTGATGTCTGGCGCGATCACCGAGTTCGATCCGGCGCGCTGGCGCAAAGTGATCGAGGTCAACCTGGTGGGCTATTTCAACGTGGCGCGCGCCGCTGCGCGGGTGATGATCGCGCAAAAGAGCGGCAATATCGTCCAGATCAACAGCAAGTCGGGCAAGAAGGGCAGCAGCAAGAACTCGGCCTACGCGGCCAGCAAGTTTGGCGGCATCGGGCTGACCCAAAGCCTGGCGCTGGAGCTGGCCGAGCACAATATCCGCGTGAACGCGATCTGCCCCGGCAACTTGCTCGACTCGCCGCTGTGGGTCGACAGCCTGTATGAGCAGTACGCCAAGCGCTGGGGCATCAGTGTGGAAGAGGTCCGCGAAAAGTACCTCTCGCAGGTGCCGCTGGGGCGCGGCTGCGTCTATGAGGATGTGGCCAACGTGTTGGCGTTCATCGCCTCGGACGATGCTTCGTATATGACCGGCCAGGCCATCAATGTGACCGGCGGGCAGGAGATGCACTGACGTGAATGCTGAAACGGCGGCACCTCCCAGGGCCGTCATCTTTGGCGCCGGCAACGTGGGGCGCGGATTCCTGGGGCAGTTGTTCTGTGAATCGGGCTACCACGTGACCTTTGTTGATATCGACGCGCCGCTGATCGGTGCGCTGCGCGCGCGCGGCCACTATACGTTGCGGCTGGTGACCAACGCCGGCACGGAAGAGCTGACCGTAGGCCCCGTAGACGGCGTGCTGAGCGGCGACCTGGAGGCGGTGGCGGGCGTTGTGGCGGAAGCCACACTGGGCGCGACAGCGGTGGGTGCGCGCGTGTTGCCGCACATCGCGCCGGCGCTGGCCAGGGGCATCGCGCAGCGCACCGAGCGGGGTGTGGCGGCGCCGCTGAACATCATTGTTTGTGAGAACCTGAAGGGCGCCGCGAACGTGCTGCGTGGCCTGGTGCGCGAGAACCTGGCCGAGGCGGCGCCCCAGGCACAGGAATACCTGGCCGAGCGAATCGGCTTTGTCGACACGGTGATCGGGCGCATGGTGCCCGAGCTGCCCGCCGAGTTGCGCGCGCAGGATCCCTCGCTCATCATCGCCGAGCCCTATAAGGAGCTGCCCGTGGATCGCGCCGGCTTTGTGGGGCCGGTTCCACAGGTGGTGGGAATGCAGGTGTGCGACGATTTCGGGCTCTACACCGCGCGCAAACTGTATCTGCACAACGCCGGGCACGCGGTCCTGGCCTACCTGGGCTATCGGCGCGGTTACCGTCTCGGCTATGAGGCGCTCGAGGACGAGGTCGTGCGCCCGATCCTGAACTGTGCGCTGGAAGAGGCCATCGCCGGCATTGTGGCGACCTACGGGGCCGACGAGGCTTGGCTGCGCGCACATGTGACCGATCTGCTCAAGCGCTTTGCCAATCGGGTGCTGGCGGATCCGGTGGTGCGGCTGGCGCGCGATCCGCTGCGCAAGCTGGCAGCCGACGATCGCCTGGTGGGCGCGGCACGCGTCGCTGAACGGGCCGGCGTGGCGCCGAACTGCCTGGCCTGGGCCATCGCCGCCGGTCTGGCCTACGACGCGCGCGAGGACGCGTTGGCGCAGCAACTGCAGACGCGTATCCGCACGGAGGGCATCACGGCCACGTTGGAGGCCGTGAGCGGCATCGCGCCCGACGAGCCGCTGGGTCGGGCTGTGCTGGCGCGTTACGAACGGCTGCTGCACGGCGAACAGCCGCGTGTGACCGAACGTGCTGCCGGGGCTGCGGGCGCCTCAAATCGGCCGCAGGTCTCGGGCAGCGACACCGTGCCGGGCGAAACCGGGGGCGCCGAGGACGGTGGAGGGCGCGCGTGATCTACACGGTGACGCTCAACCCAACGATGGACCGCACGATGCACTTTCCCGAGGTGACGGTGGGGGCGCTCAACCGCGCCCGACATTCACGCACCGATTACTCGGGCAAGGGCATCAACGTGTCGGTCGCGTTGCGCGAGCTGGAGATCCCCTCGGTGACGATGGGATTGATTGCCGGCGTCTATGGCCAGGTGATGCTGGCCGGGCTGCGCGCCTGGGGTCTGACCTGTGATTTCCTGGAGGCCGAGGGCGAGACGCGCTCGAACATCACGGTGATCGACGAGGCGCGCGGCGTCACGACCAAGCTGAACGAACCGGGGCCCACCGCGGGCGAAGCGACCGTTGCCGCGTTTGAGACCCTGCTGCGCTCAAGGCTGCAGCGAGGCGATGGCTGTGTGTTTTCCGGCAGTCTGCCTCCCGGTGCGCCGGATGATACCTATGCACGCCTGGTGCGCGCTGCGCACGCGCAAGGCGCCTGGGCTGCGCTCGACACCAGCGAGCCCGCTCTGCGGCTGGGATGCCTGGCGGCGCCCGAATGGCTCAAGCCGAACGAGATCGAAGCGGTCGAACTGACCGGACTCCCGTTTGGCACCGACGACGAGATCGTGGCCGGAATGCGCGCGATTCTGGCGCTGGGACCGCAGCGCGTGCTGCTCTCGCTGGGCGCCAAAGGCGCGGCCTATGCTGAGAGCGCGGCATCTGAAGATGGCGCGCCACCCGTAGATGGCGCGCCACCCGTGTGTGGCGCGGCCATTTGGCGGGCAACGCCGCCTGCGATTCAGGAGATCAGCGCAGTGGGCGCCGGCGATGCGCTGCACACCGGCGGACTGTGGGCCTGGATGCGCGGGCTCCCCGCCGACGAGGTGTTGCGCTGGGCCACGGCTGCCGGAACGGCGGCGGCCATGCTCGACGGCACCATCATGCCCAGCTTTGAGCAGATCAAGGCCGTGTATGGCAAAGTGTGGATGACGCGTCTGGCCTAGCGCCTGATGTGGATCGCGCGCCATAGGCTCGGTCTCAGGACCGGGATAGAAACCTACCGGGTGCCCGGAAGAGCATCCGTAACAAACCTGTCGAGGTAAAGATGACTGAACAATCGACCGCTCATGCGCTTGCCCAGGATGCGATTCCGGAGCTCTCCAGAGATCAACTGCTCGACATGCTGCGTCGCATGTGGGAGATACGCCTGTTCGAGGACAAGGTCTATGACTTGCTGGGGCAGAACATCATCAAGGGGGCCTCGCACCTGTACGCGGGCGAAGAGGGCGTGGCCGTGGGCGCGGTGGAGGCCTTGCGCGACGACGACCTGATCACCAGCACGCACCGCGGGCATGGGCACTGCCACGCGCGTGGCGACAGTCTGGCAGAGGGCGCCGAGGCCAAGCAGATGCACCTCAACAAGATGATGGCCGAGCTGTGCGGGCGCGTTACCGGTTACTGCGCCGGGCGCGGCGGCTCGATGCACATCGCCGACGTCGAAAAGGGCAACCTGGGGGCGACGGGCATCGTGGGTGGCAACATCCCAGTGGCCACGGGCGCGGCGCTGTCGATGAAGATGCAGGACATGGATCGCTGCGTGGTCTGCTTTTTCGGCGATGGCGCCTCGAACACCGGCAACTTTCACGAGTCGCTCAACATGGCGTCGGCATGGAAGCTGCCCGTGGTTTATGTGGTGGAGAACAACCTGTACGGCATGTCGGTGCCGTTCAACAACGTGAGTCCGACGCCCGACATCGCGGCGCGCGCCGCGGCGTACGACATGCCGGGCGTGGTGGTGGACGGGATGGACCCCATGGCCGTGTACGAGGCGGTGTCGGCAGCGCTGGCGCGCGCCCGCCGCGGCGAGGGGCCCACGCTGGTGGAGTGCAAGACCTACCGCTGGTACGGGCACTCGCGCTCCGACCCGCGCAAGTACCGCAGCAAGGAAGAGGAGCAGAGCTGGCACGACCGCGACCCGCTGGTCGTGTTTGGCAAACGTCTGCTGGATGCCGGCATGGCGACACAGGTGGAGCTGGACGCGGTGGAGGATGCCGCGGTGGAGGCGATCGAGAAAGCGACCGAGTTCGCGCTCAATTCGCCCATGCCGCCCGCCGAGGATGTCGAGAAGGACGTGTACGTGCTCACGGCGCCCACGCCGGCCGAGATCGAGGCCGAGCGCCGGCTGCGAATGCGCGTCCGCGCCTCTGAGGCGGCCAACGACCCGGGCCTGAAAAAGATCCCCTACTGGCAGGCGCTGCGCGACGCCATGCGCGAAGAGATGCTGCGCGATCCGGCCGTGTTTGTGATGGGCGAGGACGTGGGCCTGTATGGTGGCGCGTACGGCGCCACGCGCGGCCTGTTCGACGAGTTCGGTGGCGAGCGCATCAAGGATACGCCCATTTCGGAGGCGCTGATCGGCGGCGCTGCGGTGGGCGCGGCGATGACGGGGCTGCGTCCCGTAGCCGAGATCATGTACGTCGACTTTACGCCGCTGGCAATGGACCAGATCGCGAACCAGGGCGCCAAGAACCGCTATATGTTCGGCGGCAAGACAAAGGTGCCGATGGTGATTCGCAGCGAAGGTGGCGCGGGCCGCTCGATCGCGGCGCACCACTCACAGAGCCTGGAAGCGCTCTGGATGCACTTTCCCGGCATCTATGTGGTGATGCCGGCCACGCCGTATGACGCCAAGGGCCTGCTCAAGGCGGCCATCCGCGATGACAACCCGGTGATGTACATCGAGCACAAGATGCTGTACAAGGAAGAGGGCTATGTGCCCACCGAGGACTATGTCATCCCGCTGGGGGTGGCAGATGTCAAGCGCGAGGGCAGCGACGTGACGATCGTCTCGTACTCGCGTATGGTGCTGCGCGCGCTCGAGGCGGCGGACAAGCTGGCCGAAGAGGGCATCAGCGCCGAGGTGGTCGATCTGCGCACGCTCAAGCCGTTGGATCTCGAGACGGTGGTGGCGTCGGTGCGCAAGACCGGCCGTCTGGTGGGCGTGACCGAGGCCTACAAGACCAGCAGCGTGATCAGCGAACTGTTCACGCTGGTCAACGAAGCGGCCTTCGACTGGCTGGATGGCCCGATGGTGCGCGTGGCGGCGCTGGATGTGCCTGTGCCGATGGCCGAGACGCTCGAGGACGCGGCGATTCCGAACGTGGACGCGATCATCGCCGGCGTGAAAAAGGCGTTGCGGTAGGAGTTGCGGCAGTTGGTGTAGCCTAGCCCCTCGTGGGCGATCGCATCGTGCGGACGGGCACAAGGCCCTAGGAGGGCACTGAAAAAGCCCCCCCCGTCGCCGGCGACGGCCCGGGCTGAAGCCGGGGCCTGCGCTGCAAAGCCTGCTAAAGCAGGCTGG
>DIVQ01000111.1 GCA_002423325.1 Anaerolineales bacterium UBA6128 | reverse complement strand
TCTCAGGCGAGGCGGCCGTAGACAAGGCCGTGGCACAAGAGTCTATGCGCAGAGCCGAAGTGGCCGAGCAGCCCGCGGTCGAGCAGGTACGCGCGGTGGGCGCCCGCACCTTTGTCCTCCGCGACGGCATCTGGACCGATACCACCTGGGACGCGGCGATGCGCACCGAAGCAGTCCCCTTTGGCAGCGCGCGCTACTACGAGCTGCTGCGCGCCAATCCGGGCTGGGGGCCTTACCTGGCGCTGGGGACCGAGGTGATCGTCGTGCAGGGGAACGCTGCCTACCGAGTGCTGCCATCTGACGTGGTCGAGGCGCCGCCGCCCGAGACCGACCCGACGCCCGCCCCGGCCCAACCAACGCCGACGCCTGAGCAACGACCATCGTTCTGGGAGTGGCTGCACGGCCTGCTGAGCGGGCTGTGGTAGCGCGCCAGAGTACTGGCGAGCGCCAGAGCAATAGCGAGCGCCGGAGCGCCGCCTTCGGCTGACCGTGAGCGGCTCGATTCCGTTCAGGCGCGGCCGGGGGCGGCGCCACCCCCAACGTGCTCGCCAACGCCACCGGCGCGAACAGCACCACGGGCGCCGGCGAGACCAGTTGCAGGAACAGCAGCACGCCGACGAGGATCAGGGGCAGCGGGGTTCGCAGCCTTGGCCGTACGGACATGCGGGCACCTCTCCGCACATAGTGTACCGCAAGTGTCCGCGTTGGGCTACTGGACCGCCCCCCCCCACGCACAGCAACAGACTGGTCGCCGCGGCAACAGCGAGGAACGGGGCAGAATGCCCCGGCTACAGGCCCACAGGGACCGCCGGTTGCCAAACCGGCAATCCCCTCCTACAATGCCCCCACGACCCGCCACCCAGAGGACCCAGCATGCCCGACACACTCACGCCGCAGGACTTTTACCACAAGTGGCGCGCCGCCGACCTCAAAGAGCGCTCGGCCGCGCAGTCCCACTTTATCGACATCTGCCGACTGGTGGGCGAAAAGACCCCCGCCGAGGCCGATCCCCACGGCGACTGGTACACCTTTGAGGCCGGCGCCTCCAAGGTCAGCGGCGGCGAGGGCTACGCCGATGTCTGGAAACGCGGCTGCTTTGCCTGGGAGTACAAAGGCCCCGACGCCAACCTCGACAAGGCCTACCAACAACTGCTGCAATACCGCGAGGCCCTGCAGAACCCGCCGCTGCTGATCGTCTCGGATATGGCCACCATCGTCATCCGCACCAACTTTACCAATACGGTGCGCCGCGAGGTCATCCTGACGCTCGATGACCTGCTCACCCCGGAGGGGCTGGACCAACTGCGCGCCGTGTTCCGCGATCCTGAACGCTTCCGCGCCCCCATCCACCGCGAAGACGTCACGCAGGAGGCCGCCCAAAAGTTCGCCGACCTGGCCCGTAACCTGCGCGCACACGGCGAGGACGACCAGGAGATCGCCCACTTTCTCATCCGCCTGCTCTTTTGCCTGTTCGCTGAGGACGTCGAGATCCTGCCTGAGAAGGTCTTTACCCGCACCGTAGTCGAGTTGCAGCGCAACCCGACCACGTTCCGCAAGTACCTGGGCGAGATGTTCACCGCCATGAGTGCCGGTGGAGTGTTCCTGCTCAAGCCTATCCCGCGCATCGACGGCGGCCTGTTCGAAGACGCCCAGACGTTGGCGCTGGACAACGAGGCGCTCGAGATTCTCGCAGGGGTCTGCGCGCTGGACTGGGGCCGCATCGAGCCCGCCATCCTCGGCGCGCTGTTCGAGCGCAGCCTCGACCCCGCCAAGCGCAAGCAGCTCGGCGCCCACTATACCAGCCGCGAGGACATCCTGCTCATCGTGGAGCCGGTGCTGATGGCGCCGCTGCGCCGCCGCTGGACCGAGGTGCAGGCCGAGGCGCGCGCGCTGGACGACCAGCGCGCCCGGGCGCGCACGCCCGCCCAACGCGACCGCCTGTTCGACAAGATCCGCACCCTGATCGAGGGCTACCAGCGCGAACTCGCCAGCGTGCAGGTGCTGGACCCCGCCTGCGGCAGCGGCAACTTTTTATATGTTGCCCTGCGCGAGCTGCTGGACCTGTGGCTGGAGACCCGTGCGCTCTACGGCGAGCTGGGCGGCACGCTGCAACAGCCGCTGGAGGGCCTGGCCCCGCACCCGGCGCAGTTGCACGGCATCGAGATCAGCCCCTACGCCCACGAACTGGCCCAGACCACCATCTGGATCGGCTTTTTGCAGTGGCTGCGCGAGAACGGCTTTGGCTACCCCAGCGACCCCATCCTGAAACCGCTGCACAACGTGCTGCTGATGGACGCCATCCTGGCATGGGACGCCGAGGGGCAACCGGTAGAGCCGGAATGGACCGCCGCGGACGTCATCATCGGCAACCCACCCTTCCTGGGGGGCAACAAGGTACGGCAGGAGTTGGGCGACCGCTACGTGGAGGCGCTGTTCGCGCTCTACAGAGACCGCGTGCCCGCCTTTGCGGACCTGGTGTGCTACTGGTTCGAAAAGGCGCGCGCCCAGATCGAGCACGGCGCGGCCAAACGCGCGGGGCTGCTGGCGACGCAGGGCATTCGAGGCGGCGTCAACCGTCGCGTGCTGGAGCGCATCAAGGAGACGGGCGACATCTTTATGGCGTGGAGCGATAGACCGTGGATTCTAGATGGAGCTGCCGTACATGTGTCGATGGTCGGCTTCGACGATGGAGCAGTAAAGGAACGTTACCTCGACGGTGCCAGGGTGAAGGTGATCAATCCTGATCTTTCCACTGCCGTTAACCTAGTCCTCGCTGCGCGTTTGGTTGAGAACCAAGACCTTTGCTTCTACGGCTCTCAACAGAAGGGGTCGTTCGACATACCCGCTGCGCTCGCAAACGACCTGCTGAAGCAGCAGAATCCGAACGACCGCCCCAATTCAGACGTAGTAAAGCGCTCCGTAAACGCAAGGCAACTCTTGGGAAGAACCGACGAAACATGGGTAGTCGACTTTGGGGTTAATATGCCGCTGTGCGAAGCGGCTCTATACGAGGCGCCATTCGAACATATCAAGAAAGTCGTCCTGCCAGAGCGCGTTGATAGAGCGGAGACGCGACAGCGCGAACTCTGGTGGCTACACGCGCGGCCCTCTCCGCGCTATCGTGACTACATTGTCGCGCACAACCGCTATATCACCAGCCCTGCGGTAGCGAAGTACCGGTTGTTCGCATGGCTGCCAGCAACCACTTTGGCCGATCACGCCTTGATCGTCTTTGCACGCGACGACGACTACTTTTTCGGGGTGCTGCACGCGCGCCCGCACGAGCTCTGGGCGCTGCGCATGGGCACGCAACTGGAGGACCGCCCGCGCTACACCCCCACCACCACCTTTGAGACCTACCCGTTCCCATGGCCGCCCGGCCAGGAGCCACAGGACGACCCGCGCGTGCAGGCCATTGCCGACGCCGCCCGCGACCTGGTGGTCAAGCGCGACGCCTGGCTCAACCCACCGGGCGCCAGCGAGGACGAACTGAAAAAGCGCACGCTGACCAACCTGTACAACCAGCGCCCCACCTGGCTGGCGTTGGCGCACGAGCGCCTGGACGCGGCCGTGTTCGCCGCCTACGGCTGGCCGCCCGGCCTGAGCGACGAAGAGGTGCTGGCGCGCCTGCTGGCGCTCAACCTGCAACGAGCATCCGCTGGAAAGTAGCCGCGGCAACGGCGAGCAACGGGGCAGAATGCCCCGGCTACAGGCTGCAGCGGGCATCCGCCGGAAAGTAGCCGCGGCAACAGCGAGGAACGGGGCAGAATGCCCCGGCTGCAGGCCCACGGGGACGGCCGGTTGCCAAACCGGCCCCTCTTTCACCCTCTGCACAACAAAAACGAGGCCCCGGGATCTCTCCCGAGGCCTCGCGTCTGGTCTATTCAGCCGCTGTGTCAGCGCACGCTGCGCGCGATCACGACGGCTGGCACCGTCATCAAAATGATCTTGATGTCGAGCCAGAAAGAGCGCTGCTGCGCGTACTCGATGTCCAGCTGCACCATCTCGTTGAACGAGAGGTCGTTGCGGCCCTTGACCTGCCACAGGCCTGTCAGGCCCTGCGCCACCTGCAGGCGCGCACGGTGCCACGGCTTGTACTCGGCCACCTCGTAGGGGATCGCCGGACGCGGCCCCACAAAGCTCATCTCGCCGCGCAGAATGTTGATCAACTGCGGCAGCTCGTCCAGGCTCGTCTTGCGGATAAAGCGGCCCACCCGCGTCACCCGGCGATCGTGCGCCAGCTTGTGCATCTTGAGCGCCGGGCCGTGCACGCCGTTGCCGTGGATCAGTTGCGCCATATGCTGCTGGTGCGCCGTCTGATCGGCGTTGTGCGTCATCGAGCGAAACTTCCAGAACTCAAAGACCTTGTCCTCCGGATGCTCCTCATCGGCCGGCTGGTCACCCAGCACGCGCTTTTGCTTGAAAATGACCGGGCCGGGCGAATCGAGCCGGATCGCCAGCGCGATGATCGCCATCACGGGCGCCAACAGCACCAGCAGCACCGCTGCCAGCACCAAGTCCAGCAGGCGCTTGCTCGCAAGGTAGAGCGCCGTGGCCGACGGAAGCGTCAGTTCGGGGTTGTAGGTCGCTTCTCGAATATGCGCAATCTTGGTTGCCACGGATCCCTGTACCTCATTCATCTGGCGTCGCTTCGCCTTTACGTGCACAGTATATCCCACCCAGATGAAGTGCGTATGAACGGCGCAGAGCGCCAGATGACAATTCATTCATTTTGTGCCCAGACACAAGACACCCCGGGGAGTCCAGTGCATTACAACTCCCCGGGATGTGGTCCGTTACGGATATTCTAGCGCGGTTCGTCGCTTTCGCCAACTTGGCCCGCAGTGGGATCCAACGGCTTGGTTTCGTGCGTGTCGCGCTCCGGCGGCTGTGGCGGCAACTGCGTCAACGGCATCGTCGCGCGCGCGTCGGCAGGAGGTGCGGCCGTGGCCGCTCCCGGGACCGGGTATTCCAGCGCGCCAAAGCGGGTCAGCACCACCGCCCCCACGCCCCAGCTCGACACCACCATCGCCAGCAACCAGCCCACACTCGGGATACTGGCCAGCAACCCCAGCACGAACGTGCCGGCCAACGTCTCGCCCATCAGCGAAGCCTTGACCTTGAGCAGCGCCAGCAGCTTTTGCCCCACGACCTGCCCGGCCGCGATCCAGCCCAGCACCTGCGCCAGGATCAGGGCCAGCAGCAGCACCAGCGCCACCGGCAGGCCGATGCAGATCACCGCCAGCAGAATCATCAGCATCAGGCCGAGCACCCAGGTCAGAATGCCGACCCCGATGCTCAGCAGCGCCGATTGGCGCAGGGTGCGGGCGACACACTCGAGCGGCAGCGGCATCAGCGCCACCGCCAGCACGGCCAGCACCAGCATCAGCAGGTTGCCCCCCAGCGAACCCAGCACGCCCGTGCCCTCGGCGCCGCGGTCGACGATGTCGGCCGGCTCATCCAGCCTGCTGACCCCGGGCAAATACTCCAGCACACGCGGCAGGTACTTGAACCCCTGGCTGGCGGCCAGCCCCTCCACCGTGTTGCCCAGCACCTGGCTTTGCTCGCTGCGATGCAACTGCCCGAACACCACCAGATCGCCGTTCACCACGGCGTTCGGCCCCAGCTCGGTGCCGCCGCCCAGAACCACCACGTCACCGTCCACCAGACCGTTGATCAGCGCCTCGCCACCGGCAACCACCACGTTGCCCACCACATGGCTGTCGCGCTCAAGCCGCAGCGAACCGCCCACCAGCAACAGATCCTGGTTGAGGGTCTGGCCCTCTGCCAGCACATAGTCGCGATTGATGATCGCGTTGCTGCTGCCGCCCTGGGCCAGCACCGGTCCGGCGCCCAGCAGCAACGCCAGCACCGCGAGCGCCATCGTTACAATCCACTTTTTGCGCATCACACGCACCTCCGCAGCACTATCGATCGGTTTGCGGCCGCCGCAAAGCCAGCCTGGCCCATGTCACCGCCACAACCGCACAGATGGCCAGGTAACCGGCCAACACCAGCCAAGTCGGGCTTGAGATGAGCGCCTTCAGAACGACCTGAAGCGCCCCCAGCACCGTGCCCGCGACACTGGCCACGCCCACGATCGCTCCCACAAGCGTGCTGATCAGCGCAGGCACGCTACTCACGCTCTCGGTGATCGAAAACAGCGCGCGCAGAGGCGCGATGAACAGCGTCGAGAGCATCAGAGCCACGAGCAGCACGCTCAACCCGGCCCTGGCCAGGCTCAGCCTGCGCGAGCGGCGCTGCACGCGCTGCATGACGCGCGCCGCGAACTGCGCCGGCGGCTCGGCCAGCGTCAACGCCGAAAACGCGTCGCAGGCGCTCTGCATGTGCGCCCAGTCGGCGCTGCATGCCGCGCATACAGCCAGGTGAGCGTCAAGCGCGCGCTCCTCGTCATCCGAGAGGGCGCCATCCAATCGCAAAGACATCAACTCAGACGCGGTTTGACACTGCACTTTCGGTCAACCTCCTCTCGCCCTCGGGCACCGACGCGGCCTGCTCGGCTTCGGTCAGCAGGTCGGCCATCATCAGTCGTGCGCGGTGCAGCCGCGACTTGACGGCGCTCTCGGTAGAGCCGGTCACCCTGGCGATCTCAACGTACGACATATCGTGCCAGTAGCGCAGGATCACGACCAGTCGGTACTGCTCGGGCAGACGCTGCAACTGCTCGCGCACTTCGTGACGCTGCTCAGCGCGCATGGTGCGCTCTTCGGGACGCAACCGCGGATCGGGAATCCAGCGCGCGCCATCGATCTGCTCGAGCGACACCTGCCTGCCATTGCTCTTGCGCAGGCAGTCGATGCAGTGGTGCGAGGCGATCGACAGGATCCACGATGCCAGCTTGTAGGCCGGATCGTACGAATCCAAGCGCACATACGCCCGCACAAAGGTTTCCTGGGCAGCATCCTCCGCAGCCTCGACGCTTCCCAGCATGCGATAGGCCAGGTTGAACACGGGGCGCTGATACGCCTCAACAATCCTGGCGAACGCTTCCTGGTTTCCCTGGCGTGCCTGCAAGACCCAGAGCTGTTCTTGCTCAGTCGAGATCGTCACTGTCACTCCGGCTTGGGGCTGCGCGATCCCCAACGCTCGTATCACGCTCTATACGCGGTGCGGCGCACACGGTTTCAGGACCGCATCGTCTGGACGGGCGCCTCCACCAGGCTGGCCTCGCCCCTGTCGGTGTCATAGACGGCGTGACTGCTCACGCCAAAGCGCCCCATCACCTCGCCCGGGTTCACCAGCAGCGTGCGCCCCTGCCGCGACACGGCGCGCTCGTGATCGTGCCCGTAGCAGACCAGGTCGTACTGCTGCCCGGCGGCCAGCGCCCGGGCCAGCACGGGGTAGTGCGTCATGGCAATCTTGCGGCCGCTTAGCGTCACAAATGCGAAATCGCCGTGCAACGTGACATTGTCGGCCCTGCCCGCCACCTGCGTCAGCAGCAGCTTGTCGCCGTCGTTGTTGCCCCAGACGACGTGGATCGGCCCGCTGAAGCCCTTTGCGAGGGCGCGCATCGTAAAGGGCGCACACAGATCGCCCAGGCACAGCAGCGCCTCGCAATCCTGCACCTGCGCCAGCACGCGCTCCAGCGCCTCCAGGTGATCGTGAATGTCCGAGATGATGGCAATGCGCATGTGCTCACCTCCCCCCAAAAAGCGGCGCAGGGGCCTGGACGCGCCCCTGCGCACGCACTCCCAAGCGGCCCTACGCCTTGATCTTGCTCGCCAACGCGTCGATGGACTCGCGCCCGGTCACTACGCCCAACTCGACGACGTACTCGCGCTGCTCGCCCGGCTCCAGGAACTGCAGGATGCCGCGCGCGCGGTCCTTGTCGCGCCCCTCCACGTAGCAGTTGGCCGGCTCCAGGCCGGTGACGTAGGCGCCCACGCCCACCTGCTTCCACTGGATAAAGCGCGGCAGCTCGGCCTGGCGGTAGCGCACATAGGCGGCCAGCCCTGCACCCTCGCACAGGCCGCGGTTGACCAACATCAGCGTCACATAGCCGGCGTCGTCGGCTGCCATCTCGTGGTAAAAGCACTGCTCCTGGTAGCCCGCGATGGGCGCCTCGCAGGTGTTGTGCGTGGCCAGCCCCGGGGCCGCCACGGCATCACGCGGCGTCACCTGCCTGGAGGGCGCGATGAGCTCCGTGCCCTCCGCCAGGAGCGGGAAGCCAAAGTTGCAGTGATAGAGCATCATGTGCGGCGTGCGTTGGTTGCCCTCGTTCGCCACCGCGTCGCGTATCGTCAGGCGGCTTTCGCCGACGTTGGCCGAGACGCGACGCGTCAGCAACAGATTCTCGCCAAAGAAGGCGGTCTCCCGCACCTTGCCGCGCGCCCAGAGCTCGTGCTCATCGCCGCGCCAGCCGTCGTCCACCCAGGTGTTGCTCGCTGGAAGGTTGGACACGCGCCCATGCAGCCCCAGGGGCTCGCCCTCATCCACCGTGGGACCGCCCACACAGGTCATCCCGCAACTGCACATCAGGCCGCCCCCAAAGCTGCGCAGCCACTGCTTGCCATCCTTGTCATAGTAGGCGGGGTGCACGATGCCCGTGCTGGAGCCGAACGCCAGCGGGATGCCCTGGTAGCTGGCCGCGCCGATGTCCAGCGCGCGATCCAGCAGCACGTCAAAGCGAAAGCCCGTGCCGGTGTCGAACTCGGCCAGCCGCACGCCGCGCCCCAGCCCATCGGCGTACTCGACCTGGCGCACAGCGCCGCACAACTGCGTGCCAGACACGTAGGCGGCCAGCTGCTCTCGCGTCCACGATCGACCGTAGAGTTGCACCATTTTGTTCCTCCACAAGAGTGTTCACCAGGGCCTTGTGCCCGCCAGCCGCGCGGCCCTAGAAATGGAAATCCTTGAGCGTCGAGCCGCCAATGAACTCGCGCAACAGCGAGTTGCCGGGCACCAGATCGGCCGAGCAGGGGCGCACCCAACGCAGGAAACTGAGCAGACGGCGCGCCTCAATCGCGGCGGGCGTGCCCGAGGAGACCCCCAGCAGCAACGGTTCCGCCAGCGGCTTGAGCACTGCCAGCTCATAGGCCAGCGCCGAGTTGAACATCACATCCGCGTTCTCCTGATACGGAAAGATATTGTTCTCCTCGCCGCGGCGCACGCTCTCCCAGCGCTCGATGGTGCCCTGCGCGCTGTACCCCCGGTCGCGCGCGTCGCGCACGATGCGGCGCAGCAGGCGCGAGTCGGTGGTGGGCACGCGGTTGTGATGGTCGATGTTCAGCTGTGCCAGCGCCGAGATGTAAATGCGATAGATCGACTCGGGCGGGATGTTCGGCACCAGGTCAGGGTTCAGGCCGTGGATGCCCTCCACCACGATGATGGCGTCGCTGGGCAATTGCATCTCGTGGCCCGGCTCACCCCGCCCCAGATGAAAGTTGAAGCGCGGCACGCGCACCCGCTCGCCCGCCATCAGCGCCAGCAATTGCTCGTTGAACAGCGCCAGGTCAACGGCGTGCAGCGCCTCAAAGTCCAGGTTGCCCTCTGCATCTCGCGGCGTGCGAGAGCGATCCACAAAATAGTCGTCCAGCCCCAGCGCAGCGGGACGCAGACCGTTGGCCATCAACTGGATGCCCAGGCGCCGCGCCGAGGTGGTCTTGCCCGATGAGGAGGGCCCCGCAATCAGCACCAGACGCACGCGCTCTTTTTGCGCCGTGATATCGGCCGCAATCTCTGCGATCTGCTTTTCCTGCAGGGCCTCAGAGACCAGCACGATGCGCCGCATCTCGTCTCGCGCGATGGCGGCGTTGAGCGCGCCGATATCGGGCACACCCAGGATGTCGAGCCAGTCGCCATAGTCGCGAAAGACGCGCGTCAGCTTGGGAAACTCGCGGTGTCGCGGCAGCACAGTGGGGTTCTGACGGCGCGGCAGCCGCAGGATAAAGCCGTCGGGGCAATGCCGCAGCCCAAACCAGCGCAACGCGCCCGTGCTCGACACCATCGAGCCGTAGAAATAGTCCTTGACCCCGCGCAGCTCATAGACCACGATGTCACAGGGCTCGCAGCCGCTCATCAGCCGCGCCTTGTCGTCATAGCCCTGCGCCGCGAACAACTGCGCGGCCTCCGCCATGCCCGTGCTTTCCTTGCGGATCGGTTCGTCTGCCTCGACGATGGCGCGCATGCGCTCCTCGATAGCGCTCAGTTCGGCAGGGGTGAAGGGCGCGCGCCCGTACACCTGGCAGAAAAAGCCTCCAAGCGCCACGGCAAAGTCGATCATCACGCGCGCTTCGGGGAACAGCTCGCGTACGGCCACCACCAGTACAAAGGTCACGGCACGCTGATAGATCCGAATGCCATCGCCGGTCGTCATATCGATGGGCGTAGCGGTCACGTCGCGCGTCACGGGATCTCCCAGCTCGGCAACGGCGCCATCTACCTGCAGCGCCACAATGGGACAGGGCGGCTTGGGAAAGGCGACACGCACATACTCACCATAGGGCGTGCCCACCGGCGCCTCGTAGGTGCGCCCGTCCGCGAAACGTACCTGGACCATGGTGCGCGGCTGAGCCGCGCGCACGACTGTTTTTTCCATCATATCACTCCATTCGCCCGTATCTATGGCCTTGACACTGCGACGCAGTCGGCCCTCCAGCCAGATTGCGCCGCCTATCTCACCGTCGCAAAGGGCGCCCTCGCCAGCGTCAACGCCCACACGGAGGACGCGCCGCCATCCAGCAGGGCCTGGGCGGCCGCCGCCAACGTGGCGCCTGTGGTGCACACATCGTCGATCAGCAGCACGCGTTCGCCCCGCACGCGCTCGTCGACACAGCAAAAGGCTTCATTCACATTGGCGTGGCGATCGGCCACGCTCAGACCCACCTGCGAGCGCGTCGCGCGGCGCCGCACGAGGCAGTCCTCCACCACCGGCAGTCCCACGCGCGACCCGAAAGCGCTCGCCAGCAGCGCGGCCTGATTGTAGCCGCGGTAGCGCACGCGGCCGCGATGCAGGGGCACCGGCGCCAGCACCGTCACTGGCAACGGCGCCTGTCGCCAATAGGTCTCGAGCAACGCTGCAAGCGGATCCGCGAGCGCGGCCAGGCCATCGTACTTGAGCGCGTGGACTGCCTCGCGCAGCGGCGACGTATAGCTTCCCAGCGACCGCAGCGCCTGCAGCGGCGAGCGCCGGCCGCGACAGGTGCGGCACAGCCGCGACGTCGGCATGGGGCGCCCACAGCGCGGGCAACAGGCGGTTGGCAGCGGCGTAATGCTGGCCGCGCAATCGTCACACAGCCAGGCGCCGACGCGTTCACAGGCCACACAGTGCGGCGGGTAGAGCAGATCCAGGGCCTGCGTCTGCGTTCGATGCCGGGTCTCAGCCACGTTCATTGGCCTGCCCTCCCAGTCGCGACATTCTAGCGCGGCAGGAGCGGCTGAGCAAGCGCAGCAGCCGGCGCTTGCGCCCGCGCTGTCCACCGCTATAATGAACGTACCGCTGTGTTAACCAGAGGAACGAGGTGAGTCCGTGGCTACCATTCGTGTCGACAATATCGTCAAGGTATTCCGCCCGATGACGCTGACGTTCCGCCAGGCCGCGCTCGACAACACCACCGCCCGGATGCAGGACCGCGCCTACAAGGAACGCGTGGCCGCCCAGCGTCAGGTGCAGGGCGGGCGAGCGTCCGAGCCGGTGCGTGCGCTCGACGGCGTGAGCCTGACCGTCGAGGATGGCGAGACGATGGCAGTGGTAGGTCCTTCAGGTTGCGGCAAAAGCACGATGCTGCGTGTGATCGCCGGCTTGGAGACGATCAACGAGGGCAAGGTCTACTATGACGACCGGGACATGCGCGACGTGCCCCCCAAGGAGCGCGGAATCGGCATGGTCTTTCAAAACTATGCGCTCTACCCCAATATGAAGGGCGAGGGCAACCTGGGCTTTTTCTTCAAGGTGCGCAAGCGCCCGCCCGAAGAGATGATGGAACGCATCCGCATTACGTCCGAGATCATGGGCATCGGTTTTGAGGTGCTGCTCGATCGTAAGCCCGGCACCCTCTCAGGAGGGCAGCAGCAGCGCGTCGCCATCGGACGCTGTATCGTGCGCGACCCGTCCCTCTTTCTGTTCGACGAGCCGCTCTCCAACCTGGACGCCAAGCTGCGCTCGTCGACCCGCATCGAGATCAACCGCCTGCTGCACCGCTTTAGCATCACGGCGCTGTACGTGACGCACGACCAGACCGAAGCCATCACGCTTGGCGATCGTCTGGCTGTAATGCGCTCCGGCAAGATCGAGCAGGTAGCGTCCTTCCACGAGATCATGGAGAACCCGGTCAACTCGTTTGTGGCCGGCTTTCTGGGCCTGCCGCCCATGAACCTGCTGCCGGGCTGGCGCGTGACGTCCGAGGGCACGCTTGCCAGCGCGATGGGCTCCGTCCCTGTGCCGGCGCCGCTGCTCAACAAGGTCACGCCCGACCAGGAGGTGATCCTGGGCTTTCGCAGCGACGGCGCCAGCCTGCTGATGGAGGACGAGTCGGCTCCAACGGGGCAGATGACGCTGGGCGCCGGAGTCCTGAACGTCGAGCCGCACTTTGCGCAGCACGTGCAGGTCGTCAACGTGCAGGCGGGGGAGCGCATCTTTGGCGTACAGGCGCCGATGGACGTGCGTCTCAACACGGGCTGGCGCGTGAACGTGGCTATCCCGCAAGAGTCGCTCTACCTGTTCGACCAGCAGAGCGACCTGCGCATCATGCCCGACTGACGGGCGCGGCGCTCGGGCGGATGCGCCGTTCGAAGAGTTTTCGGCCGGATTCTAGTGCAGGATCTTGCTGAGAAACTCGCAGGTGCGCTGCTCTTTGGGGCACTCGAACAGCATCTGGGGGGGCGAGTCCTCGACGATCTGACCGTCGTCCATAAAGACGATGCGATTGGCTGCGGCACGCGCAAACCCCATCTCGTGCGAGACGACCACCATCGTCATCCCCTCTTCTGCCAGTTGCAGCATCACGTCCAGTACTTCTTTGATCATCTCGGGGTCCAACGCCGACGTCGGCTCGTCAAAGAGCATGATCTCTGGCTGCATGGCCAACGCGCGCGCGATGGCGACGCGTTGCTGCTGTCCGCCCGAGAGCTGCCCCGGGTACATCTCGGCCTTTTCGGGAATCCCAACCTTGTTCAGCAGATCGAGCGCAATGGTGGCGGCCTCTGCCTTGCTGCGCTTGCGAACCACGCGCTGCGCCAGCATCAGGTTGCCTATCACGGTGAGATGCGGGAAGAGGTTGAACTGCTGAAAGACGATGCCCACTTCCATGCGCACCTTGTTGATGTTCTCTGCGTCGGTCAACGGCACGCCGTCCACCGTCACCTTGCCCGAATCGGGCACCTCCAGCCGGTTGATGCAGCGCAGAAGCGTCGACTTGCCCGAGCCGCTGGGCCCGATGATGACCACTACCTCTTTGCGGTAGACGTTCAGGCTTACGCCGTCCAGCGCCCCAACCTTGCCATGGTCGAACGTCTTGCGCACATTCTCGATCTGGATGATCGGTTGTTCGTCCAGGCGCGCGATTGTCTCGGATGCCATGTTCCACTCTTCCTTGCGCTAGCGCTCAAAGCGCATCTTGCTCTCGATATACTCGACGGCGCGCGATGAGAACAGCGTCAGAACCAGGTAGCACAACGCCACCATGATCCAGGTATCAAAGCTCAAAAAGGTGCGCGCCATATACTCACGGCCGCGGCGCGTCAGGTCCGAGACTGCAAGCACCGACACCAGCGACGAGTCCTTGAGCAGCGCCACGAATTCGTTGCCGATGGGCGGCAGGATCACGCGGATGGCCTGCGGAAGCACCACGAAGCGCATCGACTGCAGCGGCGTCATCCCCAACGAGCGCGCGGCTTCCATCTGACCACGATGGATGGAGGCGATGCCCGCGCGAAAGATCTCTGCACCATAGGCCCCGTAGCACAGGGTGAAGCCGGCCACCGCCGCCGTGAATGGGTTCAAGCGCAGATCATAGAACACCGCCGCCGCGCCCTCCAGCCCGGGCGAGATCGCCAGCAGCAGGTCGCCGATCCCATCGAACACCTGGGGCAGCGCGAACCAGATAAACAGCAACTGCACCAACAGCGGGATGCCGCGCACGATCTCGACATACAGCGACGCGATGCCGTAGATGATCCTGTTGTGCGAGATACGCCCCAATCCGCCCAGCAGGCTGACCAAGACGATCAGCCCAAAGGAGGTGGCTACCAGCCGCAGCGTCACGACGATCCCGTCGCTGATAAAGTTCCAGATCTCGAGATAGGGTTGCGGACGAAAGCGCGTCAGCAGCCAGATCAACAGCGCCGTCGCCAGCACCAACCACCACCAACTGAACAGCGCGCGGTGCGTATCACGACGGTAACTGAAGGCCGTCGCACAGGCCAGCAGGGTGCCCAGCAACGCCAGGTAGAACCCCGCACGCGGCGCCAGGGCTGCCGATGCAAGGCCGAGGAGCCTCGCGCTGAAATCGAACTGATGCTGCCATGCCAGCCACAAGCACACCGGCGTCAGCAGCGCCAGGCTGAAACCCGGCACGATCATCTGCTCGTGCGTGTCGCGCTTGCCGCGCAGCAAGACCCACGCCCACGCCAGCATATAGAGCGCCGCAATCACCGGAAGCGCCAGACAGACCACCAGACTGAAGAACTTGCCCAAACGCTCGCGCGGCGCCAGCAGCTGTGCCAGCCAGGCCCAGCCCGAACCCGCGTGCGCGGTCACCGGCGCCACCTCGATCGCCACCGAATCCAGCTCCTGGTTCAGCGGCGCGGTGTTCTGGTTATAGTGTTGCTCCGTAACGAGCACGGAAAAGCTGGACCAACGCGTGGCTCCCAGCGAATAGCGCGTCACGGCTTCGGTGATCCGGTTCGGGAACATCGGCAGGGCGTAGCCCGCCAGTATCAGCACGCTGCTGACAACCAGCATCACAAGGCGCCAGTCTGCCCGCCCCCTGCTTGAACCGATACCCACGGCTTCTGAAGGGCCGTTGGTCACTTCGACCTCCTTCACACCTTGTCACCAAAACGGGGCCGGGCGCCAGCCAAGTCGCGCTGTGCGCCAGCCCCGCCGCTCCTGACCATAGTTCCACTGTATTGAGCAGAAGCGGGGCCACGAACATCAGCCACCGCCCATTCCATGCTCCTACCCGAGATAGGCCTCTTGCACCTGGGGGTTCTCCAGCAGATGCCTGGCATTCCCCTCGAGCACGATGCGGCCCGTTTCCAACACATATCCGCGACTGGCCACCGAGAGCGCCATCGCCGCGTTCTGCTCCACCAGCAAAATGCTGGTGCCCTGCTTGTTGATCGTCTGGATGATGTTGAAAATCTCTTCCACCAGGATCGGCGCCAAACCCATCGAAGGCTCATCCAGCAACAGCAGCGTGGGACGCGACATCAGCCCGCGGCCCATCGCGAGCATCT
>DIVQ01000240.1 GCA_002423325.1 Anaerolineales bacterium UBA6128 | reverse complement strand
CTCGGGCAGGCTGTCGCGCACCAGCCGTCCGTCTGCCAGGAGCGCCTCGATCTGCACGGGCAGCGTTTCAGCCGGCACGCCCAGGAGGTCGGCAGCCTGGCCTGCGAGTTGGTCAGGGTCACACCAGAGATGCCCGTCTGACAGCGCCTCCTTGAGCAGGTGCACCAGGCCGGCCTGCAGGCGCTGGGGGGCGTCAAGCGCCAGCCCCAGGGTGCGGGCGATGCGATCGCAGGTGCGAAAGCCATAGCCGCGCAGGTCGTCGGCCAGACGGTAGGGGTCCTGCGAGACGACCTGCCAGGCATCGCGACCGTATTCTTGAAAGATGCGCTGGGCCTGACGCGGGGAGAGCTCCGCGAGTCCCTGCAGCTTGACCATCAACTCGTGGATGTCGCGGTGCTCGGCCCAGCCGGCGCGGATCTGCTCGGCGCGGGCTGGACCGATGCCGGGCACCCGCTCGAGGTCGGCGCCGCCGGCCTCGAGCACGTCGAAGGTATCGGCGCCATAGTGCGCCACGAGGGCCCGGGCGATGACTGGTCCGACGCCCTTGATGGCCGCGCCGCCCAGGTAGCGTTCGATGGCGGCGACGCTGTGGGGGGTCTCGCGCAGCGCCGACTTGATCTCAACCTGCGGACCATGCACCGGGTCGCGCTTCCAGACGCCTTCGATGCGGTAGACTTCGCCGGCACGCGGTTGAGTGAGCCGTCCGACGGCGACAAACCCGGCCTGATCGGGAGCATCGGCGGGCAAGAGATGAACCACGGCATAGCCGGTGTCCTCGTTGGCGTAGGTAACACGCTCAACCGAGTAGACGCCGCTGATGTCCATGGATTGTGAGGCGGCCGTGGCAGGTGCGCGTTTCATGGCTGTCCGATCGCTTCGTTTCGTGAGCTGACACGTCAGTGGGGGCGGGGGCTAAAGCAGCAGCAGGGTCCCGTCGGGCTGGATGTAGATCTCTTGGCCGGCCACGAGGTCGACGAATGCGGCGCCACTGCGCAGTCGGGCGGAGCCCTGGTGGATCTGTACGTGCAGGCCGCCTTCGGCAGGCACCGTCACGGTGGCTGTGCCCGCCAGATCGAGGTACGCTTTGGGCAGCTCGATGCGCATTCTGAGGCTGGCGAGGTTGCGCGGCGGCGTGGACGCATAGCTGGCGGAGCCACTGCTCTGTCTGAGAGTGAGGCGCACCAGTCGGTCGTTGCGGCTGCCACGCAGACGCTCCAAGCGCCACGACCCCTCGGACTGCACGCGCAAGAGGCTGCCGTCCCAGAAGCGCACCAGTGCGGTGGCCGGCGTCTCGCTCTCGAGGCTGGCGCCTTCAGCCAGCACCTGTCCTACTTGACCCGTCAGCCACGGAGCGCCCGGCCCCAGCTTGACGTTGAGATCGCCGCGCTCGTACTCTACCAGGCGGCCAGTCTGACGGCGCGGCCAGTAGGCGTAACCGGCGGCCAGTGCCAGGAGGCAGACGATAGGCAGGGCGATGGAGAGTACCCTGACGCGGGTGCGGCCGCGACCCTCATCGGCCTCGGGCAGGGCGGTGATGCGTCCCAGGGGCTGGGCTGCGGCCTCCTCGGCCATTGCCTGCACTGAATCGAGCAACTCGGTGGGCAGCTCTGGCGTCTGATCGGTGTGCATCAAGCCGAGCACGCGCTCGAGTTTGGCCAGGTTGGCGCGACAGGACTGGCAGGGCTCGCTCTGGTCCCCGGTGCCTGCCAGATGCGCCGCCAGCGACTCGAGTCCGGGCCCGTGCAACTCGCCGCTGGCGTATGCAACCAGATCCGCGAAGGGCACCTGGCAGTCGGCTGGCGCAGGCTCGTCGGCGCGTGTGGTGTCAGTCGGCGTCCAGAGCGGGCCGGTGCTCTGCAGCGCATCGAGCAGACGGCGCAGACAGGCAGCCTCGTGCGTTGCCATGTCCTGGCGGCTCAGCCCATAGGTGCGGGCGACCTCGTCGGGCGCGTCGGCCAGCGGGCCATAGTGCAGTGCGCTGAGCAGGGTCGCGCACTCTGAGGGCAGCTGCTGAACCGCCTGCCACACGCGATGCTGGGCTTGCAGGCGCGCGCCGAGCGGTGCGAAGGCCGATGGCGTGGCCGCTGTGGGGAGGTCGGGTGCAGAGTCGGGCGTCGCGGCGCGAGCCGCCTCGACGACCAGGGCGGGTAGATCGGCGTCAACCTCCAGGCCGGACAGACGCCCGGCCACGACGCCGAGCGCCTCGCGTGCGATGGCCGACGAGCGCTCAGCGCTGCAGCCCAGGGCATGGGGCGTGGCATAGGCGAGCCGCAGATAGCGCTCGGCTAGGGCGTTCCAAGCGGCACTGTCGCCGCGCTGGTGCGCCCGGATCAGCGTATCGTCACTTGGAGGCGTGTGAGACGGTCTTGTCCTGCGCATGCTGCCTTCTCCCGGAGCGTGACTTTGTGGGCAGTTGCGCTAACTGCGCAATCGATCGAGCACCGCTGCGTTGGCGACGAATTCCGGTCGGCCGCCGCGCACGACGGCCAGCGCCGAGCGCGCCACGCGCTGTCGCATGGACACGAAGGTGGCATCAGCGTAAGAGGCGGTGTGGGGCGTCAGCACCACCTGGTCCATTGTGAGGAGCGCGCTGTCGGGCGGGAGCGGCTCTGTGGCAAAGACATCCAGGCCAGCCCCGGCGATGCGTCCCTGCTGCAAGGCCGCTATCAGGTCAGGTTCGTTCACCACGGCGCCGCGGCTGGTGTTGATGAGGTAGGCGGTTGGCTTCATCAGGTTCAGAAAGTGCGCGGCGATGAGCCCCTGGGTCTGGGGCGTGGCAGGGACGTGCAGTGAGACATAGTCCGACTCGCGCGCCAGCGTGTCGAGGTCCACGCACGCTACGCCGGCCTGCTCAAAGCAGTCCGCCGGCACGAACGGGTCATGGGCTAACACGCGCATGCCGAGCAGTCTGCCGCGAGCCGCCATTGCGCGGCCGATGTTGCCGAACCCGACCAGGCCCAGCGTCTCGTGATGGACCTGGCCCATATCGTGCAGCAGGCTGCGGGCGTCGGCCCAACCGGTGGTCCGCAGGTGGCGGTCCAGGCGTACGATGCGCTTGGCGCAACAGAGCAGATGGGCGAGCGCGTGGTTGGCGACCTCCTCGATGCAGAAATCGGGAAAGTACGCCACCATCACGCCGCAGTCGGTGGCGGCGTCGAGGTCGATGGTGTCGACGCCGATGCCGTAGCGCACCACAACTCTGAGTCGCGGGGCGCCCACAAAGACCTCACGGGTGAAGGGCTCACTGCTGCAGAGCGCGGCGTCGGCGTCACGCACCGCCTCAAGGACGGCGTCAGGCGTGGCGCAGCGACCGCGCAGGATGAACTCGACATCGGAGAGGCCCTCCAGCACGGAGCGCTCGTCGGGCAACGCAGTACCGGCCGGGACACCGGTGTGCACGATGACGTGTTTAGACATGTTCCCTGCCTTGTGCAAAATGGGGATCTGCAAAGCCGCCCCAAAGCGACCCTGTCGATGGTAGCACAAGGCGCACAGGTGTCAAGACCTTTTGCGTCCGGAGTGCGGTTTGACTTGCGCGCGCGACACAGGCTGTGGCATAATGCGGTCTGTTAGTGGGGTACGAGAGGATCGGTCACTGGAGGATAGAGATGGCGCAAGGGCGCAGCTCAACTAAAGAGCAAGGCGAACGCAGTGGCGCGTTCACGTTTGTTCTGCACAGTCACCTGCCATATTGCCGTCTGGCGGGGCAGTGGCCGCACGGCGAAGAGTGGATTCACGAAGCGCTGGCAGAGACCTATATCCCTCTGCTGAACACGCTGTATGATATGTGGGAGCAGGGCGTGCGCTTCAAGCTCACGCTGGGTGTGACGCCGGTGCTGGCCGAGCAACTGGCCGACCGCGACATCCTGGCCCACTTTGGCCTGTACCTGGAGCAAGAGATCGGGGCGGCCAGACGCGATGTGGAGCGCTTTGCCCAGGGTGATGACCGCCAACTGCAGCACCTGGCGGCCTTTTACCTGGACACCTACCAGGGCGTTCGGCACGCCTTTGTGCAGCGCTTTCAGCGGGACGTGATCGGGGCCTTGCGCGCACTGCAGGATGCCGGCTATGTCGAACTGATTACCTGCGCGGCGACGCATGGCTATCTGCCACTGCTGAGCCGCGATTCGTCGATCTATGCGCAGCTGCGCACCGGCGTGGCCAGCTACCGGCGGCTGTTCGGGCGCGAGCCACGCGCGATCTGGCTGCCCGAATGCGCTTACCGCCCGGCCTACACCGCGGAAGACGGCACGGTGAGGCCTGCGCTGGAAGAGTTCCTCGCGCCGCTGGGGCTGACCTGCTTTTTCGTCGAGACGCACACCATCGAAGGGGGCAAGCCCGTGGGCAAGGCCGCCGGCGATGTGGCGATCGGCCCGTACGGCATGATCAAGCGGCAGTACATTGTGCCCGAATCGGTCGACCCGACGGTGCGGGGCACGACATACGAAGCCTGTTACGTGGTGGGCAACGCCAATGGTCTGACACAGCCGCCTGTGGCCGCCATCGGACGCAATGACCGCACCGGACAACAGGTCTGGTCGGCGGCGCTGGGCTATCCCGGAGATGCCGACTATCGTGAGTTCCACAAAAAGGACTCTGAATCGGGACTGCAGTACTGGCGTGTGACGGGTCCGGGTGTGGACCTGGGCAGCAAGGACCTGTACCATCCCGAGTGGGCCGAGGGCAAACGTGCCGGGCACGCTGCGCACTATGCGCGGCTGGTCGAAGAATTGCTACAGGCGTACCGGGCGGAGAGCGGCCGGTACGGCCTGATCGCAGCCAACTATGATACCGAGCTGTTCGGCCACTGGTGGTTNNCCTTGGCAGCAAGGAACCGTACGATCCGCAGCGCGCCGCTGATCAGGTCCAGTCGCATGCCGACCATTACGTCCATCTGGTCGAGGAGCAGCTGCGCGAGTTTCACCAGCAGAGCGGTGATTTCGGTTCGATCACGGCGTCGTACGACACCGAGCTCTTCGGCCACTGGTGGTTCGAGGGCGTAGAGTGGCTCGGTGGCGTGCTGCGGGAGCTGGCATCGGGAGGCCAGGTGGAGCTCACGACGGCCAGCGAGTTCCTTGCGGCGCGCCCGCCCGAGCGGGTGGTGGCGCTGCCGGAGAGCTCCTGGGGGGCGGGCGGCACACACTGGACCTGGGACAATGACGAGACGCACTGGGTCTGGGCGCCGATCGCCGAAGCGGAGCGTCGCATGGAGGCGCTGGTAGCGCGCTATCCTGAAGCGAGCGTGGGCGAACACGCCGTGCTCAACCAGGCGGCGCGCGAATTGCTCCTGCTGGAGGCCAGTGACTGGCCCTTCCTGATGACGACCGGACAGGCCAAGGAGTATGCTACGCAGCGCTTCCAGTCGCACCTGGACCGGTTCCAACGGCTCGCGGCGTCGGCCGAGCAGGGCGTCGATGGTGAGGCTGTGGCCCTGGCGGAGGCGTTGTACGAGCTGGATAAGGTGTTCCCGGATATCGAGTATGCGTGGTTCGCGGCTCGACAGGGCAGGGCCCAGTAGCGGGAGGAGACGATCATGAAGGCTCCGCTTGCTCACTCCAAACCGCTATACCAACGGCTGGTCGAGGATATCTCGAGCCGTATTGATGACGGCGCCTGGGCTGTGGGCGCCAAACTGCCGAGTGAACGCGCCCTGTGTGAAATGTACGAGGTGAGCCAGATCACGGTCAGGCGGGCCCTGCGAGAACTCACCCAAGCGGGCTATGTGTACAGCCATCACGGGCTTGGCTGGTTCGTGGGTGACCGTGGGGCGTCGGCGGGCAGCGCCCGCGATGTGGCGCTGATCGTGTCCGAGTTGGACGCTCTGGCGGTTCAGTTGGCCCCGCATCTGGTAGATGCTCTGCGACCGCAGCACGCGCTGCGTCTTGTGTTCCAGGATGGCGACGCAGCATCGTGTGCTGAGACGGTCGATCGCGCCATCACCGCGGGCGCCGAGGCGGCGATCGTGGCGGTATCCGGCGAGGAGCGCCGCCTGAAGGAGTGTTACGGCCCGGTGGTGGCGGGGGCGCAAGCGCCGGTAATCCTGCTGTGGCGCGAGGTCGCGGGCGTGGATGCGCCGGCGGTCGTGCTGGATGAAGTCGGCGCGATGCAGGCGATCACGGAGCACCTTCTGCGCCTGGGACATCAGCGGGTGGCGTATGTGGGAGACGTGCCTACGCTCGTCGGCGGACAGCGCCGCTACAGAGGCTTCTTCTCGGCCTTGCTCGAACGTGGGCATGAACTGCCGATGGAGTGGGTGTTCTCCGGGCAGCTCAGCGAGCGGGCGAACAGCGAGCGCTTTGCGCGTGTGTTCGGAGACGCGGGCCGGCCCACGGCGGTCGTCTGTGGATCCGACGAGCGCGCGGCCGAGGCGCTGGCGCTGTTGGCGCACTATGACCTGGCCTGTCCTGAAGAGGTGGCGGTGGTGGGGTTGGGCGATGCGCCGTTTGCCGCTCTGCTGGGCACGCCGCTGACGAGCTATCGCTTCGACATGCGACGGGCCGCAGGCGCCATCGCCGGGCAGTTGCGCAGTCTGCTGGCAGGTCAGCGCGCCGATGATGTCCTGGTGACGGGCGGCGTGGTGCAGCGCGCAAGTTGCGGGGCACATATCCTCGTATAGGGGGCTGAGCACAATGGCACGTTGGGTGCGCGTCGCGACAGTCGCGTTGAACCGCATCGGCGGTCCCACGGTCGCACACAACCGGGCGGCCATCGGCGAACTGATCGCGCAGGCCGCGGCTGAGCGGCCCGACATCATCTGTCTGCCTGAGACCTTTCTGGAGCAGAACGTTGTCTACAGTCAACTGAGCCAGGTGGCGGAGAGCGTCCCCGGCCCCACGACCGACCGGGTGGCCGCGCTCGCGCGTGAGCACGGCTGCTATATCATCTGCCCGCTGACGGTCGTGCGCGGCGAGCGCTACACCAACGACGCCGTGCTGATTGACCGGCAGGGCCAGATCGTGGGGTCGTACGCAAAGATGCACCCGGTTGTCGAGGGCGCATCGTTCACAAGCCTGGAGAAGGGAATGACCCCCGGCTCTGACGCGGCCGTCTTTGAGACCGATTTCGGGCGCATCGGGATGCAGATCTGCTTTGACATCAACTGGCCCGCGAGCTGGGCCGAGCTCAAGCGGCGCGGCGCCGAGATCGTTTTCTGGTCGTCGGCGTATGACGGCGGCAAGCATCTGAACGCTCACGCCTGGGATCAGCACTGTTTTGTGGTGTCGGCGGTCAAGTCGGAGCGCGCGCGCATCATCGACATCATGGGCGAGACGCTGGCCATCACGGGGCGCCACGACCGTGTCATCGCGCACACGCTCAACCTCGACGTGGCCCTGTTCCACACCGATTTCAACGCCACGCAGATCCCATTGATCCGCGCAGCGTACGGCCCCGACGTCCACATGCAGGTGTACCACGAAGAGGCGATGTTCACCCTGCAGAGCAATCGCGCCGATCTGGCGGTGGCCGACATCATCAAGGCGTACGGGCTGGATCCGCTCGAGGACTATTTGGCGCGCAACACGCTGCTGCAGGATGCGTGGCGCCGCGGTGAAACGCCACAGGGCATCATTTCCCCGTATCCGGGGCGGCGGCAGTGGATCTGAGGAAAAGCATCTCGTCAGGGCACGATAAAAGCGCCTGTCAGTCGAATCGACTGACAGGCGCTTGATTCTGATGCGGCGGTGCAGGCGGACTAGTTCGCGAGGGTCGGCTGCGGATAGACCGCATCCCACTTGGCCTTGATGGCGGCCACATCCGGGTCATCCGGATACTCGGGGCCGAGCGTGATCATCGCCTCCGTATAGTCCGAGGGCACGCCCTGCGCATCATAGGTCACCTGCAGCATGCCCATCCACTCGCCGTTGTAGCCCTGCTGCACGATGAGGGTGTCGCCAACACGTATCGGCTCGAGCATCAGCTGGCCCGAGTTGCCGCCGACGATCACGTTGATGCCCGGTACCGTCTCCGCCAGAACGCGATCGGCGGGCACGCCCAGCAGCGACAGCACGATGACAGCATCGACCTGTGGGCGTAACTCGGCCACGTACCGGGCGGCGGCCTCCGT
Source organism: Anaerolineales bacterium UBA6128 (assembly GCA_002423325.1). GTDB lineage: Bacteria > Chloroflexota > Anaerolineae > UBA1429 > UBA1429 > UBA6128. The sequence goes on along the minus strand of DIVQ01000240.1, from coordinate 10,944 downwards.
CGGGTCGGTGACGACCGCTGTGTCGAGAAGGCCGGGTCCGACCAGTGCGGCGTTCTGTGGGCTGAGGCCCAGAATGCCGAACTTGAGTCCATCACGCTCGAGGATGATGTATGGGTCCAGCAACAGCTCGCCCGTGTCGGCCCACGCGAGGTTGGCCGAGAGGATGCCGAAATCGGCCTGGGCCACGCGGCGCTTGAGGGCGTCCAACCCGATCATAGTGTCAAAGGTGCCCACGCCCATGGCGTCGTAACCCATGGCGGACATGGCCTCAACGATGACCTCACCCTCAGACAGCCGCGCGACGTACTGACCGCTGAGCGCGTTGCCGGCGTCCAGAACCAGCACGGTCGAGGGGGTATTCTGGGAGAGTGTCTTGATCGCGCTGGCCCGACGGGCCAGTCCCCCCTTGGGCACGCCTCAACCGCAAGGCTCGGTCCACCCAGAGACGTCGTTGGTATGCAGGATGGTCAGCGTGAAGGGCTGGCCGGTGCGTGCTTCGGGATCCTGCGCGGGCGTGGTGGCCGTCTGGGTGGGCGTGGCTGGGGCCTGCGCGGCGGTTGGCTCTTCGGTGGGTTGTGCGGTCGGAGGCAGCGTCGCGCTGGGCGCTGCCGTCTGGACGGCGATGGTTGCAGGCTGCGGGCCGACCACGAGCGTGGCCGCCGGAAGGGTGGACGCTGCTCCGGGCGTGCAGGCCGTTGCGCTCAGCGCCAGAAGGGCAGCAGCGAGCAGCACAAGGGCAGTGGGGCGCGGACTTGAACGGTGCTTTGCAGACATATCTCCAGACCTCACACTATGGAAAGAGTCGGGTAGGCGATGTGGGCAATGCAGCGGTGAAAACTCAGTCGCCGAGCATGCCACGCACGATCACGTCTACAGCCCGTTCCTCATCGAGGCCGCGCGCCATGAGCGTCTCGAGTTCCTTCTTGTCCACCGTGCCGATGGCAGCTTCGTGGGTAACCTGGGCGCGCGGATCGCTGACGCGGACAATGGGCACGGCACTGGCCAGCGCCTGGTCGCGCACGATCTCGACGCAGTCGACGTGGCCCTTGCAGAAGGGCGCGTTGCCCTCGGTGGTGCTGAACACCTGGCTCTTGGCCCGTTGGCGCACCGCAATGCGTGACTTGGCCAGGCCGCGCGCGCCCTCGCCGTTGAGGCGGATGGTCTCGCGCACGGTGATGTCATCGTCGCCGTAGCCCATCGCCTTGGCCGAGAGCTCGGCCACGCCGCCAGCTGCCACGTCGACCACATAGTCGAAATCGATGCGGCCGGCGCGCCCCTTGCTGAGGTTGAACTCGCTGGCGTAGCGTCCGCCCTGATCAACGATGACGTTGGCAGTTGGCAGAACCTGCGTGCCGCCGCCCTCGCCGTGATAGTGCGTTTCCTTGTAACTCATGCTGGCGTGTGGCCCCACGTGGATGTCGCCCTGCATGATGTGCTGTACGTTGATGGCATGGGGAAAGGTGCAGTGCGCGATAAAGGAGACACTGGCGCCCTCGCCGATGTCAAAGCTGGCCAGGATGCGCTGCACGCCCTCGCTGGCCACAACCCCAAAGCAGAGGTGCACCGGTTGTTCCACCTGCGTGCCGGCGTCGACCGTCAGATGCGCCTCAACGCCATCAGCAAGGGGGTGCGAGATCATGTGGATGCCGGGCAGTTCGTTGGTGCCGAGCACCTCATTGCCGTTGATCACCAGGCTGGCCACCTCGGCCGATTGCAGCAGGTGCGGGTCGCCGCCGGATTGCTCATAGGCCGAGAGGATGGCCTCAAAGTCGCTCATATTCGACCTCCGAGTCCACCCGCTCCGAGCTGAGGCAGGGCCGGCAGCAGTGCTGATAGCGATCGCAGACGTCGACGGGCGCGCCGGTGCGCAGAATCCGCCCCTCACAGATGAGCGAGGCCGTGTCGGCCACGCGCACTACCTCATCGCGATGGCTGATGACCAACACGGTGGTGCCCTCGCTGGCCATGCGGCGGACGAGGGCCGCGATGTCGTTAAGGGTCAGGGCGTCGATGCCCGAATCCGGCTCGTCCAGGATCGCGAGGCGCGGCCGCATGGCGTAGACGGCGGCAAGTTCGACGCGCTTGCGTTCGCCGCCTGAGAGCGCGTCATCCACATTGCGCGCCAGGTAATCGGGGCTGAGCGCGACCGCGTCGAGCGCTGCGTGCAGGCGTGTGTCATCTGCGTCTCGCATGCCGAGACGCAGATAGCGCTCGACCGTGAGGCCCTCAAAGCGCGCCGGCTCCTGCCAGGCAAGGGTCATCCCGCGTTGCCCACGCTCACTGATGCTGAGATGCGTAACGTCCTCGCCGTCCAGTAGAATGCGGCCGGCGGTTGGCGCATAGCCTGCCGAGCCGATCAGCGTTTNNTGACCAGCGTGCTCTTGCCGGAGCCATTGAGGCCCAGAACGGCGTGCACGCTGCCCGGCTGCACGCTCAGGCTGATGGCGCGCAGGATGACGCGGTCATCGCGCTGAACGGTGACATCTTGTAGACGCAGAAGGGCTTGGGTATCGGCCATGCGTTGTGCTCCACCGGATGAATGCACTGGAACCAACCCTCAGTCTAGGCGAGCAGCACGCTACGTCAAATCGCCCCGCCGAGGGGCGGGGCGATTGTGGCGCGACCGAACGGGCACACCAGGGCGCGTTACAGGCCCTCAGCGACGACCATCTGGTGGCCCACCACCTCCGGCACAGTCACGCGCACGTAGCCATCGACGTAGTCAAAGGCAATGTCCGCGCCGCTGGGAGCGAGGTAGACGCGCGTGGGCGCTTTCGGCGCCTTGAAGGCCAGGCTGATGTTGTAGAGCGGGATCACGTCCTCGATGGTGTCGAACTCGAGGCTGCGGCGCTCGGGGATATAGTGCAGCAGGTGCGCGACAAGGCGCCTCTCGTCAGGTTGTTGCAGCAAGGTGACCTGCGCGCTGGTGGGCGCCTGGCAACGCACCAGGGGGTCCGGCAGCAACTGCTGGAGCGCGGCCAGGAACATCTGCTTGTACCAGCGCACAGCCTGCCGCCNNGGTAGCCTCCAAAGATGGGGTGCGCAAAGTAGAAGACGTTGCCGGCGGCGTTGCGCGTAATGCCCGGGTACGCGGCGCGGTTGGCCGGATCGGGCGGCGTCTGCCGGTGCGAGCAGAAATGGTCCCAGGCGCGGTTGAAATAGGGGCCGCCGACCTCGGCCAGGCTTGCGGTGCCGGGCAGCAGGCGCACGGCCAGGCCCTGTTCGTACATCACATACTCTGTAGCGGGAAGGTCGGCGCCCAGGGCGGGCAGCGGCTGCATGTAGTCGGGCGTGTTGGGCGCTGGGCCGACCGCGGCCACGCCCCACTCCTCCAAGGCGAAGCGTTCGCAGTCGGGGGTGAGCCCCGAGCGGTGCGAGGCGATGATCTTGCCGCCTGCGGTCAGGTAAGCGCGCAGCTGGGAGGCCAGCGCGCCATCCAGCACCACGCGATCGGGCAGCACGATCACGCGGTAGCGGCTCCAATCAGCCTCCTGGTCGACAAAGTCAAACTGCTGATGGGCCTCGAGCAGCATGCGCAATGCGCCGCTGTGCGCGCTGTCAACCTTGGAGTCCTGCGTGCCGACGGCCTCGAGGTTGAACACGCCGATATCGGCCAGGGGCTGCGCACCGATGCACCAGGGCTCCTTTGCCTCGACACTGGCATAGACGCGCCCGATCAGGTCGTAAGCGGGTTCGTTGAGGCGCCCGCGCGGGTGCAGTTGGTCGCCGATGGAGCAGGCGGCGCCGTTGGCGAGCATCTGAAAGCACTCGTACTCGAGCGCGGGCTGATTCTTGAACGACGAAAAGTCCCCCCACGACGTGTGGAATTTGCCGGTCATGCCGAGCATGGGCTTGCCGAGGGTGCGGGCATAGCGCGCCGTGATGGGAAAGTGGTTGTAGCCCCACTGCCCCTCGCTGGGCAGCGACTCGAGTTCGAGGTGACTGAACGTGTCGAGAGTGGCGCGGTACGAAGCATAGATGTGTCCCGAGTTGTGAAAGACGGTCGCCCTGGGCACGCGTGCGCGCACGGCTTGGGCGAAACGTCTGCGGTAAGCGTCCTGGACGTCAAGCGCATAGGCCCGGCGGGCGGCCTGGTCGCCAGGATCCAGGCCGCGTTCGCGCATGCCTTCCTGGCAATAGTGGCACAGACACTCTGACTGATGGATGATGTCAAAGAAAAAGCCGTCCACCTCGGGGCCGAACAGATCGATGACTTCGTCGGTCTGCTCCCACACATAGTCGAGGTAGGGCGAGTTCAGGCACAAGGTGCGCCATCCGGGGCGCAGGGGGTCGCGCAGGCCCAGCACGCCGGTGGGGCTGATCTGTAGCCACTCGGGGTGGCGGCTGGAGGTCAGTTCGTCCCAGCCGACGGTGACATAGATGGGCACGCGGATGCCGGCGCGGTGGCAGGCCTCGATCTGCTCACCAAGGAGATTGCGCTTGAGCGACGGGTGTGGCGTGAACTTTGTGGGGAGATAGTAGACATAGCCATGGTGCCCGCGCGCAAAGCAGGTGATCGAGTTGACGTGGGCGCGCTTGAGCGTGTCGACAAAAGCGTCCGCGTCCCAGTCGGCGCCGACATCGTCGATCAGGCCGGAAGTGTGAAAGTCGAGGTGAATCTGGCGCATGCGCAGTGCGACTTGCATGGGGTTCTCCTTGGCAGTATAGGCTGGGCGCAGGGTAGCATCGCTAGGCGTGGCCGTCAAACGACGCTGGCTTGGCAAAGGCAGATCTCGCAGGTGGCTGCGCCGGTGACCTGGCACTTGAGTTCCCCGCATTTGGTGCTAAGCTGGGGACGGAAGGCCGACTCGCGAGACGGCCTGATCTTTTGGCTTGTGAGTAGGGCCGCCACGCCAATACAACCGGAGGGATTGCGACTGTGGTCAAAATCTGTTTTCTGGGCGCGGGAAGCACGGTCTTTGCCAAGAACGTCCTGGGCGACTGTATGCATGCGCCGTCGCTGCGCGATGCCCACGTCACGCTGCTCGACATCGATCCGGACCGGCTGAGCGTGTCGGAGCGCATGCTGCGCAACATGAATCAGACGCTGGGGGCCGACACGCGCTTTTCTGCCTACCTGTCGGAAGATGCGGAGAAGGCGCTCGCGGACGCCGACTTTGTGGTGAACGCCATCCAGGTGGGGGGCTACGAGCCAGGCACGGTGATCGATTTCGATGTGCCGAAAAAGTACGGCCTGCGTCAGACGATTGCCGACACGCTGGGGATCGGTGGGATCTTTCGTGCGCTGCGCACGATCCCGGTGATGCTGGACTATTGCCACGTCATGGAGCGGGTGGCGCCGAACGCCCTCATGCTGAGCTACACGAACCCGATGGCGATGCTGACCGGGGCCATCCTCAAGGCTACTTCTGTGCGGACAGTGGGGTTGTGTCACAGCGTGCAGGGGTGCGCCACCTGGCTGTGCCGTATGCTCGACCTGCCCACCGATGACCTCGAGTGGAAGATCGCGGGCATCAACCATCAGGGCTGGCTGCTGGAGCTAAAGCGCCACGGCGAGGATCTCTATCCCGAGGTGCGTCGTCGCGCGCAGCTGCCCGAATACCAGCACAAAGACGCGGTGCGCTTTGAGCTGATGAAGTGGTTTGGCTACTATGTCACCGAGTCGAGCGAGCACACCAGCGAGTATGTGCCCTGGTTCATCAAGGCCAAGGCGCCCGAGCTGATCGAGCGCTTCCATATCCCGCTGGACGAGTATCCACGCCGTTGCGTGCACCAGATCGACTCGTGGAACGCGATGCGTGCCGAGCTGCTGTCGGACAAGCCGCTCAAACACGAGCGTGGCCACGAGTACGCCTCTTACATATTCGACGCCGTGGTGAGCGGCACGCCGTTTGTCTTTGGGGGCAACGTGCTGAACACCGGGCTGATCCCGAACCTGCCCCAGGGCTGCTGCGTTGAGGTGAAGTGTGTGGCCGACCGCAACGGCGTTACGCCCACCTATGCCGGCAACCTGCCGCCGCAGTGTGCGGCCCTGACGCGCACGAATGTCAACGTGCAAGAGATGGTGATCGAGGCGGCGCTGACGCGCAAGCGCGCCGCTATCTACCAGGCGGCGCTGTTGGACCCGCACACCTCGGCCGAGCTGACCATCGACGAGATCGTTGCGCTGTGCGACGATCTGATCGAGGCGCACGGCAGCTATCTGCCGGCCTACACCTAGACCGACGCGCACACAGGGGCGCGCTTCTGCGCGCCCCTGCGCGACTCTGGCTGCAAGCACTGTCTACACGCGCTACATCTGCGCCGTGCGCTAGCCCGTCGGCTGCACACTGATCTCGAACAGTTTAGGCCACAACTTGCCTGTCACGTAGATGCGCTCGTTTTCGGCGTCCCAGGCGATGCCGTTCAGCACGTCGACGCGTTGCAGGCGATCCTCGGGAGCCAGCAGCCCGGTCAGGTCGATCCAGCCCGTGACGCTGCCCGTGCGCTGGGAGATGCGTGCGATGCGGTCGGTCTGGTAGACGTTGGCCCAGATCTCGCCGTCGATGACCTCCAACTCGTTGAGGCTGGTGACCGGGATGTCGCCGTCGCGGACGAGGAGCGTGTGTTGCTGGGCGAGCGTCGTCGGGTCGAGGAAGCGGAGCGTCGCGGTGCCATCGCTCATGACCAGATGCTCGCCGTTGTAGGCCAGGCCCCAGCCCTCGGTGAGATAGGGGAAATCATCCAGCAGTTCAAAGCTGGCGGCGTCGTACACAAAGCCGATGTGCGATTGCCAAGTCAACTGGATCAGGCGATCATCCACCAGCGCAAGGCCCTCGGCAAAGTACTGCGCGGGGATCTCGCGCCTTTGCAGGACGTCGCCCGTCTCCAGGGACACGCGTCGCAGACTGGACTGGCCGTAGAGGCCGGTGCTCTCGAAAAAGGCGCCGTCGTGCCATACCAGGCCCTGGGTGTAGGCCGTGCGGTCGTGCGGGTAGGTGTTGACCACGGTATAGGTGTAGACGGGCGGCGGTCCCGCGGGTCGGAAGACCAACACCAGCACAACCACGACCGCGGCCAGCACCGAACACCCCACCAGAGCGCCGTAGCGCCGTCTCAGCCCCTCAAGCATGCCCTGCTCCTCGTGATGTCCACAACGTCGTTGCCGTGCCGTGGGTCAGAGTATATTCACTATACTCGGTATAATATAGTCTCGATGGCCGACCCGAGCGCTCGTCAACGGCCGAGCGCCAGCAACGCATCGGCATAGGCTTGGATGAGTTTGCCCAGGGCGACGCGTGCGCGCCAGTGTGGCGGGATCCCCTCGGCGCCGTAGAGCGCCCCCGCCAGTTGACCGGTGACGGCGGCCACGGTGTCGGCGTCGTCTCCCAGGTTAGCGGCGCGCAGCACGGCCTCGGCATAGCTATCGGTGCTGGCCGTGCACCAGAGCGCCGCTTCGAGCGTGTGCACGACATAGCCGGTGCTGCTGATCTCGGCCGTCGTTTTGTCACGCCAGGCGCCATCGGCGATCGCCTGCATGGCCGGTGTGGGCAGTGCGCCCACGGCGTGCGCCCACGACTGGGCGTCCAGCACCTGCTCTTTGGGCATGCCGTTGAGCGCGCACCAGAGCATGGCACCGAACAGGCGCGCGGCCGCCAGGCACTCGGGCGCGCCGTGCGTGGTGCGGCTGCTCTCCGCCGAATAGCGCACCGCATCCTCCAGGCTGGCGTGGCACCAAATGGGTACCGGCGCCAGGCGCATGATGGCGCCGTTGCCGGCGCTGTGCGGATCCGTGGAGCCGCTGAAGGGCTCGCGGGTGGCCTGAAAGCGGCGCAGCGCGCTGCCGGTGGCGTTGCCGATGTCAAAGCACTTGCCGTTGCTGCTCAGGTAGCCTTCGGTCATCCAGCGAACGTAGCGCTGCATCTGGTCGCGCGGGTAGAAGCCCTTGCTGGCCACCAGGCTGTCGGCCAGGCAGAGGGCCATGCTGGTGTCGTCGGTCCACTGGCCGGGTTTCAGGCCAAAGGTGCCGCCACCGAGCATATCGGTGACGGGCGCAAAGCTGCCGCGCGGCATGAACTCGACGGCAGTGCCAACGGCATCGCCACTGGCCAGACCCAACAGGCAGCCGCGCGCCCGGTCGATGAGCAGCGCATCCATGCGTTCCGGCTCCGGGTTGATCGACACCACGTCACCTCCAGACTGTCCGAATCTTGTGCTGCCGCTATTATGCGGCGCGCAATGGGCGCGGTCAAGGCCCGGCGTGGCTTGACGCGTCTGCGGACGCGCACTATGCTCGCTCGTGGGTCAGGTTCCGTGTGGTAACCGACAGCAGCGAAGGCCGGGTGAGGGGTGGATCTCTCGAACGATGAGAGTATTGATACTGAAGCCAGCATTCGTTACCAACTTGAGCATTTGACGGACGAGCAGGCGGCGTTGTGGTACGAGTTCGCGGGTGTTGCGCCCAGGAGCGCTGCCGAGCTTGCAGCCTCGTGGGCCGATTGGTCGCTGGAGGGGCTGGTTACGCTGTTGGTGGTGCGATCCGAGCTCCCAGAGGATGACGGCATGGAAGAGGAGGAGGCGTGCGAATGACGCGAATTCTGTATCTCTACACCGAAGAGACCACGCATCGCGGCAAGGCGGGGGGCCAGGACCTGGCAGCCTGGCTGGGTGCAGAGTCGGGCGCGCAGATCGAACTCGTGGTCACGAGCGACCTTGACGCGCTCATCGGGCTGCCCGACGGCGGGTACGAGGCCGTTGTGATCAACACGCACGGCGACGCGGACGACCTGACGCCGAAGCGGGAGCGGGGGTTGCTCAGCTTTGTGGCCAATGGCGGCGGGTGTGTGGCGGTGCATGCGGCGGCGGTGAGCGGGCGCAACAGCCGCCCCTATGTGGCGATGCTGAACGGCGCCTACCAGAGCTACGAGCCGCTGCAGGAATTCCCGGTCGTCATCCAGGACCAGAACCACTATCTGACCGTGCGCATGCCCGATTTTCGCATCACCGACGAGATCTATCATCTGCGCGACTTTGACCCGGCGCGGTGCAAGGTATTGGCCACGACGCACTGGCAGGGGCGCCAGCTGCCGATGGTGTATGTGCGTGAGCATGGCCAGGGACGGGTGGCCTACATCGCGCTGGGGCACGGCGAGGAGGCCTGGCGCCACGTTGAGTTCAAAAAGCTGCTGCTGCGCGCCATTCGCTGGAGCCGCGGCGCTGACTTGAGCGACAGGGTGCTGCGCTGGGGCGTGGTGGGGTTCAGCGGGATGGCCCGTGCCCACGTCAAGTGGGCCACCGGCACGCCCGGGATCAAGATGGTGGGCATGTGCGACATCAATCCCGAATGCGTGGCGCAGGCGCAGGCGGACTTTCCCACCTTGAGCGGCTGCTACACCCACCTCGACGACCTGCTGGCGATGCCCGACCTGGATGTGATCACCGCGGTGGTGCCGCACAGCGATCACGAACCGGTGACGGTGCAGGCGCTGCGGGCAGGCAAGCATGTGGTGGTGGAGAAGCCATTCAGCTGCACGGTGGCAGAAGCCGACTCGATGATCAACACGGCGCGCGAGACGGGCAAGACGCTGAGCGTCTTTCACCAGCGGCGCTGGGATGGCGACTATATGCTGATCCGCGATCTGATGCAGCGCGGTCTGTTGGGCGACGTGTTTCACCTGGAGGCCTTCATCGGCGGCTATAATCGCCTGGGGCCGGAGTGGCGCAACCTCAAGCACAAGAGTGGCAGCGTGATGTTGGATTGGGGTGCGCACTTTATCGACTGGATCCTGGGCATCGCCGGCGGCAAGGTGGTGCAGGTGTATGGCGATTTCCAGAAGCGCATGTGGCACCAAGCGACGGTGGAGGACTATGGACAGGCCAACATCCGCTTCGACAACGGTGTCACTGCCAGTTTCACGATCTCGAGCCTGGCGGCGCTGAACCGACCAAAGTGGTACATTATGGGCACCAAGGGCACGCTGCGCACCGATCTCGACACCTGGGACCAGCTGAGACTGGTCACCTACGCTGCGGGCATCAGGCAGGACTGCACCTTCCGCGTCGAGAACAAGGACTTTCAGGGCCAGCATTACTACCGCTATCTGGCCGACCACCTGTTGATGGGCGAAGAGGTGCCGGTGACGCCCGAATCGGCGCGGCGCGTGATTGCCATCGTCGAGGCGGCGACAACGAGCTCGGAACTGGGGATCAGCCAGCCCGTGCAGGCAGGCTGCGAGTAGTCGATCCTGGTAGGGTCGCAAGTCCAGAGGAGAGGCAAGCTTGACGACGCGCACACCCGAATTCAGCATTGTGCTCGCCGGCGGCAGGGGTTCGCGCATGCAGTCGGCCGACTGCCACAAAGTCTGCTTTCCGGTGGCCGGACGGCCGGCCATCCTGCGCGCGCTGGACGTCTACGAGTCGTGCGGCATTCACAGGCACATCGTGGTGGTGGGCGCGCTGGCCGAGCAGGTCATCCGCACTGTGTCGAGCGAGTATCCGCACGCGGTGTTCGCGCGCCAGGCTGAGCCGCGCGGCACGGGCGACGCGGCGCGCGTGGGGTTGCGGGCGCTTGAGGCGCTGCGGGCCGATGCCGATGTCCTGCTGGTGGCGGGCGATCGTCTGATTGACCCGCCGGTGCTGCAGCGCCTGATCACACGGTATGATGCCGAGGGCTGCGACCTGGCTTTTGTGGCGGGCAGGCGCGGGCCGCGCTCTACACAGGGACGGGTCCTGTTCGACGAGGGGGGCGCGCCGCTGGCAGTGGTCGAGTTGCGCGATGTCCAGCAGCGCTCGGCGCTGGCCCAGGTGCGCGCGTTGCTGGATGCGGGTCAGCCGCCCGACCGGGTGCAGGCGCGCGCCATTCTGACGCGAGAGCTGGACGAGCGCCAGGCCGCGGTGGCCTTTGACTGGATGTGGGCTGCGCTGCTGGATGGGGGGCCTGAGCCCAGCGTCGCGCAGTGGGAGGCGTGGGTGCCGCGCGAGCGCACCCGCTTCGCGTTCAGCAGT
>DIVQ01000084.1:13339-13663 GCA_002423325.1 Anaerolineales bacterium UBA6128 | reverse complement strand
CGCGGTTGTAGGCGATGCCGCTGCCGGTGCCGCCCAGAGTGAAAGAGGGTCGGATGATGGCCGGCAGGCCGATCTCTTTGAGTACCGGGCGCGCTTCCTGCAGCGACGAGACGTAGACGCTGCGCGGCACCTCCAAGCCGATCTCGAGCATGGCTTGCTTGAAGAGCAAGCGGTCCTCGGCGATCTCGATGGCCTCCGCCTTGCAGCCGATCACCTCGACGCCGTAGCGCTGCAACACGCCGGCGCGGTGCAAGTCGGTGGCCAGGTTGAGTCCCGTCTGGCCGCCCATCGTGGGCAATAGCGCGTCGGGGCGCTCCTTGGCGA
>DIVQ01000084.1:0-13239 GCA_002423325.1 Anaerolineales bacterium UBA6128 | reverse complement strand
CGCAGGCCTGGCCGATGACGATGGGACCGGAGCCGATCACCAGGATTTTGTGCAGGTCGGTCCGCTTAGGCATTGGGCGCACGCTCCGTCAGATGTGTGATGAATTCGTGCAACAGATGCAGGCTGTCGTGGGGGCCAGGGGAGGCCTCGGGCTGGAACTGGACGCCGGCAATGGGCCAGTCGGCGTGCCGCAGGCCCTCGAGGCTGCGGTCGTTCAGATTGGTGTGGGTGACGACGAGCGGCAACTTGGCCAGTGAGGCCGGATCAACCGCATAGCCGTGGTTGTGCGCGGTAATCTCGATGCGGCCGGTGGCCAGGTCGAGCACGGGCACGTTGTCGGCGCGGTGGCCGGCGGGCAGGGGCATCACGCGGGCTCCGAGCGCCAGCGCCAGGAGCTGCATCCCCAGCCCGATGCCGAGCAGGGGAATGCCGGGCCCGCCGTCGTTTGAGGCGGTCTGCTCACCTGTAAGGTTGCAGGCGGGCGCGGCAGCGTGCTGCGCGACCAGATCGCGCACCAGCGCGAGCGTGGCCGTGGCCTGGGTGGGGTCTCCGGGACCGCTCGAGACGATGACGCCCTGTGGCTTTTCGGCGAGGACGGTTGCCAGAGTCGCGTTGGGCGGCAGCACGCTGGTCTGTACGCCCATCAGCGCCAGATGGCGCAACAGGGCCTGCCGGCCGCCGCAATCGATGACCACGACCCGGGGGCTGCTGGCACCGGCGGCCAAGGGCTCCTTCATCTCTGACAACCAGACGGCGTCGAGAGGCGTCGACCAGGTGTGTCGCGCGGTCGTGGCCGCCTCGCGCTGAGCGGCGAGCGTGTCGGGCGCCGGTGCCGAACGCGCCACTTGCAGCAGGCGATCGCGGTCGAGCGAGCGTGTCGAGAGCGCACCGCGCAGAGGGCCGGTGCGACGCAGGAGCAGCGTCAGGCCGCGGGTGTCCAGGCCTTCGATGGCCGGGATGCCGTGCGCGCGCAAGACGTCGGGCAGCGAGCCGCTGGAGCGCCAGTTGCTGGGGCGCTGGCAGATCTTGCGGGCCAGCACGGCGCGCACCTGCGGCCCCGACGACTCCATATCGGCGGGGTTGACGCCGGCGTTGCCGATGTGCGGGTTGGTGAACACGACCATCTGCCCCCAACAGGCGGGATCGCTGATGATCTCCTGGTAGCCTGTGATGCTGGTGTTGAACACCACCTCACCCACCCACTCGCCTTCGGCCCCCAACGAGGAGCCGGTATAGGCGCTGCCGTCCTCTAGCACGAGCATGGCTGGCTTTCGTTCGGTCATGTCATCTCCCACTGTAGGCTTTTACGTCCGTACCGCATCATCTCGTCGCAGGCAGGGCGCGCACAGCGGCGCGTCCCGCGGGGGGGCGGGCGACCTCTGGTCATGCGCCAACTGGCGGGGCAAAGCCCCGCGCTCACGTGGGACGCTGATGCCGGTCACTGTCATGCCGGGCAACAACCCGGTTCGCGCCTGGCATCTGCGTGCCGGCGCCGTCACCTGTGCAACAAAAAGGGCCGTTACTGGCCAGCCTGACCGCAATGACCAGGTCAACGTGCCAGAAGCGACCCCATTGTGTTTGTGAGTATAGCACAAGTGCGGGGGTTTGTCAGGTTGCGGTGCGGTGAGGGCCGTGCACAACCCGTGCGGCATGCAAAAGGGGTCTGCCCCGCGCCGAGACCCGGCCGAGGCAGACCCCTCGTCAATGCGAGCCGTGAGCGCTACACCAGCACGACGCCGAGGAGGCCGAACACCACATAGATGATGATGACCGCCGCAGCGCTGATGAGGATCGTAAAGATCGTCTTGTTGCTCGGCAGGTCGAGCCCTTCGCGGACGGCGAGAAAACCGATGTAGAGCGAAAAGGCAAACGTCACGATCGAGATCAGCAGGCCGATGCAGGGGATGATGTTGAGCAGGCCCAGCGCCATGGGCGCGGTGGCGTAGCCCATCAGGCGCGCCATCTCCAAAAACGTGGCCTCGCCGCCAAAGAGGCGCGTGCCCGCAAACCAGACGACGGCTGTCCAGAGCAGCCAGCGCACCAGCACGTTTCCGATGAACTGCAGAATAAAGCCTCCAAAGCCCGCGCCTGCGGCCACGGCCCCGCCGATGGCCGAGAGCAGCGCTGCGACGATCACGATCAGCAGCGCATCGATGTTGGAGCTTTCATCCTCCTCGATCTCTTTGTAGACGGTGTTGTCGAACTTGATCATGCGCAGAAAGCGAGCAATGATCCGGTTGATGTCGAGCTTGGCGAGATCGAACATGCTTCCTCCTTTGTGGCGACCGCGTAAACGATGTACCCTGCCTGATTACTATACGCGATAATGGCGCAAATGTCACGCCCAAGCGCAGGTGGCGCAGGCGTGACTAGCGCGGCTCGGTCACCAGGCCCTTTTCGCGTGCCTCGCTGTACAGCATGCGCTGGGTGGCCATGGTCCAACTGCAGACCGTGGCAAAACGGTCGCTGGCGTCGGTCATGGGGCCCACCTGCACGCTGCGCACGCCCTCGTCGACTGCATAGTTGTAGACCGGCTGGTAGAGCAACAGCGCTGGCACGTCCTGGGCAAAAAGCTGCTGGAACTGCCGGTAGGCCTCGGTACGGCGCGCCACATCGTTGGTCAGGCGCGCCTCCTGCAACAGCAAGTCTGCCTGGGCGCTGATATAGTTGGCATAGTTGGCGCCGTTCTCGTTGGCCTGGCTGGAATGCCAGTAGGGGTAGGGATCGGGATCGGCCGGCAGGTCCTGCCAGGCAATCAGTGCTGCGTCGTACTGGCGCAGGCGCAGACGCTGGCCGGCCAGCTCTTCCCAGCTCACCACCTGGGGAATGGCGCGGATGCCTACCTCGGCCAACTGCTGGCTGATCATCTCGATCAACCGGGCGCGCACCGGATCGTCGTTAGTGAGCAGCACGAACTCGAGCTTGAGGTTGCCCCGTTCGCGCACGCCGTCGTTGTCGTCGTCGAACCAGTCTGCGCCTTCCAGGGCCTTGCGCGCCTGCGCCAGGTCGCGTTGGTAGCGCGGGACGCCGGCGTCATAGGCCCATGACGAGGGCAGGATGGGGCTGTGGGCCACCACGCCCTGCCCGCCGAGGACGTCATCGACCAGGGCCTGACGATCGAGCGCCCAGAGCATGGCAGCGCGCACCGCGCGCTCTTGAAAGATGCCCTTGTCGAGATTGAGCACCACCAGGTTGAGGCCGGAGAGGGTGCCAGTGTAGAGCTGGAGGTCGCTGTCCTTGCTCACGGCGCGCAGGTGCTCCGGCAGCACGCGTGAAATGCCCATCACTTCGCCGCGCTGTCGCGCCTCGAACACGGCGGTCTCGTTGGGGTAGAACTTGAGCTGGATGCGGTCGATGTAGGGCGCCGCGCCATAGTACTCGCGGTTGGCGACCAACTCGTAGCTGGTGGCGCTGACGACGCCCACCTTGAACGGTCCCGTTCCGATGGGCGCGGCGTTGAACTTGCTTTCGCTCAGCAGCCCCACCGATATGTTGCCCAGGATGTGAAACGGCAGGAGTCCGATGGTGGTGTACTCGAGAAAGGGGGCGAAGGGCTCGCGCAACGTAAAGCGCACAGTGTAGGCGTCCAAGGACTCGACGCCGACGGTGCGCCACATGTCCGACAGAAACGCCCAGCCCTCAAAATCGCCGTGCTGCATGGCATGCACGGTATAGACGACGTCATCGGCGGTGAAAGGGGCGCCGTCGTGCCAGAGCACGTCCTGCCGCAGATAAAAGGTGTAGACCGTGCCCCCTGGCGAGATCTCCCAACGCTCGGCGAGGTCGGGCACGATCTCGCCCCTGTCGTTGGTGCGCGTGAGGCCGGTAAAGATCAGGGCCACCAGGTCCTGATCGACCGGATTGCTCTGCGAGAGGATCGGGTTAATGATGCTGGGGTTGCCCGCCACGCCCTCGATGTAGGTGCCGCCATAGTCGGGCACCGTCACCGTGGTGACGCGGAAGGCCATGTACCCCATGCCGACGACCAGCAGGGCGATGGCGAACAGTGCGATGATGACCTGCAGGCGAATGCGCCCCATGCGGGTATCCCCCGTCGGTTACGACTGCAGAATGACGCTCAGCAGCGAGGTGAGGAAAAAGATCACCGATAGGATGATGGTCACGTTAAAGGCGGTTTTTTCGACACCCCGGCGCGTCATTCGGATCGAGCTGTCGCCGCCGAACATGCGCCCCAGGCCCGCGTTCTTGCCCTGCAGCACAGTCAGCACGATCAGGGCGATCGAGACGATGATCTGCACGATGTTGAGATACAGTACCAAAGTGATTCTCCCTCTTGATAGTACTGGGACGCCGAGCATGGGGGAGATTATAGCACGCGTCGGCGTGAGCGCAACAATGTCGGCTGCTTGACGTGGCGTTGCCGGGCGCGCTAAGATGGCCGCAAAGGAGACGAATATGCAGACAGCGATCGACTTTGGTTATGCTTTTGCCACACCCCACCGCCTCACAGTTGCGCGACCCAGCAGCGGCGACAAAACGCTGCTCGACTGCAGCCCGGGGCAACTGCGGATGGCCTGGACTTATGACGACCTGACCCGCTTTCCGCCGCTGACCTTTGCCACGCCCGCCACGGCCTGGGAGCTGGAACTGACCCCCGAGCTGGACGGCCACCCCTTTGCGCGCAGCCGCTGGACGCGGCTGGGCGGGTATCTGCCGCTGCTCGACAACCTGTACGTCGACGGACGCGGCACGCTGCGTCTGGAGGTCGCCGGGGCGCGCGAGGCGGCTATCACGCGTGTCACGCTGCACAACGGCGGCGAGCAGGCGCACGAGTTCGCGCTGCAGGTGCTCAAGCCGGGCAACTTTACCGGGTACAATCCGGCCTGGGTGGATGCCGACGCGCGTCGCGATGTGCTGCTGGCGGGCTGGATGGACCGCGCCGACCGCGTGATCGTGCTGGGCTTGGGCGCCGAACAGTATCCGGTGACGCAGCCCACGCGTCTGAGTATGTGTTGGCGCTTGGAGGCCGGCGAGTCTCGCACGGCGTGGCTGGTGCGCCCCTTCCGGGCCTACGCCGAGGATCTGCCCGCCCTGCTGCAGCAGGACTGGGCCACGGCCTTTGAGGAGGCGCGCGCCGAGTGGCAGGCGTTGCTCGATCGCACCATCCGCGTAGAGATCCCTGACCCGGGCGTACGCAACGCTTACTATGCTTCGCTGGCGGATCTGTTCATCATGCGCGAGCCGGTGGCGGACGGCTATGTGGCGGGGCAGCCCGGCACCGAGGTCTACCGTGCCACCAACTCGGCGGAACCCGGCATGGCGGCAATCTGTCTCGATCAGGCCGGCCTGCACGCTGAGGCAGAGTTGGGTTTTCGCATCTCGCTCGAAGCCCAGGAGCCCGACGGCGACTGGACCGAGCCGCGGGGGTGGGGGCACCTGGTCTGGTTCATATCGGGGTTCAAGGCCTGGACGATCCGCGAGCACTATGCGCTGACGGGCGACCGCGCCTATTTGGAGCAGCACTATCCACGCCTGCTGGCCTGCGCGCGCTGGCAGGAGCGCCAGCGCGCCCGCACGCGCGTGCTGGTGGACGGGCAGCGCCCGCTCACTTACGGGCTGATGCCGCGCGGTATGGGCGACTGCGGCGTCAAGGATGGCGACGATATGTACGGCGTCTTTATCCCGCACAACATCTGGACCGTATATGCGGACCGGGTGGCACTGGAGACGGCGCGCATTCTGGGCAAGAGCGACGATCTGCCCGAATTGGAGCGCATCTACGAGACCGCCTGGCAGGACTTGTACCGGGCGATGGACGAGGGCGCGATCATCGAGGAGGGCTATCGCTGGATTCCGGGCGTTCCGGGCAAAACCTGCGGGAGCCGTTGGGCTGTGCTGAATGCGCTGTTCCCGTGCGGGCTGTTGCCGCCCGACCACGAACTGATCACCGGCACGTTGCGCTACATCGAGAACCACCTCAGCCCTGGGGGCATCCCGGTCAACACGGGCTGGATGACGGACGGGATGTGGGTGGCCATCACGCTGAGCGATGTGGCCCAGGCGCACCTGGTGCGCGGCAACGGAGATGCCGCCGCCGAGTATGTGCGGGCAACGCTCAACCATGGCACGCCGCTCTACACCTGGTGTGAGGAACGCGGCCAGGAGCCGGGGTCCGACAAGATCAGCGGCGACCGGCAGCACCTCTACACGCCGGTGGCGGTGCTGCGCGCACTGCGCGACTCGCTGGTGATGGAGCGCGCCGACGGGCTCGAGTTGGCGCTGGGCGCGGCGCGCGCCTGGCTCGCCAGCGGTGAGGCGTTGGGGATTCAAGCGGCGCCCACCTACTATGGCCCGCTCTCGTATCAGTTGACACTCGACGCGGGGCGCACGCGCCTCAGTGGGTATGTGGACTGGCCGAACGGCCTCTCGTGGGGCCGGCTGCATCTGCGGCTGCCCGCCGGCTGGCGTGTGCTGGGCGTCAACCCCGAGTCGGGGGCGCAACTGCAGTCCGACGGCGTGCTGCATTGGCAGGCCCCGCGGGGTCGGGTGGTGCTCGAGATCGCTGTGCAGCCGCCCGCGTGACGTTGCGAGGGCGCTGCGCGTGTTGCGTGGGTAACCTCAAGATGCTATAATGCACCATCGCTCATTAGCAGAGTATGGTACAAGACAGACAGCATGCGCATTCTCGTGGTGGACGACGACCGCAACAACGTGAAAATGCTCGGCTTTTTGCTGAGCGAAGAGGGCTATGAGGTCGTCACGGCGGACAACGGACTGACGGCCCTGCGGCTGGTAGACTCGGAGCACCCCGATCTCGTCATTCTCGACGTGATGATGCCGCAAATGGACGGGTTGGAAGCCTGCCGCCGCATTCGGCAGACGATGGACGTGCCCATCCTGATGCTGTCGGCCAAGGGCGAGACGACCGACAAAGTCTCGGGGCTGGAATTGGGCGCCGACGACTATCTGCCCAAGCCGTTCGAACCGTCCGAGCTGCTGGCGCGCGTGAAAGCGATCTTGCGCCGGAGTGAAATCTCCACCTATGATGACCCTGAAGCCACCGTTGCGGTCAACGGTCTGCGGCTGGAACCGGTCAGTAACCGCGTCTACGATAGCCGCGGCCAGGCGATCGAGCTCACCCCGATCGAGTTCCGCCTGCTGCACTGCCTGATGCGCAACGCAGGACGCACATTGACGCACGGTTTTTTGCTGCAACACGCCTGGGGCTATGAGTATGACGGCTACAGCAACCAGATCGCGGTCTATATCCGGCGGCTGCGCAGCAAAGTTGAATCTGACCCCACACAACCCCGCCTGATAAAGACGGTGCGCGGTATGGGCTACCGCTTCGAGCGCGACTAGTCGCGACTCGGCGGTAATTGCCCGCGCACCAGTGAGGGACACAACGCATGACAGCGAAAGCCACAGTCATTCCGCCGCACCAGCGCACGGGTCGCCGTTTGGCATACCTGGCAGCGCTGGTTTCGCTCGTGTTGGTGACGGGCGTGGCCCTGGCTGGCGCGGCCCATGCCGCGCCGCGTTCCGACGAAGGTGCGGCGCTCAACCAGTCGGCTGCGCTCTGGACGCTGATCGCGCCCACGGGTTGGGCCGCGGCGCCCGTAAGCGTCAATGTCAGCGTCTACGACGCCGATTTCCCCGATGCGACGACCTCCGAGTACCGCCTGTCCACCGATGGGGGCGTCACGTGGGCGGCCTGGCAATCGGGCGCGGCGCTGCAGTACACGCAGGTCGACGCCTACACGGTGCAGATGACGGCGACGCTCGCCGGCCTGGCGGAGTCTGCCTCTGCCAACCGGGTGCAGTTGCGCGTGCAGGATGCCCTGGCGACGGTCGAAACCTCGCCCAGCTATACGCTGCAGGTCGACAATGCCGGTCCGCTGGCTCCGGTATCGCTGGCGACGGTTCCGGCCTCCTGGACCAATGTGAACAGCTTTGCGCTGAATTGGGGCAACCCGGCGGATGTGTCTGGCATCGCCAGGGCCTTCAGCAAGGTGAGTGCCACCGCGCCGACCGGGCCGACCGATTTCACCAGCTCTGTCACGGGTGCCAACGTCAGCAGCATGAGTGGGCTGACGGCGCCGGCGCCCGGCGCGCACACCGTCTACGTGTGGCTGGAGGATGGCGCGGGCTATAACGCCTACACTCGTACGGCGCAGAGCACGCTGTATCTGGACACCGCGCCGCCCGCGGCGCCCATCGGCCTCAGCGCCAGCCCGTCTACCTGGACGGCGACCAACGCCTTTGACCTGAGCTGGACGAACCCGGCCCAGGCCCACGCGGCGATCAACCGCGCCTACTGGAAGTTTGACACCGCGCCGGCCAGCAACACTGATTTCTCCGGCTATGCCGATGGCCCCAACATTCAGGTGCTGAACGACCTGGCGGTGCCGGGCAGCGGGGCGATCCCCTGTTACGTCTGGCTTGAGGATGCGGCCGGCAACACCGACTATGGCACCGCCGTCAGTGTAACGCTGTACTACTCGGGCGGCGCCGCGCCGGGTGCGCCCATCGGGCTACAGCTTGTTCCGACCGCCTGGGTTAACGTGAACGCCTATGACGTGTCGTGGACTAACCCGACGGTGCCCTCCGGCATTCAGGCGGCCTGGTACAAGTGGGGCGCCGCGCCGACGGGCCCGGAGAATGGCACCCGTCTGGCGGGCGCCGGCATCAGCGAACTGCTCGACCTGGCCGCGCCTGCCGAGGGCGAGAACACGCTGCATGTATGGCTCGAGGATGGCGCGGGCGTCAAAGACCATACCCAGCGCAGCAGCGCAACAGCACGCTACGACGCCACGCCGCCCGAGACGACCTATAGCTTTGATCCGGCGCTGCCCGCGACCGGCTGGTTCAGCAGCACCGTGAGCCTGCAGTTGGCCCCCACCGACGTGCACTCGGGCGTGGCGATCACCTACTACCGCCCCGAGGGCGACCTGCTGTGGAAGACGGGCACCTCGGTCGCTGTCAGCGACTATGTGACCTACACCTGGAAATCGGTCGACAACGCGGGCAACGAAGAGCAGATCAGATCCCTTCTCGTGCCGATTGACACCGTGCCGCCGACAACCACGCTGACGCTCGACCCGCCCGAGCCGGCCAGCGGCTGGTACACCGGCACATTGACGGCTACTCTCTCGGTTGAGGACGATCGGTCCGGCTGGCAGGGCGACACGTATTACCGTCTCGATGGCGGCACGTGGACCCTCGGCACGACGGTCAACATCACCGCTGACGGCCTCCACAGCCTGGAGTATTACTCACGCGACGTCGCGGGCAATACCGAAGCCACCCAGACCAGCCCCGATCTCAAGATCGATGGCCTGGCGCCCACCGTGACAGCCACACCGCAGACCGAGGACTGGTTCGTGCCGCCGGTGACCATCGCGTTCGAGGCCAGCGATGTTGTCGCGGGGGTGGTTACCTCTGGGGTAGAAGCCGTCGAGTACCGCAAGCTGGGCAACACCGCCTGGATCACAGGCACAGAGGTCATCATCGACGGTCTGGCCGGCGACGGCCCTTACACGTACGAGTATCGGGCGCGCGATGTGGCCGGCAACGTCATGCCGACCGACAGCATCACGGTCAATGTGGACGGGACGCCTCCCGGACAGCCCACCGATCTGGCGGCCACGCCGACGGGTTGGGTCAACGTCAATGACGACTTTGGCGCCACCTGGACCAACCCCCCAGATGCCTCCGGCATCGCTGGAGCCTACTTCAAGATCGACGGTGACCCGATCACGGACCCCACGCCCAGCGGCTTTGTCGAGTTGGCCGATATTCAGGCGCTCAGCGGCCTGTCGGTCGCTGACGATGGCGCGCATAGCCTGTACGTCTGGCTGGTGGACAACGCCGGCAACCACGACCCCTATATGCGCGCGGCCCTGGCTGACGCGTTCAAGCTCGACCGTGCGGCTCCGGTGCTGACGGCCCCCAGCCTGCAAGGTCCCCTTGGCGAGGATGGCCTGCACTATCGCGGCCCCGTCACCGTGACCCTCTCCGCCAGCGACGCGCTCAGCGGCATTGGCAGCATCCACTACCAGATCGAGAGCGAGCCAGTGGTCGATGTTCCGGTGGTGGGCGCGCCGAGCAGCGCGCAGCACACGGTGGTGCTGTTTGCGGAGGGTGCGCGCCAACAACTGCGCTTTTGGGCGACCGACGCGGCGACCAACGCACAAGGCGTGGCCCAGAGTGTGGCCGTCCGCTTTGACTCGCTGGCGCCGACCGCGCCACTGGCGGTCGCTGTGACACCCAGTGTCTGGAGCGCGACGAACAGCTTTACCGTGACCTGGACGAATCCGGTCGACTATTCGGGAGTTGCGTCAGCGTACTACAAGCGCGGCAGCGCGCCGGTCAACGGCACCGACGGCACAAAGTACACCTTGCCGGCCTTTGGCGAGACGACCATTGAGGGCATTGCGCTCACCACCCAGGGGGCCACGCCGCTTCATCTGTGGCTCAAGGATGTGGCTGGCAACGTGGACCACACTACGGCTGTGAGCGTGACGTTGCGCTGGGATGCCACCGCCCCGACCACGCAGATTCAGGCCGAGGGCACGCTGCGTAATGGCTTTTACATTACGCCGCTCGCCCTGCGCTTTACGAGCAACGACACGGCCTCGGGCGTCCTGGAGACGCGCTATCGCATCAACGGCGGGGCCGAGCAGGTCTGGTCGGGACAGGACGTCCTCCTGGGCCAGGATGGCGCCTACACGGTCAGCTATTACTCGGTCGATGAGGCCGGCAATATCGAGACTACGCGTCAGGCCGGCCCCTACAAAGTCGATCGCAATGCGCCCCGCGTGCTGTTGCGCGTGGCGGCCGACTATGTGACGGCCTCGTCGGTGCTGGTGAGTTGGGCAGGCGACGATGGCGCAGATGGGTCGGGCGTGGCGCGCTATACGGTAGAGGTTCGCGCCGGGGGCTGCAACGCCTGGACGCCCTGGCTGGTGGATACCGTCAATACGCAGACGTGGTACGTCGACTCGATGTTGCGGAACACGTTCTACTATTTCCGCGTCAAGTGTGTGGATGCCGCGGGGCACCAGTCGGCCTACTCGCCCGCGACCAAGAGCGTCGTCTACCGCGATGCCTTCTGGAACGGAACCTTTGGCACCTGCACCACCCAATCATGGTACCCCGATGGCGCGCTGGGGGCCTCCGTGGGGCAGTATCCCGACCGTACAGGGGGGCAGAACTGCATGGGTCTGCTCGGGCAGCCCAAGGGCTATACCGACGGCGTGGCGGTCAACGCTTCAGGCTCACTCTCCACCGGCACGGCCATTCAGTTGCCGTCGCTGGCCTGTGATTCGGGACTGGTGCTGTCGTTCTGGTACCGCATCCGTTCGTGGGATACGGCCTGGGGCCTGGACGTGGACGACAACAAGGAAAAGTGGTTTGATCCGTTCTGGGTTTATGTGCGCCGTGGTGACAACCCCTCCGAGGTGCTCGGCACCTTTTTGCCCGATGGCAACCTGACGGATCGCACGCTTTGGCAGCCCGAGACGCTTTACGATTCGGGCTGGAGGAACTATATTTTGGACTTGACGCCCTGGGCGGGCCAGAGCGTGTTCCTCGATTTCCGCGTCTGGAACATGGTGGACGGTCAGTTGGCCACGTGGGTCTACATCGACGACATCCGGCTGATGCCCGCGCGCAGCCGTGTGGTGAGCCTGCCCGTGATTGCGAACAAGGTCAGCGGGGGGCAGACGCCCCTGGTTGTGCCCACGCTCGAGGCGCCTGCGGCGGTGCTGCCGTCCGACAGTTGGTCGGGCGAGGGGATCAAGCCGCGTAACTGAATCATTCTGACCAGGGACAAGGTGCAAAGCGAATGGGCGACGCGCAAGAGCGCGATGAACTTGACAGCGTAGAGGACCTGCCCGCGAGTCAGGGCGACCCTGCAGCGCAGCAGAGCGACCCCGACGCGCTCTACGATCTGGGCATGGCCTATTACCGGCGTCGACACTGGCGCCAGGCCAAGGCCTGCTTTGAGCAGCTTCACGCGCTGCAGCCCACGCGGCGTGGTGTCGAAGCGTTGCTGCGCGAGCTGGACATCTTTTTGCAGCTCGAGTCGGTCGAGTCAGAGGCGACGCTTGAGGCACAGCTGACCGTCGGGACGTCCCCTCAGGAGAGCTACACCGCTGGCTTCGGGCCCGCGCCCCAGGACAGCGTCGAGCCGGTGATCGAAGAAGCCGAGTTTGCCCGCGCGCCCGCCAGGGCACGCTGGTGGCTGGCGCCTCTCGTGCTGCTCATCGCAGCGGTTATCGTCGGGGGCGTGTATCTGGTCGTCAGCGGCAGATTGAGCCCGGCCGAGAACGAAACCAGTCTGCGCAACCAGTTGCAGAGCTACCTGGTGGCGCAGCGCTATTGCAAAGCGCTTGAGGTGGGCACCAAGCTGGCTGCGCTCGTGCCGGGCGACCTGGAGGCGCTCAACGCCATCGACAAGAGCAAGGCGCGGCTCTACGAGGAGGCCAGCGACTATGCGCGGCTGAACGACACCGAGCGCGCGCTGGCTAACCTGGAGTGCATCTATCTCTACGACCCCAACTTTCAGGATGTGCCCGAGCAGATAGAGTCGCTGCGTATGCGCGGCGAGTTGGGGCAGCTCTACACGCAGGCCCGCCAGGACTATATGGGCACGGGCGCCTACGGGCAGGCTATTACGGTGCTGCTCAAGATCAGGGCGCTCGACCCGACTTATCGCCCGGGCACGATCAGTGACGACTTGTACGAGGCCTATACCGGTGAGGCGCGCCAGTGGCTCGATCTGGTGCGCGATGCGCTGCAGCCTGTGCGCAGCGCGGGCGCCGACCTGCCGCAGTACGACATCAATGAGGATACGCTCACCAAGGTGCGCGAGGCAAGCAAGGCCTACGAGCGCGCACTGAGGGAACGTCCAGACGATGCGGCAGCTCTGCTCGGCAAGTCACTGGCGGATGGGCTGCACGATGGGATGCAACGCTACATCAACTGGACCTGGCCTGCCTGCGTCGCCACGCTTTCGGACCTGTACCTTCAGGACCCGGCCTATCTGTCGGGCAAACTGGCCGAGCTGCTGTGTGACGCCAACCTGCGACTGGCGCTCTCGCACTATGACGCGCAGGCGTACGCCGAGGCGTTGGCGGTCTACCAGGAGCTACTCGAGGCCGACTTGTGCGACGCGGCGCTCGTTCAGACGCTTGCCTACCAGGCGGGTGCGCCATTGACCCCGACCCTGACGCCGACCAACACGCTCGAGCCCACCGCGACGCCGACCAACAC
>DIVQ01000134.1 GCA_002423325.1 Anaerolineales bacterium UBA6128 | reverse complement strand
CCGCGCTCTATGTGCGTAGAATGACGGCCGCGTAACTCTGCCCTGCTCTATTCAGGATCTACACGACAAAGGCTTTGAGGTGACACATGCCCCCAATCTCACTGAACGAGGACAACAGCCACTACTTTGCCACGCGCGCCGACCAGGCGCTGGACGCCCAACGCGTGGCTTCCTGGGTCGACCAGTACGCCGACACTCAAGTCGACGAGTTGTTGCTCAGCCCCAACTCGATGCGCACCAGCTATGACAGCGCTGTCTGGGACCCCATCTGGCGCCACTATGACCCCGACGGTCCGGACGATCAGCCACTGCTCGCCAGCCTCTCTCCCGAGGGCGCACGCCGCGCCCGGCGCTGGATCCACACGGCCTGGCGACTGGCGCAGCAGGGCATCGACCCCTACGCGCTCTGGATTGCGCGTAGCCGCGATCAGGGCATCTCGCCGTGGCTCTCCATGCGCATGAACGACATCCACAACGTGGATGATGAGGCCTGCTACATTCACAGCGAGTTCTGGCGTTCCCGCCCCGACCTGCGCCGCGTGCCGTGGAAATTCAGCGAGTGGACCGATCGCGCTTTCGACTATGGCCAGGCCGAGGTGCGTGCCTACCACCTGGCGCTGGTCCGCGAACTGCTCGAGCGCTACGATTGCGACGGCCTCGAGCTGGACTGGATGCGCTTCGGCTACCACTTTCGCCCGGGCTATGAGGCCGAAGGCGCGCCTCTGCTGACCGAGTTCACCGCACAGGTGCGCGAATTGGCCGATGCCTGGCAGGAACGCCGCGGCCACCCCATTCGCCTCGCGGCGCGCGTCCCGTCGCGCCCGCAGACCGCCCTCGATCTCGGCATGGACGCCAGCACCTGGGCGCGACGCGGCCTCGTCGATCGGCTGGTCATCACGCCATTCTGGGCCACCGTCGAGACCGACATGCCCATCGAGACCTGGCAGATGCTGCTCGTCGACACGCAGACAGAGCTCGCCACCGGCCTGGAGTTGCTCGTGCGTCCCTACCCGGCCTACCAGGGCCCGCTCCCCAACTCACTGGAAACGGTGCGCGGCGCGGCCGCGTCGTTCCTGCAGCGCGGGGTGGAGCGGATCTACCTGTTCAACTATATGGACAGCGAGACCGCGATGCTCGACGCGGCGAACGACTATGCGACCATGCTGCGTGAGATCGGCAGCCTGCAGACCCTGGCCGGCAAGCCACGCCGCCACGTGGTGACCTATGCCGATACCTGGGCGCCGGGGGAGCCGCGGGCGGCGGCGCTGCCACTCGTTTGCACGCCGGGGGGTTGGGAGACGGCGCGCGTGCACATCGGCCCCAAGCCGCAGCACGGCCACGCTCAGCTGATTCTCGGGCTGATTGACGGTGTCGGGGGGATGACGGGGGAATCGCTGCGCGTGTACGTCAACGGGCACGCTTGCGCCTGGGCGGGGCCGACCGTACCGCCGTCGCCCAGTCCGAGCTTTCCCACAGTTGCCTGCACGATTCCGTGGGACGCCCTGCACTCGGGCTACAACGCCATCCAGGTGCACGCCGCCGTCGCCGCGCAGATCGGCTGGGTGGAGATCGCCCTGCGCTAGGCCCGATGCAGGAGGAAATACATCGAAGGGCGCGTCGCAGGGCCCGGTGCTCGCGGCTAAGCGTCCAGCACCTCGTCCAGCGCNNCGCGACCGATGGCCTCCGCGCCGACGCGTTCGCCGGCCGCAGCATAGACCCGCTCGCCCGCGTCGCGGTTCAGACGCGCGAGCGCCGTGGCGTCGAGCAGGTCGCCGGCCCCGTCGCGCGGGTTGAGCACTCGCACGGGACATCGCAGCGCGCTCACCAGCTCGGGCAGGTCATAGTGCTTCAGCACGCCCGGCACAAACGCGTCGGCCGGCCAGGGATAGGACTTGGCCTCGAGCAGCGCTCGCCAGCTCGCCAGCCCATCCCACAGCACCACGCCCGCCACCCCGGCCGGCAACACGGCGTCACTCAACGCGGCCACGTGTAGCGCGACGAGCGCCCCCAGGCCTGCCCCGGTGAGCACGACCGGGGCCCCGCCCAAACCCGCCCACTGGGCGGTGAAAGCCAGCGTCGCCAGGCCATCGCGCACGCGCATCGCCAGCAACGGATCCCCCAACGCGTTGCTGCGGTAGGCCAGCGCGCGAGTAACGATGTGCTGGCGCAGCATATCGCGCAGATCGAGATCGGGCTTGATGGGCTTTTGGACCACGGGATAGCGTTGGCGGCCGTCGCTCGGGAGCCCTGTTGCGTCGCCCATTATACCGCGTCACCTGACTGGGCTTGAGGCAGCAACCCCGCCCGATCCAGCCAGTCACGGTACCGCGCGAGGTCGAACGGCGGTGTTCCTGCGAGATAGTGGTTGCGCCCGGCCCCCCGTGCACTCGTCCACTCAAGCAGGTAGAACCGCTGCCGTCCCATACTGAACGGCACGCGTTCCAGCACCGTCACACTATCTGCATGCGCCAGCGCATGACCGCTGGCCACCACCTCGCCGCTGTCGACGTCGCGCACGCTATAGTCGATGGCGAGATCAGCGCGCGTGTCGTTGGACGCCACCAGGTCCTGCCCCCAGTTGGCCGGCTCGCGCAGCATCAGACAGAGCGGCTGTTGCGCCCGCCGGATGAACTCGTAGGCCAGCTTGCGCACAAAGTAATAGTCGACCACTGCATCCGAGAGCTGTGGCCAGCCATCCATCAGGTTCCACCACAGGATGCCCGTGCGCCGCCATTTGCTGCCGCGGAACAGCTCGATAAAGAACTTTTTCGCCTCCGCCTGTGAGGCCTGGCTCGCAAAACTGAAATCGGGCAGATTGTCGGGCACCACACCGAACAGCTCGCGCACCTGCTTGGACATTAGCTCGACGCGGTAGGTATAGTCTGGGAAACCGGGCACCGGCGCGGTACTGTGCAACGTCCATTCGGGATTCTCTTCGGGTGGCCACAGGCGCTCCGGTGAGATAAAGCGCTCCAGCGATTCGGGCGCCGGACAGCCGTGGTAGCCGATCTCGCTCACAAAGTGACACAGCGACTGGCGGTAATAGTCGCTCTTGTAATAGTCCCTCGGCCCCCACAGATGGAACTCGGGCAGGTAGCGCTGGCCCGCCTTGAACGCCACCGAATCGATGTAGGGCGAGGACGGCAGGTAGGCGCGCTCGGGGTCCTCCAAGCGCAGCACCTCGGGCAGCACTTGGCGGGTCAGCACGTTTCGGTTGGGATCCGACTCGGCCCCCAGCCGGCCCCAGAACTGGTCGCATTCGTTGTCGCCCGCCCACAGCGCCAGACAGGCGTGCTGCCGCAACCGCCGCACCACGCGACGCGCCTCGTCGGCCAGCCGTTCGCAAAAGGCCTCGTCCTGCGGATAAATGGCGCAGGCCATGGCGAAGTCCTGCCACACCAGGATGCCCTTCTGGTCGCACAGGTCAAAGAACAGGTCGTTCTCGTAGACGTTGCCGCCCCAGCAACGCAGCATATTGATGCCGAGATCCTCCGCCATATCGAGGATGCGCGGGATCCGGGCGACGTCACGCGAGTGAAAGACGTCCACCGGCACCCAGTTGCTGCCCTTGATGAACAGACGCTCCCCGTTGCAGTAAAAGCAGAACTCGCCCTCGCCTTCGGGCCCCGTGATGCTGGTGCGCTCCAGCTTGATCGTACGGATGCCAAAGCGCAGCGTCAGTTGGTCGATTTCGACGCCGTTCTTGAGCACGCGCACCAGCACGTCATACAGATTCTGCGCGCCGCGGCCAGCCGGCCACCAAACTGCCGGTTGTTCAACGTTCAGCTGCACCTGCCCCACATCAAAGGCCATCCGCTGGCGATGCGCAAACAGCGCGTCGCCGCACTCGGCATCCAGAGCGATCTCGTACACGTCACCCTTCGCGCCCGCCGTGCATGCCCGATAGTAGAACTGCACCTGGGCGCTGTTGAGGTCCGGCCTCAGGCTGAGCGTCCGCAGGTAGACCTCCTCCAGCCGCTCCAACGGCCGGTAGCGCAGCCGCACAGGCCGCCAGAGTCCGGCCGAAAGGGCGCGCGGCATGATGTCCCAGCCATACATGTGCGGCGCTTTGCGCACGTGCAGCGACTCATAGTTGAACGACAGCGCCCAGGATGACGCCGTGTAGGGGTAACGCTGCGCCTCGTCCAGCGCCGGCCTGATGTGCACCAGCAACTCGTTCTGGGCCCGCAGCCGCCCGCCCACCAGCAAGACCTGCTCCACCAGCATATTGTCGCACGCGCCCAGCAACTCGCCGTTCAGGTACACGTCCGCGTAGCAGTCCAGACCCTCGAACACCAGCTCGGCCTCGCCAGCAGCGTCAGGGTCCGCCGCGAACGTGCGCCAGTACCAGACGTGCGTGTGCTCGAGGTCGCGCAGCTCGACGATGTTCATCCCATAGAACGGCTCCGGCAGCAGACCCACCGCTTGCAGGTCCAGCTCGAGGTTGCCGGGGACCGTGCACGGCCAGGCGCTCAGGCCCGCCTCCAGCACCGCTGCTGACGTCGCGCACTCTGTGGGCAACGGCCCGTCGTGAATGGCAAACGACCACAGCCCATCCAGCACTATCGCGGACTGTCGCTTACGGTAGTTCATGTTCGTTTGCTCCTGACACGGTCTTGATCTCGATCGAAGAGCGGACTGAGGCCACGTTCCGCGCTAGGGTTCCAGGCACTCGGCCGGGTAGCGGTGGTGCACGATCGCGTCGGTGGTCAGCGCCTGGGCCGCGCCCGATACCGCGATCTGCAGCGCCCGCTCCAGCACCAGCGCCGAGTCAACAATGCCGGCCGCGCGCATATCCACGATGCGCGCTCTCCGCACGTCGTAGCCACTGCCGGTCGGCGCCGCCTTGACCCGTTCCACCACCACGTCAGGCTGCGCGCCGGCGTTCTCGGCGATGGCCCGCAGCGGTTCCTCCAGGGCCCGCATCAGGATGTCGCGCGCCGCCGACCACTCCTCGCGCTCGCACGGCCAGGCCCGCAACGCCGCCTGTGCGGCCAGCAGTGCGGCGCCCCCGCCCGCCACGACGCCTCCCCGCATGGCGTGCCGCAGACCAGCCAGCGCCCGCTGAGCCGTCTCCTTGAGCGCAGCGGCTTCTGTCTCGGTGGCAGCGCCCACCCGCAGGATGGCGGTGCCGCCCGACAGGCGCCCCAGGCGCGCCTCCAGACGCTCACGCTCCAGATCGGTCTGGGCGGCATCGCGGCGCTTGCGCAGAGTGCGTTTGAGTTGGCGGATCACACGCGGATCGCCCTTGCCCCCAAACAGGCCGAACAAGCTTTCGGTGGCCCAGGCGCTCTCGGCGCGGCCCACATCGTCAACGGCAAAATCAGCCAGGCTCTGGTAGGCCGCGCTGGCGTAGGCCCTGGCGCCGGTCAGCGCGGCGATATCCTCCATCGAGGCGGCCTGCTCGGCCTCACCCACGCTGGGCGTCCGCACGGCCAGCGTTTTGATCGTGTCGCGCTGGTTGTTGGCCACCAGCAGACCAATGGCTGCATCAGACACCTCGCGCGCCAGCACCACCAGCCGCTGGATGCCCGCCGCGGCGCAACGCTCCAGCACAGGCACGAGCAAGCCCGGATCCTTGATGGCCAGGTCGCTGACCAAGATGCCCACATCGGTAAAGTGCGTGCGCTTGTGCTGCAGATCGGTGATCAGGTACCGCGACACCCAGCCGCTCAGCTTCCAGTAGGTGCCCTCAACGTACTCGCGCTCCAAGCTCAGCCGGTTGCCCTTTTCCACCTGGATCAGTCCCTCGTGCCCCACTACGTCCAGGATCTCAGCCAGCATCGCCGCTAGCTCGTCGTTGCCCTGGCACAGGCCGCGGGCGACCTCAGCGAGGTTCTGCGCGCCCGTGAGCGGCCTGGCAGCGTCTCTGATGTACTCCTGCACGACCTGCAGGGCCTGCTCCAGCCCGGTGCGCAGCAGCATGGCGTTACAGCCTGACCCAACGATCCGTCGCACCCCCTCACGCACGATGGTCTGATACATCACGGCCAGGGTGGCTGTGCCGTCGCCCACTTCGCGATGCATGCGCCACAGGGCGTTGCGGATCAGCATCGCGCCGACGTCGCAGCCCCGCGGTTCTATCTGGATGATGCGCCGCGCTATCGTGGCGCCATCGTCCAGGAACTCGGGGGGCTGGTCGTGCTTGCTGCCCTGCAACGCGACCAGCCGCGGCAGCGGCCCCAGCGTGGGACGCACCGCATTGGCGATGACGTCGACGCCCGTGGCGATCGCGTGATAGGTCTCAGGCTGCACCAGCACGCCTGCGGCTTCAGGCTGCCCCTTGACGATGCCACTCCTGCCGAAACCAGGCAGGTTTCTCTTGCCAGGGCTGTCGATGACGGATGAACTGCCCATCCAATGCCTTCCTCTCAGCGACGCGGCACGACCTAAAGGGCCGTGAATGACTGCGAGCATTATAGCCGCGGGTCACTGGCGGCGCAACAGCACGCTGACACTTGGCACAAGGTATTGACAAAGCATCGACCATCGCGTAGAATGGTTAAGTAGTGTCGTTCCTTCTCCGGCAACAGGGCGGCGGTCCAGGGCGCTCAGTGCGTCGTCGGTCGGCTACCGGTGCTCTGCGCGCTACCCGTTGCCTCACCTGACCGGACCACGTGCGCACGTCGCCCTCCGCTGCACCAGTAAAAGCCACGCTATGCCACTGGGAGAGCGCTCGACGACGCGGCATTCCCTCGTAAAGGAGGTGCAGGCTATCGAGCACGTCCATTCCATCGCTGGGTCGGCCATGACCGCGTTACGACAGAGTTTCCGTCAGTAGCATAGCCAAGGAGGCATCCATGGTACACAGTCTTCTACAACGCAAACTGACTCGTCGCCAAGTGCTGGCTAGCGCGGCGCTGGGAGGCGCCGCAGTGGTTCTGGCTTCCTGCGGGCCCACGACCATTGAGAAAACTGTGGTCGTCGAGAAGGAAAAGGTCGTGACGGCCACCCCCGTCCCCACCAAGCCGCCTGAGCCGGCCGTGCTGGACGTCTGGTGGAACACCGACGTGCCCGAGATCGGCGATCTCGCCAAGTGGGAGAACGATCCCGAAAACGAGATCTTCAAGGCCAAGTGGTACTGGGGCGGCCTGGGCGCCAAGATGTACTTGCCGTGGCTCGACAAGCACCCGGGTGTCAGCCTCAACATCACCTCGCACAGCTGGGACTGGGACCTGCGCCAGAACCAACTCATGGCGCTGGCCGCCGGCCTGGTGCCGGATGTGAGCTACGGCGAGGCCTACGTCAACGAGTTCGTGCAGTTGGGCGTCTACAACTCCGTCTCGGACAGCGTAGCCCAACTCTTCCCCGAAGGCTCCGTCCGCGGCGCGATGGTCGGTGGCAAGGCCTACGGCCTGCCTATGTCCTCTGGCGCCGATGTGCTGTTCATCAACCTGGAGATGCTCGACAAGGCCGGCCTCGATCGCAACAAGCTGCCCAAGACCTGGGACGAGCTGGTGGCCGTCTGCCAGGCGATCTCCAAGGTCAACAACAACGACAAGTGGGGCAACACCTGCTACTACACTTACGGCCCGGACCCCAACACCTACGGCACCGCCATGCGCGTGCTGCACTGGTTCAACCAGAACAACGCGCCGCTGGGCGATGACCTCGGAGTGCCCTCAGCCAACGTGCCTGGTGCGGCCGAGACCTGGGAATTCCACAACAAGCTGATGTGGAGCTCCACCGAGGCGCTGATCCTGCAGGCCGAGAGCGAGGCAGGTTCAGGCCAGTTGTTCAACGACGGCATCATTGCCATCAAGCCCGGCTGGAACAACGACGCCACCTCTGTGGGCGCCAGCAATGTGGACGCGGCTGCGATCGAGTTCCCGATCCCTGCCGGCGGCAAGCCCGCCACCATCGTGATCGGCAACCAGATCAACTCGCCGCTCAAGGGCGGCAAGAACCCCGAGTTGGCCATCTCGCTGGTCGAGGAAACGCTCGCCGACGTGGAGGCACAGGCCTTCCTGGCCGACAACGCGGGCGTCTGGATCCCGGCGCTCAAGTCGCTGCTCGAGCAGTATCCGACCTACGAGCGGCTGGGCGGCTACAAGACCGAGACCGCCAAGACCATGGTGCGCGTCACGATGAAGGCCCTGCTGGAGGGCGGCGCTGGCCCCTTGCCCGGTTGGCCCAAGAACGGCTCGCGCATTTGGGCCGACTGGAACAACGCCTACCAGCGCATCTGGAAGGGCAATCTGTCCAAGGCCGATATCCAGAAGGAACTGGATACGCTCCAGACGACGATTGAGGGCAACCTGACCAAAACAGGCTGAGTTCCCTGCCGCACTGCCGGCAAGCGAACGAACCGCAACGCAGACAAGGGGCAGGGGCCGTGTGGCCTCTGCCCGTTGCAGACTCGCGAACAGGGCCCGCTGGCGCGCCTGCTGCGCCGCTTGGCCCGACTCGCGGTCGCCTGCACCCCAACAGACGGTGGAAAATGACCAACCTCACATCTGTCGCCGCGCCATCTACAGAACTGCCGACTTCCAGGTGGAGCCGCCTCAAGGCTTGGTACCGACCCCGCAGAGAGGCGATCATCGCTTGGACCTTCCTGACGCCCATGACGGTCTATTTCGTCATCATGACCTTCGTCCCACTCGCGTTTCTCATCGGCATCAGCCTGACCGAGTGGAACATCATCTCGCCCCCCACGTGGACGGGCCTTCAGAACCTCAAGATCATCTTGTCGAGTTACCGGAACTGGTTCTACCCCAAGGTACTGCTGCGAACGCTGGCCTACGCCGTCGCGATTCTGTCGCTCAACATCCTGGGAGGTTTTGGCGTCGCCCTGGTGATGAACCAGAACCTGCCCGGCAAGGGCGTGTTCCGCACTCTCTGGTACCTGCCCTCGGTGTTCTCCGGCGCCGTTATCGCGCTGCTGCTCAGGATCTACCTGGCGGGCTCCACGCAGGGCGTGCTCAACATGATGTTGTACAATTTTGGCATCCAACCAGTTGACTGGGTGCACAGCACGTTCTGGATGCCGATCATCACCGTGGTCTTTTCAGTGTGGCAGGGCATCGGCTTTTCGGTCATCTTTTTCCTGGCCGGACTGCAGGCCATCGATGAGAACCTCTACGACGCTGCCAAGATCGATGGCGCCAACGGCGCCCAGTTGCTCAGATACGTCACCATCCCGCAGATGGTGCCCATGCTGCTGTTCATCTCTGTCACCGGTATCATCGGGTCGATGCAGATGTGGGAAGTGCCCAAGCTGATCACGGCCGGTGGGCCCAACAACATCACCTATACGCTAGTCTACAGCATCCACAACGACTCGTTTGGCGCCCTCGAGATGGGCATGGGCACCGCGCAGTCCCTGGTGCTGTTCATCTTGCTGCTGGGCTTTATCGGCTGGCAACTCAATCAGTACCGCAAGCAATACGGCGTCTAGGAGAGCTGAGAAATGAAAAAGCGCAATCGCGTCGTTGCCGTTCTCAGCTATATCTTTCTTGTCACGTCCAGCTTTGTCATGATGTACCCCGTGCTGTTCATGGCGCTGGGAGCGTTCACTACGCAGGAGCGCTTCCTGGATACGGTGATACTGCCCGTCCCCAACACCTTGAACGTTGAGGTGTTCAAGGCGGCGCTGAACGCCGGCATGTGGGGTGCCTACAAGTTCACCCTGCTGCGCTGCTTTTTCTACATCACAGTGACGCTGCTTGTGGGGCTGATCGGCGGCTATATCTTTTCCAAGATGCAGTTCCCGGGTAGGAACAGAGTGTTTCTGCTATTCTTGTCGGGCATGGTCATGCCAGGCATTCTGATGCTGGTGCCCATGTACCTGCTGATGGCCTGGTTCCCGTTGGTGGGCGGCAACAACATCCTGGGACAAGGCGGCTCCGGTTTCATCCGAACATGGCCGGTGTTGTTCGTCTATGGATGGGTGCCACCCTTTGCGATCTTTTTGCTCAAACAGAGCTATGACATGATCCCGCCCGAATACGAAGACGCGGCCAGGATCGACGGCGCCGGCATGTTTACGATCATCTTTCGCATCTACAGACCCTTGCTCTGGCCGCCCATCGTGGCCCTGATCATCATCACCTTCCTGGGCACCTGGAACGACTACCTGTGGCCCAGCATGACGATCGCTGGCAACCCGCGCTACTATCCGGTGGCCTACGCCACACAGCAGATCGCTTTCCAGATCGGCGAATGGTCGCCCGTGGGCACCACCCACTACCCCTCCGCCATGGTGCGCAGCTTTCTGGCCACCTGGCCGCCCGCAGCGGTCTATTTCCTGCTGCAGCGCTATTTTGTGCAGGGCATGGTATCCAGCGGGCTCAAGGGCTGACCGCAAGACGTGTGATCTTTTTTGGGTGAGCGGCCTCTGGGCGGTCGGCGGCCTACCCGATAGTGCCTTCAAGCATCGCTCGGCAGGAGGCGCGATATGCTGTTCACGGCGTTGGTCGTCGTCGCGTCCCTGTTCGGCGCGGTGTTCATCGCCGGCATCGTGATGCTTTTCATCACGCGCGGCAAGACCAGCACATCGTCGGGACAGGCTACGGGTGCCGAGATCATGCAAGCGGCTACGTCCGACGATGTTTACGAGACGGATTCTGGCACAGTCGGTGCGGACCTGGTCGAGCGCAGCGCTTATCGAGGCAAAGGGGCCGAGGTCGAGGGCGAAGTGAGCATCGGCTACGGCGAGCTCAGAACCGCCATCCGTGAAAAGCGATGGCGCGACGCGCTGCCCGCGCTGTTCGCCATGATCGGCTTGACCGACGCGGTCTGTCTTGGCATGCTGGCTGCCGTCGTCAAGGCTGAGAACAAACTCGCTGTCGGGCTGTTCGCAGCCTTTTTCTTCTACGCTTTTGTCCGCATCTGGGTCGAGTTCGCCAGGGCCTGAGCGGCGAACTGAACAAGCACCGGCCCCCTGCAAGCAACCCTGCAGGGGAACCGGCGCAGGTTTGTTGTCGAGGTCAGGCTATGCTTTGGTCAGCTCCACGCTGACCTGCGCCGGATTGACCCAATCATGCCATCGATCGGTCACCAACGCCTCGTTGGCATCTCCGTCGTGCACAAACACACGGTACTCAAAGCTGATGCTCTCCCCCTCCGGGATGACGAGGTCTGAGCGCTGGTTGGGGTCCCCCGTATAGTCGTGCAGGGCGATTGGGTTGATCGTCATCAGCCCATAGTTGCGCACGTGCCAGTAGGTGGGATAGCGCGGGTTTTTCGGGTGATCCATCAAGGCCACCCCCACCCACTCACCACTCACTGGCCCCGAAAAGTCGACCCACTCTGCGCGCTTGCCCCAGGCCTCCTTCTCGTTGATGCCGCCAGTAGCGGTCTGGATGCGGCCGCCCTCGCGCGTCCCCATCACGTCCATTGACGATGCCACCCGCACCGCCAACAGTCCGCCCTCCTTGGTATCGCCCAGCGTCACCTCACCTGCGGAGGCGTGCAGGCTCACAGCATAGTCGAACACGCGCTCGTACGGATCGGTGGCATAGAACGTGATGCGCCGCGTCTCTGTCATCAGCGTGTTGCGCTTGTCGTCCGTCCACGCCAGCGTCTCGGTGAACCCGCCAGCCACCGGCCCGCCGTACACGCGCGAAAAGCCCTGGTGGACGATGTAGCCGTGGCCGGGACCGTTGTCCCAGTTGTTCACGCCGTTGACCGAACCCTGCGCGGTATAGATGCCGGTGTGATGCGGGTGATCCTGACGCTCGCCCGGCACGCCCTCGACCATCGGCCAGTTGCGCGTGACGCCCAGGCCGGCTCCTACCAGCACGGGATACAGGAACGGCCGCACCAGGTCCGCGCCAAAGTGGTAGCGCGTGAAAAGCTCGCCCTCAATCGTCACCGCGAGCAGCCCCTCGCCCGTATCCACAAGCTGCACTCCCTCCGCATCGACGGGCACCGTGTCAGATCCATAGCGCAGCTCGTAGGCGCGCACATCCTGCTCCCAGATGTCGCTCACGATCCACGCCAGGTTGACCTCCCCGTCTTCAGCGGGCCAAGCCTGCACGGGCACCGGCTCGTCGCTCGTCAAGTCCCAGAGCACCAGCTTGTCGAGCACCACTTCTGA
Source organism: Anaerolineales bacterium UBA6128 (assembly GCA_002423325.1). Classification (GTDB taxonomy): domain Bacteria; phylum Chloroflexota; class Anaerolineae; order UBA1429; family UBA1429; genus UBA6128. Next base: position 7,881 of record DIVQ01000134.1, on the reverse strand, counting down.
AGGCAGCTTGACGCGTATCTGTACCGGGCATTGACTGCGCTCATGCCACCCCGCTTGCACCACCAGCTTGGCCAGTTTCATCACTCACCTCGATTCTCAAGACTGCTGACAGGCTCCCTGCAGCCTGTCGATGCGAACTCTTGCGCTACGTTACCAGCATCCTGCGCGCTCGTCAACCCCCGGACTTGACTTGACATTCGGTCGTGCTTGCGGCATAGTGTGTCCGCGCTGCATACTTTTGATACGCCCACATCTCCTGGGAGGCATATTGCATGCTGCTCAACTTTGAGTATGAAAACAAACTGCGCGTCGGCTTTATCGGTGCAGGCGAACACGCTGTGCGCAACATTCTGCCTTCCTTTCAGTACGCGCCGCTGGAGCTCGTCGCGCTCACCGATCCCGACACCGAACGCGGATTGGCCGTTGCGCGGATGTTCGGGGCCCGGCACTTTTACCCCAACCATGAGGCCATGCTCGCCAAGGAGAAAATGGACGGCGTCCTGATCGTGCTCCCACCCGACGAGCAGGGCAAGCCGCGTTATGTCGAGTTGGGCAAGGCCACGCTTCAGGCCGGCTTCCACACCTGGGTTGACACGCCCCCCTGCTGGGAGGCCAACGATATACTGCACTGGACCAAGCCGGCCATGGACAGCCACAAGTACCTCGTTGCCGGTTTTCGCAAGATGTTTGCCCCCGCCTACCTCAAGGTGGAAGAGATCAAGAAATCGCCCGCCTTTGGCAAGGTTTCCAGCTATAGCTTTCGCTACCCCTCTGTGCTGGGGCCGGCCAACAAGCGCAACGATCCCAAAGAGGTGACGCCTCTGTTCGAGATAGTGCATCCGATGTCTGTCTTGCTGCGCCTTTTCGGTGAACCCGAGTACTTTTCGTTCGTACGCACCGACGTCGAAGGCCCAGGCGACGTCGTGATCAGTTTTGCCCACCGCAACGGCGTCATCGGCACAATGCACCTGACCGGCAACCAGGCCGCGACCAGCCCCCTTGAGCGGCTGGAGGTCGTCGGAACAGGCGCCAATGTCATCGTCGAGAATTGCACGCGCTTGACCTACTACCGCCCGGGCGGTTCGCGTGGCGAGGGCCAACCAGGCCGCGTGGCCTCCTACATCGGCCCCGATGACACGGCACCCATCCTCTGGGAGCCCGAGTTCTCGCTCGGGCAACTGTACAACAAACAGATCTTTTTGCAGGGCTACGTCGGATGCCTGCAATACTTTGCCGAGACGCACCTTGCCAAGAACCCCCCGCGCTGGGGCAATTTGGTCGACACGGCCAACATCATGGGGCTGATCGACGACTTGCGCGAGGGCAAAGAGCGCGAGTGGCTCAAGTTCCGCTGAGCGCAGCAGATCCGATGGCCAACCGCGATTGCCGTAACGGAGACGCCTCAGCGCCCTGAAAACAACGTTGGCGGTCCAGGAGGAGGTCCAAAATGGATGGACGGATCAGGATCGGGATGTGCATGGGCCTCGACCAAGTGCCATCGTTGGCGCCCGGCTATGACTATGTCGAGTTAGGTGTTTCCGGAACGCTGATACCCCTGGAAGATGACCCGACGTATGCGCCAACCGCCGACACACTGTTGACGCTCGAGCCGCCCGTGCGCGCCTTTAACCTCTACCTGCCAGGCTCGATCAAGATCACTGGACCCGATGTCGACTGGGACCTCGTCCAGCGCTACAGTCGCCGTGCAATGCAGCGAGCGCAAGAGGCCGGCGCGACCGTGATCGTCGTGGGCAGCGGCGGCGCGCGCAGCGTCCCCGACGGCTTTTCGCACGCCCTGGCCTGGGGCCAGCTGGTGCGCGCGTTCAACATCATTGGCGATGAGGCGATCGAGCGCGATATCACAGTGGCCATCGAGCCGCTGAACACCAAAGACTGCAATATCATCAACAGCTATGTGGAAGGGGTCAGCCTCGCGAGGGACGTGGACCACACGGCCGTGCGCGTGCTGGCCGACATCTATCACTTTATGATGGATGCCGAGCCGGTAGACGACATCCTCACCGGGCCCCAGTGGTTGGCGCACGTACACTTGGCGGACACCGGCCGGCGTTTCCCAGGCAGCGGCACCTATCCGCTCCCACGCCTGTTCGCTATTCTGAAAGAGATCAGCTACACCGGAATGGCCTCGATAGAGTGCCTGTGGGGTGCCGACTTTGCCGACGAGAGCGGGCGCGCACTGGGCTTTTTGCGAACACTGCTCGCATAGGCGAGCAGCAGACGATCACGTGGCAAACGCAAACGAGGGCGGTCTCCCGCCCTCGTTTTCACACCCAACTGCTATTCGGCCCCCGTATGCGCCAACTCGTAGCGTCCCTGCACGCCTTTGACGGCCACGCCCTTGAGCGCATACAGCGAGCCAAACATCCCCGCCAGGCGCTGCGCCTCCTCAGGATAGCGATCGATCAGGTTCGTGCGCTCCAGCGGATCGTCCTGCAGGTTGTAGAGCTCGTCCGGCTCGCCCTCCGGCCGCCTGATGTAGCTCCAGACGCGGTCGCGGATGCAGCGATCCGGCGCCTGATGGTATCCGCTGATCACCGCCTGGCGCACTTCGCTCACTTCGCCCCGGATCAAGGGCATCAGACTCTTGCCCGGCAACGCCTCCAGATTGTTGCCCAGACCCACGGCATCCAGCAGGGTCGGCAGCACATCGTGGAAACTGGCCAACGCGTCCAACCGCGCGCCGCCGTGGCGCCCGCCCGGGAACCGGAACAGGCACGGCACCTTGAGCAGCTCACTGTACATCCGATCGCCGCCCTTCAAGAACTTGCCGTGGTCGGCCAACGGGTGTCCGTGGTCGGCCATCAGCACGATCAGAGCGCGGTCGTACAGGCCGGCTCGCTTGAGTTCGTCCATCAGCACGCCGACATAGTGGTCAACGTACGCACACTCGCCCGCGTACAGCCCACGGATGAACGCCAGCTCACTGGCGTCAAAGTGTTGCGACGCCCAGCCGCCGGGCGGCAGCACCACGCGCTTGCCCGTATAGCCCGGGTCGGTAAAGCGGTCGAACTCGGGCGGCGGCGTCCAGGGCTCGTGCGGATCGAACGAGTCGACCCACAGGAACACCGGTTGAGCCGTCAGGTCGTTGGCCTGGAGCCACTTGCCGGCGGTCCTTACCAATCGCGCGCAGTAGTGGTCCTCCGCCGTCCGAAACTCGTCCACGTTCTTGAGCGCCGTCTCGACCACACGGCGCCATTGCGGCGTGAAAGAGTCCTTGACGTGATCATCCAGCGAGAGGTTGCGCAGGGGACCCGAACGATAGGCATCAAACTCTTGCCCACGAATCCACTCCCATACGCGAAAGCCCCGATGCAGGTTCATTCCTGGCTTGAAGTAATGGTAGCAGTCGGTAAAGCAGGCCGTCAGATAGCCCTCGTCCGACAGAATCTCGGGCAGACTGCGATCTTCAGCCGTGAGTGGCTGCCAGGGTCGATGCACGAGCGTGCGCTCGCCGGTCAACCAGCACGTGCGCACCGGCACCGTCGGCAGGCCCTCCGGATAGCAGTTGTCCAGCATCACCGACTCGCGCGCCAGGGCGTCCAGATGCGGCGTCTCACAGGGCGAGTTCGGGTTGTAGGCCCGCATGTGGTCCTGACGAAACGAGTCCAGAATCACAAACACAACCGGGATCGCGGTCATCTGTATCTCTCCCTTCGCGCTATGCAGGTTCGATGCCATACCGGTCACTATTCCCAGGGATCGACGGGCCCCTTATGGTCCTTGGGCGGCGGCTGCTTGGGACCAAAGGTGTCGCTGAGGAAGGCGCGCAACTTGTCATCGATCGTCTGGCCGATCGCGCGCCAGTCCGAATCGGGCGTGCTCCCCACCACCTTGGCGATGCCGCTGCGCGCCGTCTGCTCCAGATGCTGGCCCACCTGCTCCCAGGTGGCAGCATCGTCCAGACCCACGAGCTTGGCCGCGCCCTTGCGCGTCGCCTCGCCCGCCTGCTTGCCGATACGCTGCCAGTCGGCGTCCGGTTCAACCCCTACAGTACGCGCCGCCTCGCGCCGCACCTGCTGGTCGAACTGCCTGAACAACTCGCGCCACTCGTCGGCTCCGCTCCCGGACTGCTGCTGCTGATCTTTCGACCCTTGGCTCTCTGTCATCTCACACCTCCTGAGATACGCTGGTAGCCTGATTCTAGCATCCTCGAGCGGCCACGTCCAGACGGATCGCGCCCTTGCGGCGCTTGCTGCCAGCCTCTCGGCTGTGGTACAATGATACTCGTAGACGCAGGGCTTTGCTTTCCGTGCGACGCGCCTTGCCACGAGCGCCGCTCTGACGCAAGACCGACCGCTCAATCCCAGGTTCTCTGGAGGCAGCCATGTCAGTGCACGAACAGGCTCTGAAGGGCATGCGCATTGAGGACGTTCACGCGATGGCCGATGGCTGGCAGGTCACCACCACGGGCGCGCTCGTGACGCTTGGCCACGCGCTGATCGTCCGCCAACGCATCGGCGCAGACCGCGAGTTGTTCCGCGCCGAACTGCCTGCGCACCTCGCCCCCTGGCAGTTGACCGAGTCAAACGCGTTTCGCTGTGTGCTGCAGGGCAACGGCCTGCGGCTGACCGTGCAGGGCGACTCGGTGCTCGTTCTGGCGCCGCAGCAGCACATCCGCATCGCCTTCCAGGGTCAGTTCGAGGCCGAGTACGCTCAGGAGGTACGCGGAAACCGCTTGCTGCTCGATCCCCTGGGCGGCTGTGGCTTCTACGGCATCCCTCCACGCCCGACCGAGCTGCCCCTCAACGCCGGCGAGGGTTGGGCACTCCAGACGCACCTTGCCCGCTGGGATGAATTGTGGGTCGGAGTCTATCCGCCCCATCCGCGCGATGCTCGCTGCCTCTACCGCTCGATCTCGCATGAAGGCAGCGCAGAGGCGCCGTATCCCACCGATGCGGTCATCGCGGACGCCGCACAACACTGCCAGATACTCACCGTGCATGAGGCATGGGCCGCCGACGCGCCCGAGTGGGCAGAAAATCCGCCCGGCTCACGCTATGTGCATCCCAAGCCGTGGGAGACTGACCACCCCGTGCCGGCGGATCCCGCCGAGTTTGCACGCGTACGCGACCGCACCCGCGCCCTGGGGCTGGAGCTGATCGTCTACCTGAGCCCGCTGTACTGCAACGCGCCCGATCTGTTGGGCGAGATGCGCCGCGTGCTCGACGAGTACGACGTGGATGGCCTCTACTTTGACGGATGGTGCGGCCACCGCGATGACTTTCGCCCGGCCTACGCACTCATCCGCGAGGCGCGCGCGTTGCTGGGCGAGCGCACCCTCTATCTGCACTCCTCCACCGAGCCTTTTGGCACGGCCGCGGTATACTTGCCCTTCGTGTACGCCTACGCCGACTATGTGCTGACCGGCGAGGCCGGCCGCTTTGGTGTCGAGGTGGACCCCTTCCTGCGCTACTGCGTCAGCGGCCATCAGATCAGCAACGCCGTCGGCATGTGGTGTCACTATGGTTCGTGGAGCAACGAGCCCGGCTATCACGCCGTCATCCCCTCGACCGAGCACATCCACAGGGCGCTGGACGCGCATGTGCGTATCTGGCGCAAGACGCATGATTGGACACGCACACCCGAGGAACTGGCGCGCTTTGACCGCGAGTACTATGGCCGACTGGCCGCCATGCAGGGTGCCGGAAGTCTGGAATAGAGAGGACAAGATGCCCACTCCACAGATCGAGATGGACGCCGAGACCCGCAAGGCGCTCGCGGTTGCTCAGCGCAACGAGAGCACCGAGAACCTGATCTACACGCGGTTGGCGAGCATGGTCAAGAACCCCGCCAACAGCGCCATTCTTGCGCGCATCGGTGCAGATGAGCTGCGCCACTATCACTCCTGGAAACGCCTCTCTGGCAAGGATGAGGCGCCCAGTCGCGCCAAGGCGGGTTGGTACGTCTTTTTGGCGCGCGTGCTTGGCCTGACCTTTGCGCTCAAGCTGATGGAGCGCGGCGAGGCAGCTGCCCAGGTGGCCTACGGTCGCCTCGACGCCCGCATTCCCGGCGCCAGGGCCATCTCCCAGGAAGAGGACGATCACGAGCACCAGCTTATCGACATGCTCGACGAGGACATGCTCAAGTACGTCGGCTCAGTAGTGCTGGGCCTGAACGACGCCCTGGTCGAACTGACTGGCGCACTGGCTGGCCTGACACTGGCCCTTGCCAACGTACGCCTGATCGGCATGACGGGCCTGATCACCGGGATCGCCGCCTCGCTCTCGATGGCTGCATCCGAGTACCTGTCCACCAAATCTGAGGTCGGCGATCGCAGCCCAGGCAGAGCCGCGCTCTACACGGGCATCGCCTACGTATTGACGGTCATCTGGCTGATCTTTCCCTACTTTCTCACGGGCAACTATTTCCTTGCGCTGGCCTGGACGCTGCTCAACGCGCTCTTTGTGATCCTGTTTTTCACGTTTTACGTGTCGGTGGCGCAGGATCTGCCCTTCCGCCGACGCTTTCTCGAAACCGTTGGGATCAGTTTTGGCGTGGCAGCGTTGAGCTTTGGCATCGGTTACCTTGTGCGTCAGGTGCTTGGTGTTGACATCTGAACACCGCGACGATCCGCACAAAGCGACGACCACGCTGCGTCGGGCTGCGGGCTGGCTTCCAGCGCTGGATCGTCCCATGCTTGTGCTGCTAACCCTGCAGCTCATGGGCGGGATGGTGTCATCTCCGCAGCGCACCTTTTTCCCCATTTACCTCTCTGACCTGGGCCACTCGGCCGTCTTTATCTCCTGGCTGGCAACGGCCCAGCGCCTCACGGGCCTGGCCGCAGCCGCACTCGGCGGCAGCCTCAGCGATACGCTGGGCCGCGAGCGCACGCTGTTGCTCGGTCAGCTCATCGTGCTGCTTGCCGGGCTGGTGTTCTTTGCGTCCTCCCCCTGGCTGATCGTGCTGCTCTGCGCGCTGAGCGGTATCGGCTACAGTCTGCAGACGCTGGGCAGCCAGACCTATTTGCTCGACAACGCGCATTCGCGCTCACTCGGCGTCCTGACCGCGCTGTACAACTGGGGCTACACACTCGGCGGCGCGCTGGCCGGTCCACTGGCTGCGCTGCTGTTGCACGCCAACAACTATCGCGCCTTTGCCATCGCGCTCACGGCCTTTTCACTCCTTATACTGCTGGTGAACCGTCTGTTCCTGCCCCCTTCGCGCACCGCTCCGGCACTCGCGACCGCCGCCGCGCGCCCCCGTGGGTATCGCGAGATCGCCACGCGTCCCATCTCGCTGCTGCTGGCCGCGCTACGCTTCCTGCCCACGTTCTACTGGGGGATGGCCCTGATCTTGATCCCGCTGATGCTACGCGGCGCCGGCGCTTCATTAGCACTGATCGCGCTCTATGCTACCGTGAGCCAGATCGTAGCCACCCTCGCCCAGATCGTGGCGGGCCGCGCCGCGGATCGCTTTGGCTGCCGATGGCCCGTGCTGCTCACCTATGCCCTGCTGACAGGCGGCGTCCTGCTCACCGCGCTCTCGTCGGGGTCGATCTGGGGCATCTTTGTGTCCGGCACGCTGGGCGCATCCGCAGCCTGGGCGCAGTCGACCCTCATGCCCTCCATGGTCGCGCAGGTGACGGCGCCGCCGGAGCGCGGCCGCGTGCTGGGCTGGATCCACCTCTGGTGGAACGCCGGCATGGTTCTGGGCTCGTTGGTGGGCGGCGCGCTGTTCGAACGCAGCGCGGGCCTGCCGTTCGGCGTAGCGGGCTTGGGCATGCTATTGGCCACGGGCCTGGCCGCACTCTTTCTCCGGCGGACGCAGCCCGTAGTTCAAGCTTAGACCCATTCCGGCTTGCACACACTCAGCACAGTCGCGTTGCCGACAATAGACAAGGGCGACGCTCTCGAGAGCGTC
>DIVQ01000135.1 GCA_002423325.1 Anaerolineales bacterium UBA6128 | reverse complement strand
CAGCCCAAGTTACTCGGCACCCTCTTGTGCGTGAGGCCCGCCCCGTTCGCGCGGTCTCGGCGCCGCGAGCAGATGCGTAGCCCTATAGCTCCGGCGGCACAGCCTCGGGGACAGGATCCTGATAGTCGGGCGCGAGCGCCCGCGCGCGCGCGTGCGCCACGTCGCAGAAATACTGGCTGAAGCCATCCATCTGACCCGTTTCCAGGTGCGCGTGGGCCGGACACCACAGGCAGAGGTTCGTGATCGGGCAGCGCCGGCAGCGACTCAGGAATTGGGCGTCATGCGAGCGCATTTCGCGCACGGCCGGGACCAGCACATTCCAGGCCTCGGCCAGCGTCCCCTTGCGCAGGTCATACACCGTGTCGGGGTGCCACAGGTCGGCGCACAGCCGGAAAATGCCATCGTAGCTCACCACGAAACTGCCCAGACCCGCCCCGCACTGGAACAGGCTGTCGCCCTGTTCGAGGGCCATCTCGGGCATGATATAGTTGTCGCAGTCTTTGCGCAGCGCGTTGGCGCGCTCCGTATCGGCCTGCTCGATCGCCACCACCTCCTCGGGCGAGAGGCGCTCGCTGCGAATCTCGGCGTTGCGTTCCGGGTTGCCGTCGTGCCGCAGGTGCATCAGCGGATCGAAGCGAAAGTAGTCAAAGGTGCGCGCCCGGCAAAACGCCGCGATCTCGGGCAACTCGTGCGCGTTGGAGCGCAGCGCCATGCCCTTCAGCCGCACCCGCAGGCCGGCGTCCAGAAGCAGGTCAAGCCCGCGGCGAAAGGCTGCGTACGAGCCCGGGCGCCGCGTCACGCGCTCATAGGTCTGCTCCGTCGCCCCGTAGACGGTCACTTCGGTCTCGCGCGGCGGGTAGCGCTTGAGCAACGCCGCCAGCTCCGGGGTCACCAGGCAGGCGTTGGTAAAGAGCGAGACCAGCAGCCCCTTCTTGCGCAGCATCATATACACGTCGGCAAAGTCGGCCCGCAGCAGCGGCTCGCCACCCGTCACAGTGCAAAAGATAGTCCCCAGAGCCTCGGCCTGATCGACGATGTCGGCAATCTCTTCCAGCGAAAGCTCTTTTCGCCGCGCGTCCACGTCGCCGGCCGGCAGGTTGATGTAGCAGTGCCGGCAGTCGTTGTTGCAGCGCGCAGTGATCTCGAGGTCGACCGAGAGCGGCACGCGCCGATCGCCCCGCTTGGCCCAGAACGCCATATCGGCCAGCCGGCCCGCAGAGACATGCTTGTCGCTGTTCACTGCTCGCTCTCCTTCGCGGGCTGCGCGGCCGCCGCAGACGCGGGTTTCTGCAAGACGGCGCCCCCGTGCCCCCCCTCCGGCAGATCCAGATGCAGCACGTTCAAGCCCCCCGCCTCAAACTCTTCGCGCAGCGCCCGCTCGTCGCCAAAGGTGTGGATGAACTCGGCGTTGTGCAGCAACTTGTCGCCGGGCTCATAGCCCACGTGCCCCAGCGTCGCTAGGGCGACAAACCGGCGGAGCGCCACCCCGCGCCAGGTCGCCCGCTGCGTCGGATCCCAGTCAAACATCGCCACAAAGCAGCCGCCCGGCCGCAGAGCGCCCCGGACGCGTTCCAGCATCGCCACGCGCCGCGCGCGCGTGGGCACGCTGGAGTACATCCGCGACGAAATCCACACCAGATCGTACAAGCCCGGCGGCACGTCCAACTGCGAGATCTCCTGCACGAGGCCATCCAGCGCAACGCCTTGCGCCGCCGCGTTGCTGACCGCCAACGACACCATCTCGGGCACAAAGTCGACGCCAGTCACCTCAAAGCCCTGACGCGCCAACGGGATAGCCTCACGTCCCCCGCCCACGTCCAGGACCAGCACTCGCCCCGAGCGCACCGGACAGCGCGCCAGCAACGCCTCCTCATTGGGGTACAGACCTTCGGCCACCAGGTCCGGGCGCCCCCAATCCTGCACCACCAACGGGCCTGCATAGGCCTGGCGACTGAACTCGATCAAGTCATCGGGCCGCATCACCAGCAGCGCCAGCGACTGCAGCTTGGCCCCCGCCGCGATGACAGCGCGCGCCAACCCAACGCGTCGCGCGCTCATCGTTTATCCCCACAGTCAGCGCTGCGGTCGTCGGTAGCTTGGCCGCCGGCCGGTCGGCCGCCTCGCACGGTCCGTTCGCCCCACCAGAGCACGGGGCGCAGGTAACGCCACAGGCCCCAGCGGCTGATAGCCGCGATCACCACGCGTTCCGCGCCCAGCCCCACACGAATCTGCCGCCCCGCGCGGCACACCGCCGTCACGCGCCCCACCATGTTCGCCTCGGCCACCCAGCCGTCCACCGCATGCACCGAATCGCCGCGCATCAGGCACTCGCCCGCGCGCCGCCGCACCACACGGTGGATGGTGGGCCTGCCCGACCGCGGATGCATAAACGCGATCATCTCGCCCAAGCGCGGCTGCCTGTCCCCCAGCGGCTGGAGGGTGAGTACATCGCCATCGCACACAAAGGGCAGCATGCTCGATCCCTTGGCGCGAAAGCGAAACGCCCTGCCGCGCGACAGCACGGCGACCATCAGGTCGGCCAGTTCCGCGCCCGACAGGGGCAGTTCGTCGCCCAGCGAGGTATACGGGCCCTTCTCAGCCGTTGGCGGCCTCAATCAACATCCTCCGACCCAACAGCTCGCCAACGATCCCGAGCACGTCGGCCTCGATCTCCGCCGCAGGCGCATCATACTCCCTGGCCAGCAGTGCCGCCACGGCGCGCAACGTGTTCTTGCCATCCAGGTGATCCCAGACCGCCCTGCCCGTTTCGTTCAGCGTGTAGAGCTCATCCTCAATGTCACCCACGCCCGCCACCAGCGGCACGATGATCAGCTCACCCTCGATCTCGCGCGCCACGATGTCGTCCGAAGGCACATAGACCCCGTCCAGTTGCGGTTCCACAGCCATCTCTCAGCTCCTTTGTAACGCTCTGTCTGCAAGGCGCTGCACACGCGCCTGCCAGTCGGTCACTTCCCAGGCCCGCTCGTTCTCAACCAGCAGCCCCAGGTAGACGGCCTGGGCATGCGCCATCTGACAACAGTATTCTACCGGTGTGTCCAGCGTGCCGTGTTCGGCCCAGGACTTGGCCGGGCACTGCTCGCACAGTCCCTTGAGAAAGCAGCGCGCACAACGCCGCAAATAGTCGGGATTTGTGGCCCGCAGCTGGCGCACCCGTGGAAAGAACTCGGTCAGCCCTTCACGCAGGCCGCCGGACCGCAGGTCGTAGACCGTGTCGGGGTGGCGCAGCATCATGCACATCTGATAGCCGCCATAGGCGTCCACACAGCCCGTCTCGCCCGCGCTGCAGGTGAACAGCAGGTCGCCCTGCGGCCGCATAAAGCCCAGCGCGAACTCGGCCGAGCTCCGGCAGTAGCTCTGCTCATCGCGGTTCAGCATCGCAAGCCCCTCGGCCGGCGAACTGCGCAGCCGCTTGATGACGCGGTTCCTGGCTGGCGAATCGCGGCGCGTGCGCAAATCCAGTGGGCCGGCGTAACTCGGATTGGCGCCCTCCATACCCGGCAGCGTCGCGGCCCAGGCCTCGAACTCGGCGGCATCCGCGCGGTTGTCGGGCAGCAGGACCGACTTGACGACGAACGGGATGCCGCGCNNCGCGCCAGCAGCAGATCGACCCCGCGCCTGAACTCGACGTAAGCGCCACGCACGCAAGCCACCGCATCGTAGGTTGCCGCGTGCATGCCATACACGCTGACCTCGAGCTTTTTCAACGGGGGCACACGCACAAGGAGGTCGGCCAGTTCGGGAGTGATGAGCCGGGCGTTGGTGAACAGCACAACCTTGAGCCCCAGCCGGCGTGCCGCGAGGTAGAGATCGATGAAATCGGGACGCAGCAACGGCTCGCCGCCAGTGAAGCGCACCTCCAGCGCGCCCAGCTCGGCCGCCTGACGCAGCACGTCGCACCACTGTGCGGTCGTCAGTTCGCGCTGCGCTGCTTCGGCGTCATTGGCCGGCAGGTTGATGTAGCAGTGCTGGCAGGCATTGTTGCAGCGTTCGGTCAACTCCATGTCGAGCTGGCTGAGCTGTGGCCCGCGCGCGCCAAACAGACTGAAGCGCGCGACGCTGTGCACCGCCACGTAACCCTGGTCGCTCATCGGTTCACAGCGTCTTGAGCAGATCGGCGACCGCTCCGCTCTTGTCAAAGCGCAAGCGGTAGGCTGGTACTTCGGCGGCCATCCTGTCGGTCAGAGTGAGGATCTTGTCCCACCAGTCGGCGGTAACCATCGGTCGGACGACATAGTTCAGCGCCGTACTGAAGCGCTCCTTGCGGCTCTCGATGGGGATCAGTTCATTGGTCGGCGCCTTGTCGAGGTACAGGATCGCCCGCAGGGGCGCACTGTTCGGCGAAACATCGGGCAGTTCACCGTGACTCCAGCTCCCGTGGATTCGGAAGCCGTCCGGTCCGCGCCGCACGATCACGCGGTCGTCACACAGGAGCTCGCCCTGGCCCCCTAGAATCTTGAGCATGGTCGACTTGCCCGCCTCTGAGTGCCCCACGAACAGCAAGCCCTTGCCATCCATGATGATGCCGGACGAGTGCATATAGCACCCTTCACGATCCGCCAGCAACTGAGCCAGCCAGACCTGGTCCGACGTAAACGTCGTCAGTGACCCCAGGTCGCCGCGCGCGATGACGTCCGCGCGCGTGTAAACCGTCGCCTCTGTGTGGTCGGCATTGAAAACCGCGGCAATCTCCGGTTCGGCGTCGGCGTCGTCGGTCGCCACCACCAGATAGACCCAGGACTGGCCCTGCCGGTAGATGTCCCACGGTGTTCGGCGATAGACCTGTTTGCCCAGTTGGAGGTCGGCCCGCGTGGGCACAGCCGCCACAAGGTTCAGCGCAACCGTGTCATCGCCCGGCCCATCCACCCTGAACTTGGCGAACTTGTCCTGGTAGGTGCTATCGTTGATCTCAAAGTCGGCTGTCAACTGGATGGTGATCCCCGCGATCCGGTAATAGCGCAAGTGCGTCTTCCTCCACTCCTGCTTGTAGCGTCGCACCTCCTGGGCCACGTCGCAAAGGTAGTCGACCTTGGCCGAATAGCGATCGTGCTCCAGGTAGGCATACACCGGGCACACGCGACAATCAGCACGCAGCTCACATGACCCGCATCCCGCCTGGTACTCTGGCCCCCCACGCACTGCGTCCTTCAGAGACGGGATAAAGTGCTCCCAGGCCTCTTCGAACGTGCCCTTGCGCAGGTCGTAACGCAGCGCCGGGTCCTTCACAAAGCAGCAGAAACTCATCTGTCCGTAGGGATCGATGTGGAAATCGCGTCGACCCTCGATGCAGGCAGCGAACAGGCGATCATCGCCGGGAGCCGCGCCGCAGGAGAAACACTCGTCGCCAGTCCCGCATCTGGCCGCGTGCAGCAGCCCCGCCGACGGGTCGGGCGGATCGAGGCTCAGCACGGTGGCCGGATCAAGCCTCTGTTCAGCGATCTCACGGTTACGGGCGGGGGACTGGTTGGCGCTGAGCCACAGCCAGGGCGCCCCGACACGGTACTCGGGGCTGAGTGACGCCGCCAGGGCGACCATTTCGTCGTACTGGTGATAGTTGGCCCGCATCGGCACGATCTGCACGACGAACGCCGCCCCGGCCTCCTTGAGGTACGCACAGCCGCGCAGCATGGCCTCGAATGACCCGGGGTTGCGCGTGACATCGTCGTGCACCTGCGCCGTCGCGCCATACAACGCCACCATCTTGTTGCCGGGACGCGTCAGGAGCTGGGCAAGCGCGGGGGTGATCAGTGTACCGTTGGTGTTCAGCCGGTACCGCAGCGCCCTGCGGCTGATATAATCGAGGATGTCGCCGAAATCGGGGCGCAGCATCGGCTCGCCCCCCGAGATGCCCCACGCCTGGCACCCCATCCGGCGCGCCTCATCGATGATGCGCCGCAGTTCGTCGAATGAAAGCTCGGCCGTGGCCTCGGGAGCGTCAGGCGGCAGCCATAGCCAGCAATGACGGCAACGATTGTTGCAGCGATAGGTGATGTCGAGCCTGGCATCGAGCGGCAGGCGCGGAAGGGCTTTCCCCACGGCTGCGGTCCTCGTTTCGTGTGGCGAAGGGTCGCCCGCCTGGTCGACGGGGACTCTGGCTGCAAGCACAACAACGCCGGAGGCACGAACCGTACCGGAGCAACGTGCTCAGGGGGACACACCGGAGCGGTTGCGCTGATTCCTTTGTACGACAAAACCGCAGAGGGCGTCGGGCCGTAACCCACACCCTCCGCGGTAGTGAGCGGAATGCTTCGGTCTGCGAACTAGGTCGCGTTGACAGCGCGGGTCTGGCAGTTCACACAGCAGTTGGCCGCCAGAGTCTTGCCGCAGCAGTCCTGCTGCGTCTGCAGGCCGGGCCCGTTGAGACGCCACTGCGAGATCGTCTTGCAATGGGTCAACACGGCCTCCTGCGGGTTCGCCCGCGCCAGTACGATCAGTTGAGGCCTCTGCCACGACTTTTTCTGATTGCTCATACGATCCGCCTCCTTGACATCGTCCAGTCTGATTCCGGCGCTTCGAACCACCCGACCCTTCAGGGCCGCCTGCCGTACTTCAGTCGCCGTACCAAACACCTGATCTGCGGTAGCCCGACGTGGCCCACCGACCTGTAACTATTATAGCATGATCCTGCGTGCCGACAAGTAACAGTTGCGTTACGATCGGGTTACAGTTGGCTATACACGAGCAGCCTGGCCGAACCAGACGGCCCCTGCCCTGACTGCTCTTCACACATCATTATACACCAATATATGTGAGCACGCAAGCCCCCTCGTATAGATACTGTTAAATGTGCTTTGCTGCGTTCGAGACAGGCTCGAATGTACTGGACGGCCCCGTGCCTTTGTGCTATACTCTCCGGAGTCAGTGAGGGGGGGCGTGACGCCGAGATGGACCGGTGGGTCGTTGTGTATGCCAAGCCGCGCAAGGAGCCTCAAGTCCGCGACCGCCTGCAGGCCAGGGGCTTGCGGGTCTACCTGCCGCTGATGCCTCGCCGTTCGGAGACCTCACGCGGCAGCGCGGCCCTCTTTCCGCGCTACCTGTTCGTAGGGCTTGACCCACAGATTGCCCCGCTCGATGAGATTCGCTGGATGCCCGGCCTGGTGGGCCTGGTGAGCTTCGACGGGCAGCCGGCCACCGTCGACGACAGCGTGATCGCGCATATCGAGACGCGGCTGCGCGAACTGCGAGACCAATCCAGCTCACCGTTTCGTCCCGGGCAGCGCGTGCGCCTGGCCGCGGGCCATCCGCTGGCACCCCTCGATGCCATCTTTGAAAAGCCCTGTTCGGATCGCAAGCGCGCCTATGCGCTGATTGAGATGCTCGGACGCCTGACCCGCTGTCAGGTAGAGATGCAGAACCTCGAAGCCGTTGACCCGTTGGCCTGAAGCACAGCGCCGGGCCGGACGGATGCCGCTTTCATCTACTGGTATGGCCGCTCTATGACGAGCGCCCATCCAGGCGCCCACCCGACATGTAGGCGCTGCCACGGTCGGGCGGGCGGATCGCATAGATCCGCGCACTACTCTGGGGCATGGCCGCAATTCGGCAAGCCGTCCGGAACGGCGGAGCATGCCCGGCGCCAAGCACACAGGCACCAGCGCGCGTCAGCCCCCCTACACACTGAGGTCAGGTTGAAAGTACTGTCCGTTTTTGGCACCCGACCGGAAGCGATCAAGATGGCCCCCGTGGTCCGCGAGTTGGAGCGCCATCCCGAGCTGCGAAGTGAGGTATGCGTCACCGCGCAGCACCGCGAGATGCTCGACCAGGTGCTGCACCTCTTCGGTATCCGGCCCGACTATGACCTGGACCTCATGCGACCCGAGCAGACTCTGAGTCAGATCACGGCGCGCGTCTTTGAGCAGCTCGATCCTGTCGTCGCGAAGGTTCAGCCCGACTGGGTGCTCGTTCAGGGCGACACGACCACGGTAATGGCGGCCAGTTTGGTGGCCTACTACCATCACGCGCGCGTGGGGCATGTGGAGGCGGGTCTGCGCACCGGCCAGCGTTACGAGCCCTTCCCGGAAGAGATCAACCGTCGCGTGGCCAGTGTCGTGGCCGACCTCCACTTTGCGCCCACCGAGCGCGCCCGCCAGAACCTTCTGCGCGAAGGGGTCCCCGCCGCGAGCATCCACGTGACGGGCAATCCCGTCATCGATGCCCTGCACTGGGCCGCTGACTTGCCCTACGTGCCCGACGCCGGGCCACTGGCCGGGCTGCCATGGGGCGCACGTCTCGTCCTGGTCACCGCGCACCGCCGCGAGAATCTGGGCCAGCCGCTTGAGGAGATCTGCCTGGGGCTGCGCGATCTGGCGGAGCGCTTCGGCGCGGGACTGCACATCGTCTATCCCGTGCACCTGAACCCTCAGGTTCAGCGCACCGCCCACCGCGTATTGGACGACGTCCCGAACGTCACCCTGCTGGCCCCACTGGACTACCAACCTTTGGTCTATTTGATGAAACACGCCGCACTCGTGCTCACCGACTCTGGCGGCATTCAGGAGGAGGCTCCGGGCCTGGGGGTTCCCGTGCTCGTGCTGCGCGACGTCACCGAGCGACCAGAGGCGGTGGAAGCCGGCACTGTGCGCCTGGTTGGTCCCCATCGCGAGGCGATTGTGGCCGAGGCCAGCCGGTTGCTGGAGGATCCGATCGCTCACGCGTCTATGGCCCGCGCGGTCAATCCCTACGGCGATGGCCACGCGGCACAGCGCATCGTCGCTGCGCTGCTGGCGGCCTGAGCCATGGCTGCCCAAGCCTCCGGCGGCGTCCGCCTGTACCTCGGCCGTCAGGCCTCGAGCCTCTGGCGCTATGCACTCGAGCAGCTCGTCACCGGCCTGTTCGGCTGGGTGCCGTCCATCATCGGCATCGGTCTGCGCGCCCTGACCTATCGGCTGATCCTCAAAGCCGACGGCGCGGTCGCCATCGAGAACGGCGTGCGCCTGGCCTTTGCCGACCAGATCCACCTCGGCGTGGGCGTCTACCTGGACCGCGGGGTCTACCTGCACGCCTGCCCCAAGGGCATTCAGATCGGCGCGGGCTCGCTGGTGATGGCCAACGCGATCCTGCACGTCTACAACTTTCGCGACCTGCCGCACGCCGGCATCCGCATCGGGCGCAACGCCCTGATCGGCGAGGCCAATGTCATTCGCGGGCAGGGCGGCGTCACGATCGGCGACAATGTCTACACCGCGCCGCTGGTGCAGATCCTGGCCGTCAACCACAACTATGACGATCCCACGCGGCCCATTTGCGAGCAGGGCATCAGCGCCCAGGGCATCGTGATCGAGGACGACGCCTGGATCGGGGCCGGCGCGATCATCACCGATGGCGTGCGCATCGGCAGGGGCGCGGTGATCGGCGCGGGGGCGGTCGTCACGCACGACATCCCGCCGCACTGTCTGGCGGTGGGTGTACCGGCCCGCGTGCAGCGCGAGATCACCAGCGCTCCCTCCGGCGCCGGCGCCGGCCCGGCCTGAGTTCAACATGGCCAGCGACGATCGGCGCACACAGAGCCTGGCGGCCAAGCTGGCCGAGGCCGAGCGTCCTTTTGTGGGCTACCACATCCTGGCCAGCGAGGCTTACGCCGCGCCGCTGCGTGAGCGCGCGGCTCTGGCGCTCTCCGACGCGCGCGCGCTTGCTGACCGCGGTATCGCCCTGAGCCCCTTCCTGGAGATCGGCGCCGGATCGGGCCAGCGCAGCTTGGCGCTGCAGAATGCCTGCGGCGCGACCGGTGTGGCGTCTGACATCAGCCGGAGCGCACTGCGTAACGCGCCCTACGTGCTCTCTGTGCTGGATTATGTCGAACTGCCGCTCCTGCTCTGCTGCGACGCCCATCGACTGCCGTTTCTGCCCTGCAGTTTTGCCTTTGTGTTCGCCTATCGCACGCTGCACCACTTGAACGATCCGGAGCCCGTCGTGGCCGAGTGCTATCGGGTGCTCGCCAAAGGCGGCCACTGGTTCTGTAACGAGGAGCCGCTCGACACGCCGCTGAAGCGTCGCCTGCGCGGCGACCGCGTGCTCTCGCGGCCTCCCACCCGCCTGCAGCGCATCGCGACGCGCCTGGGCATTGAGCGCTACTTCTGGGACGACGTCGCCGTGGAGCGCGCAGCCGGCATCACCGAAGCGCGCTTCCTGCCCGCGACCTGGCGCCGGGCGCTGCGTCCCTTTGCGCACGTGGAGATGGAGATCAACCGGCGCCTGCGCGTGCACACCGATCTGCGCCGGCCCGGTCTGAGCCGCTGGATCGCGGAACGCGTCGGCGGCAACGTCAAGGCCCTCTGCCGCAAAGAGGAGGGCGAGGCGCTTTCAGGCCCCCCGACGGCCCGCCTGATGTGCCTGCGCTGTGGCGCCACGATGCACCTCGGTGCGCGGGACGAACCCTTCCTGACCTGCACAGCCTGCGGCAGGCGTTACCCGATCTTGAACGGCATTCTCTGCATGCTGCCCGATGCACTTGAGACCGCTCTCTGCGCGCCCCAGACGGCCTTCTCAGAATCCAGCAATGAGGTCGAGCAAACCGCATGACTTGTCTCTCGGTCGTCATTCCGGCCTACAACGAAGTCAACTGCATCGCGGCCAGCATCGAGGGGGTGCTCGCCACCCGCGCCTCCCTCGCGGCCGCCGGCATCGACGAACTCGAGGTCATCGTCGTGGACGATGGTTCGCGCGACGGCACGCCCGAGATCGTGGCGCGCTACCCCGACGTCACCCTGGTGAGCCACCCCACCAACTATGGCTATGGCGCGGCGCTCAAGACCGGCTTTGGTCACGCGCGCGGCGAGCTGTGCGGCTTCCTGGACGCCGACGGCACCTACCCGCCCGAGGCCTTTGCGAACCTGTGTCGCGCCGTGCGCGACGGCGCCGATGTGGCCGTGGGGTCGCGCCGCTCGGGCGCCACGAGCCAGATGCCGTTCGTGCGTCGCGTTGGCAACGCCGTCTGGTCCAATCTCATCACGCTTCTGACCAGTGAACGCGTGGTCGACCCGGCCAGCGGCATGCGCGTCTTTCGGCGCGAGGTGCTCGAGCGCCTCTACCCCCTGCCCGACGGCCTGAACTTTACCCCCGTGATGAGCACGCGCTCGGTGCACGAGGGCGTGCGCGTCGTCGAGTTGCCCATCGCCTATAGCGAACGCGTCGGCCGCAGCAAGCTGCGCGTGGTGCGCGACGGCGTGCGCTTCCTGCAGACCGTGCTCTGGACCGCACTCAACTATAACCCGGTACGCATCCTGGGCGCCATGGGGCTGGCCCTGGGCGCGCTCAGTGTCGTGCTGGCTGCAATCCTGGTGGGGCTGCGCATCACCGGTGTCACCGAGTTGAGCGCATGGGGCGTGGCGGCCGCTTTCGCAGCGGTGGTGTGCGCGCTGGGTGGGGCCAATCTGTTCGCGCTCGGCGCCACCTTTAACTACCTGGTGTCGCTCTTCCACCGCCGGCCGGTGCGCCAGGGGCTGTTCCGCAAGCCCGTCTTTCGCACGCCGCTCGACCGCCACTTCTGGTGGCTGGGCCTGGTGAGCGCGGCCTTGGGCCTCGGCCTGGGGATCGCGGCGCTGGTGCTCGGCCTCAACGGCTGGGCCATCGAACGCCTGTGGCTCTACCTGCTCGCCGGCACCATGCTGCTGCTGCTCGGCTTTCAACTGGTCGTCTACTGGGTCATTATGCGCGTGCTGGAAGAACTGAGCCAGCGCGAGACGCGCGCCCAGTGCGACGCGGCAGGACGCGTGCCATGACCAGCGACCCCGTGGCCGCCAACCGCGGCACCAGCGTGCGCCAGCGTCTGCCCGAGGCCGTCTACCCGCTGGCCGACGGGGCGCTGGACGCGCAGCCCGTGCGCCCCGCGGACGCCGTCGACATCCTGTTCGTCAACCCGCCCGCGCCGGACGGCGCGATCTGGATCCGCAGCCAGCACCGCGTGGGGCGACGTTCGCGCGAGGGCATGATCTGGCCGCAGGTCAGCCTGGCCCAGCTCGCCGCCCTGTTCCCAGACTATCGCGTGCAGATCATCGACGCCATCCCCGCGCGCATGTCGTGGCCCGACTTTGAGGCGCAGTTGCGCGCCGCGCGGCCGCGCTATTATGTCACCCAACTGACCGGCCCCACGCTGCAGAACGACATGTACGGCGCGTTCCTGGCGCGCGGCCTGGGCGCCGTCACCATCGCCTTTGGCACGCACATCACGCCGCTGCCGCGCGCCACGCTGGAGCCCTTCCCCGCGCTGGACTATGGCCTGCGCGGCGAGCCCGACTTGACGTTGCGCGAGTTGATCGACACCCTCGATGCCACTGGCCGGGCAGGGGAGCCCGAGGCCGCCAGCGCGTCCGTCGTGGACGACCTCGCCGCCCGGTGGCCGCGCCTCGACGAAGCCTTTCGTCAGCGGCTGGAGCGCCTGTTCAGGGGCGCCGACGCCGATTGGGGCTTTTCCAAGCAGAGTGCCGCCGACGAACCGGCGCTGTCGCAGATCAAGGGGTTGGTGTGGCGGCGCAACGGCAAGGTGGTCTGCAACGCCGATCGCCCCTTTATCGCCAACCTGGACGATCTGCCGCTGCCGCGCCACGACCTGCTGCCCCTGGCCAGGTACCGCGCGCCCCTCGTCAAGGGCAAGTACGCCTTTGTGGTCACCAGCCGCGGCTGCCCCGCCGGCTGCCGTTTCTGCATCAAGCACGTCACCAGCGGCGCCGGCGTGCGCTTCCGCTCACCCGACAATGTGCTGGCCGAGCTCGAGCAACTCGTCGCCCTGGGCGTGCACAGCATTCACATGTACGCCGACCTCTTCACTGTCAACCGCGACCACGTGGTCGGCATCTGCCAGGGCATCCTCGATCGCGGATTGGCCCTGCGCTGGACCTGCAACAGCCGCGTCGACTTTGTCGACCCCGAACTGCTGCAGCTGATGGCGCGCGCCGGCTGTTGGATGATCTCGTGGGGCATCGAGTCGGGCGACGAAAAGATGCTGCGGCGCATGCACAAGGGCATCACCGTCGCCCAAGTGGAGCAGGCGCTGACCTGGTCCAAAGCGGCCGGCATCATGAACTGGGGCTATTTCATCATCGGCCTGCCGGGCGAGACCGAAGACAGCATCCGCAGCACGATCGACCTGGCCAAGCGCCTGCCCATCGACCTGGTGCTGTTCCACATCGCCGCGCCGCACCCGGGCACGCCCTTCTTCTTTGAAGTGGTCGAGCAGGGTTGGTTCCGCCCCGGTACCCGTTGGGAAGACGTCGACATGGATCGCTCGACCGTGCTGGACTATCCCAACTTGAAGGCGGAGCAGTTGGAGCGCTGGGCGCGCGTGGCCTTCAGGGAGTGGGCGTTGCGCCCGCGACCGGCCCTCACCTACCTGCGCCTGCTGCTCGGCAGCCCGTCGCTATGGCACGCGGCGCTCGACATCGGGCTCGAATCCCTGGGGTGGGCCCGCGGATGAACGACGCACGCGCCCTCGACCGCGAGGCCTACGGCGAGCCCTGGATCGAGTCGGTGGGGCCCTACCTGGAGTTCTGGCTGGCCGCCGCGGCGGCCGCCATCATGTTCCTGGCCACCGGCGGCACGTGGCGCGCTGCGCCCTGGGAGCGCGAGATGCCGCTCAGCGCCGACCCGGCGCTGGCGATCCTGGGGCTGATCCTCATCGTCGCCACCTATGTCCTGCGGGCGGTGCGCACGGGTCAGGTGCTGCGTTTCCAACCGATCGACATCCCGCTGTACGCCTTTGCGGCCTCCGCCGGCGTCGGCGTCTGGGCCGCGTGGGAACGCGATGCCGCCATCGCCATCTTTTTGTTTCTTATCGCGGGCATCACCCTCTACCACGCCGTGCGCGCGCAACCCGGACGCGCGCAGCTGCTGACGGTGCTGGTCTTCTGGGCGCTTTTCGGGGTAGTCTTCTCGATCGCCTTTCTCTACACCACCGATTGGCAGACCTATGCCGACAAGATCCCATACGTCAACCGCCTGACTGTATACCTGCGACGCCTGATCCCGGCGCGCGCCGAGCCCTTTGTGAACTCGAACGATGCCGGCGGCATCCTGGCGCTGGTGCTCCCCGCCTTTGCGCCCCTGATCGCCTACCGGCGCGAGCTGCCCGCGCGCGGGCGCAAGCCCTGGACCGCTTTCTGGGTCCTCGCGGCGCTGGTGGTCGCGGCAGGTTGGGTCCTCAGCCTCTCGCGCGGTGCCTGGGCCGGACTGCTGGTGACCGGCGTACTGTGGGGCGTGTGGCGTGGGGCGGGCGGCTCCGCCAGCGACCAAGGCGCCGATCGCGCCGGCATCTGGCGCCACCAGGTGCGCATCACCGCCATCTGGGTGGTCGTCGCGCTCGTGTTGACCGGAGTTGTGGGCGCGCTGGTGCTGATCGGCGTGCTGCCGGGCACGGCCACCCTCAACAACCGTCTCAACCTGTGGGATAGCGGCATGCTTCTGGCCCGCGACTATCGCGTCTTCGGGGCCGGCCTCGGCGCCTTTGCGATGCACTATTCGCTCTACACGCTGCTCATCAACGTCGGCTACATCTTTAGCAGCCACAACCTGGTGGTCGACCTGCTGGTCGAGCAGGGCGCCATCGGCCTGGTTGCCGCGGCGGCCTTTGCCGCCGGCACCTTTGTGCTGGGCCTGCGCAGCCTGCGCCGCGCCGCCAGCCTGCGTTCTCAGGGCCGCCTGGTGGTTGAGGCCAGCCTGGTCGCGCTCTTTGCGATCCTGCTGCACGGCGCCGTGCAGAACGTCTTCTATGGCTCGCCCGCCGGCATGCTGCTGGCCGTGCCCCTGGGGCTGATCGCCAACCCGCGCCGACACCGCGCGCCGCTGGCAATCGCGGCGCCCGACCCCGTCGCAGAGCACGACCAGCCCTATGCACACGCGCGCTGGGTCTTACCCACGCTCGCGCTCGTCGTGCTGATCGCGTTGGGCCTCGGCGTCTGGCAGCGCGACAGACTTGCGGGCATCTGGCACGCCAATCTTGGCGCGGTCGCCCAGGCGCGCGCCGAGCTCACCCACTATGAGCCCGGCTGGGATGGCGCCTCGCTCGATGCCGTGCGCCGGATGGAGATACTGGACGAGCCCATGGTCGGGCTTGAGCGCGCCGTGCAGGCTGACCCGGCCAACGTGACCGCCCGGCTGCGCCTTGCGAACATCGCCCTGTCTCGTGGCAACTATCCGCAGGCGCTCGAACACGCGCAGGCCGCTTGGGACGCAGGCCACCGCGACCGCGTCACCCGCCTGCTGTACGGCGATGCGCTGGTGGCCGCCGGTCGGCCCGAGGAGGCCGCTGAGTGCGTCAAGGGCGTGCCCTTTGCTGTGGAGCGTCTCCAGGAGCAGGGCTGGGAGCGCTACTATGCCGATGCCGACTTTCTCCGGGCGGCCAACGCGTGGTACACTGTGATGCTGTTGGATCCAGAGGATCCGAACGCCCCCTACTGGTACGCCGAAGCGAGGGCATTGTTGGGCGAAGATGAGTGAACGCAATGGGTGATCGCGCGATGACCGACGCAAGGCAACAACGACGCGTGCGCGTGCTGAGCGGTTTGGCGATGTGCCTGCTGCTCACCGTGGGAACTGTGACCTGGAACGCGCCCATGCTGGGCCAGCAAGCCGAGTCGCCCTGGTCGGCGCCGGTCAACCTGTCGCTATCGGGCGCTGCCGCACAACCCTATATCGCGTCCCACGGCAGCGCGTTGCAGATCTTTTGGTGGGATCAGTTCGAAGGCTTGACCATGTCCACCCGCACCGACGGCGACTGGTCCACACCCCGCTTTGTGCCGATCCCGGCGCTGCCCAAAGAAAAGGATCCCCAGGACAAGCCCGGCACCCCTGTCATGCCGACCCTGTGCACCGATACCAGAGGTTCCGTGCACGCCTTCTGGATTGGCGCGCCCGACCAGGACACCGAGCTCGAGCCCCTGCTCTACTCGCGCGTCAGCATCGGCGCCAGCGACTGGTTGACCCCCACGGTCGTGGCCGAGTCGGTCAGTGTATTCGAGGTCAGCGCTGCGGCGGACGGTTCCGTGCTGGTGGCCTACGTGCGCCCCAGCGACACACCCGAATCGCCCGCCGGCTATTATGTCCAGTGGCTGGCTCCCGAAGCGGGCTGGAGTGGCCCCGCGCTCGTCTCGGCGACGCGCTATGTGCGCCTGCTGGCCCCGGAGGACACGCGGCTGCGCCTGCTGCAATCCAGTGACGGCGGCCGCCACCTTGTCTGGGAGGACCCCCGCACGGGCCACGCCATGTACGCGCACACCAGCGGCACTGCGTGGTCGGCCCCCGTCGCCCTGGCGCTGCCCGAGGACTATGCGCGCGCGCCACGTCTCGCGGCCCTCGCCAGCGGGGCCCTGCTGCGCCTCTATGAAGCCGGCCCAACCGGGTTCTGCCGCATCCTGCAGCAGCGCTCGCCCGCCGTCGACTCGCCCAACGCCAAGGTGCCCGGCTTTACCTGGGGCACGCCGCAGCGCGTGCTCGCCGATCTGCAGCGGTGCCCCAGCGGGGACGAACGCTTCTGGATCGCCCAGGGCCAACTGCTCTGGATGTGGGGCCTCGACACCGGCCAGCTCACCGTGGCAGGCTATGACGCCGCCGGCTCTCAAGCCGCGGCCGATGGCTGGTCCACGCCGCGCGCGCTCGACCTCAAGATGCGCAATCCCGAGGACGCCTCCTGGCTCTACTGGAGCCAGCTCGACGCCCAGGTGCAGGGCACCGGTCTGTACATCGCCGGCGTCGACGCCGCGGGCGGCGACGTCTGGTTCGCCGACAGCAGCCTGTCAGCGCTCGACATCGCCTTTGGCGCGATCTCGCCCTGGTCGACGCCGCAGCAGCCCACCGAGGGCGCCGGGGGCCGCGAACCGGCCATTGCAGTCGATCCCTCCGGCGACCTGCACATGGTCTGGTTGCAGGGCACGGCCACAAACGGCGAGACCACACTGCTCTACGCCAACGTCTCGCGCGGCGCGCGTGCCATCGCTGTCTCTACCGTCCCGGCCGACGAACTGCTGCGCCAGCCCGCCCTGCTGGCC
>DIVQ01000202.1 GCA_002423325.1 Anaerolineales bacterium UBA6128 | reverse complement strand
TGCCGGGTTTCTCAACACCCTCCTCACGGCGCGTGTTGACAGGCAGGCCAAAGCGCCTATAATCGCTAGCGTTGCCCCTGTGGTGGAATTGGCATACACGGCAGGTTGAGGGCCTGTGTCCTTATGGACGTGCTGGTTCGACTCCAGTCAGGGGCACAAAGTCGCGCTACAGTACACGTTTTCGAGACGCTATCAGCCTAATGAGCACATAGAAGCCGCCGGCGACCCTCACGCCGGCGGTTTCGCTTTTTGCCGAAGATGGCGTTTTTCCGAGAGTGAGCCATAGGTAGATGCAGCCGGATGGTAGTGGAATGTTTCGACAACTGGACCGCCCAACTCTGGTCACCACGAGATCTCCAAAGGGTTGAAGTTGCCCCTCTGGTGGTCGTAGTCACCATCAGAGTCCATCGATGTACATAGGCGCGACGATGGTACGGCTCGTCAGCGCAGCGATATGCCCATGCCTGATCAGCGGACTCCCTCCTTCTGCACCTGGGTGAACTGGCGGAAACACGCTTGAACTGCGGCTGGTGCGCCGCCCTCTAGCTTCGTGGCGAAGTGGGCGCACATCGCGTGCCAGGTCTATCGACCTCCCGACAGCGTGCGTCAACGGGCACTTTCGTATTCTGCGGCACGCCACCATAGCTCTTGCTCTCGGAGTCCCGCCGCGCAAGCTGAGCGCTCACCGCGTCTGGCAGATCACTCCACCGAACCGTCCGCCACCTCCCTCCTGTTGCTCGTGGCGGTGGAGCTCGATGGGTCGACTTGACGAGTCCCCCGACTACGAGACCAAGGGTTGCCGACGGAGTGCTAGGCATGGTACAATCGTTCGAAGCGACGCCCCCGCCGGGCCGTCATCATCCTCACGTAGGGGCAAGGCCATGCAGCTAGAGAGCGGGAAGTTTTCGGGTCACCAATCCTTCACCCTCAGAAACACGTGGCTCACGAAGGGGGTCACGGAATGTGCACGCAACCCGCACGTGTTCCGAGACGACGACAGTTTGCTGGTTCTTGGCGTTGGCAAGAACATGGTAGAGGCCATCAGGTACTGGGGCCTGGCGAGCCAGGTCGTGCGCGAGAAGCCGGAGGAGCGTGGCGCTTGCGCGCCGACCGACCTGGGCAAGCGGTTGTTCCTGGGCGATTCGGCCTGGGATCCTTATCTCGAGGACGTCGCCAGTCTCTGGCTGATCCATTGGCTGGTGGCGACCAACTGGGCCTATGCCACCACCATCTACTATGCTTTCAGCGAGCTAACGGGCACGTTCACTCGGCACGGGCTGGAGGCCAGCATCGCCGAACTGGCCGGCGGGCTGGGCGCCAGAGCTACGGACAACTCGATTAGGCGAGATGTGAGTGTGTTCATCCGCACGTACGTGGGCGGATCGGAGCGGGCCAGCGCGTCGGTGGAGGACCTACTGGACGGCCCGCTTGCGGAGTTGGGCCTGCTCTACGAGGTGCAGGGCGAGCAGACGTACGCGTTCTCGCGGGGACCTAAGGACAGTCTGCCGGATGCCGTGTTCCTCTATGCGCTGTGCGACTATGCAGAACAGCAGCAGGGCCAGAGGAGCTTCACGTTCGATGAGCTAGCGTATGGCGCGATGGCGCCGGGGCGGGTGTTCAAGCTGGACGAGTTGGCGTTGGCGGAGCGCCTAGAGCGCATGGAGGGACTGACGGCGGGTGCGATCCAGTTCACGGAGACGGCGGGGTACCGGCAGGTGATCACGGGGCGAGAGGTAGACAAGTACGCGGCGCTGGATGACTACTACGGACGAGAGGCGAGGGGCGGTGACGATGGCAGGGTCTAGGGCGCTGTCGGACTCGTTCTGGGTCGAGGAGCGCTACCGGCGGTCGGTGAATGTGGCGGCGGACGCGCGGCGCGAGGGGGTGCTGGCGGGCTATGTAGTGACGGGGCGGGTGCGCGAGACGATCTCGCGGATTCTGGCGGGGCTGACGCGGGAAGGGTTGAACCGGGCCTGGTCGGTGACGGGGCCGTATGGCACGGGCAAGTCGGCGATGGGAGTGTTTTTGTGCCAGTTGCTGAGCTGGCCGATCAACGCGGATGCCCGAAGGGCGTGGCGGGAATTGGGCGAGGCGGAGGCGAGGCTGCTGGATACTGCGGTTGGCGCGGGGGGTTTCTGGATGGTGCCGGTGACGGGAGGCCGGGAGCCGCTGGGGCGCGCGCTCTTATCGGGGTTGGCGGATGCGCTGACGGCGTTACCGGGAAAGCACCCTGAACTG
The DNA here is from genome assembly GCA_002423325.1 of Anaerolineales bacterium UBA6128. Classification (GTDB taxonomy): domain Bacteria; phylum Chloroflexota; class Anaerolineae; order UBA1429; family UBA1429; genus UBA6128. The sequence continues at coordinate 8,459 of DIVQ01000202.1, read as the reverse complement.
CCGGAGCAGGCGACCAAGTTGCGCAGCCTGGTCGAGACGGCGCGCGGAACGGAGGTGTCGGCGGAGACTGCAGTATCTATGGTGGAGGAAACGGCGCGCCTGGTGAGGGAAGCGTTCCCGACCATTTTGGGAGCGGTGGTGGTGTATGACGAATTGGGGAAGGGGCTGGAGTGGGAAGCGCTGCACCCTCAGGACGGGGATGTGGGGCTCTTGCAGGGGCTGGCGGAGATGGCCGCGCGTACCCAGGAGCCAATAGTCGCTGTGGTCACAGTGCTACACCAGGCCTTTGGCCGCTACGCCGAGACTCTGAGTACCAGGCAGCGCAACGATTGGGAGACGGTGCAGGGCAGATACCAGGATATCCCTTTTGTGCAGTCGAGCGGCGAGCTTCTGTCCCTGATCGGGCAGGCGATTGCTCGTCGGCCCGACATCGGCGATCTGGTGGGTAGCATCAACGCGCAGGTCAGGGTCGCGATTGAGCTGGGGATTGCGCCCAGCGAGTTGGGCACCGAACGCGCCGAGGAGATCCTAGCTGCGTGCGCGCCACTACATCCCACAGTCGCGCTGGCCCTCACCAAGCTGGTTGGCAGCAGGCTGGCGCAGAACGAGCGCTCACTGTTTGCCTTTCTGAGTTCGGGCGAACCTTACGGATTCCAGGAGTTCCTGCACTCAACCAAGACCGATGGATCCCAAGAGTGTCCACACTACAGACTGGACAGGCTGTACGACTATGTGCAGGAAGCCCTCGGCAGCGGGCTCTTCGTCCACGGCCATGGAAAGCGCTGGGCAGAGATCGAGGAGGCGCTCGACCGCCTGCCTCACGACGCCCCTCGAATAGATGCAGCCATGGTAAAGTGCATCGGTTTGTTGGGCCTCCTGGGCGATAGACAGAGCCTCAAGGCGTCACAGGATGTGCTGGTATACGCACTGGCCGACAGGCGTACCAGCAAAGAAGAAATACTGGCCTCGATCGCCCGGCTTGAGTCGCGCAAGATCGCCCTTCTGCGGAAGCACGAGTCTGCCTACGGACTCTGGCAGGGCAGCGACATCGACTTGGACGAGTGCCTTGAGCGCGGCTTGGCTCAGTCAAGGGACCTGGATACTGCCCGAATCCTGAGCGATCAGCAGTACCTAAAACCATTCGTGGCAAAGCGTCACCTACACCAGACGGGCACGTTGCGTTACTTTGTCCCTTGGGTAGTTGACGAGAAGGAACTCGAGTCGACAGCTGCGCGGCCTCTGGAGGACGCGGACGGCGCTATTGTGTTCGTGCTGCCGGCTGCAGGCACCACACTGGACGAAGCCCAAGCTCGGGTACTGGCATTTGCGGCGCAGCTTACTCAGCCGCGTCGTGACCAGCTCCTGTTTGCCATCCCCAGGACTATTAGAGGAATCCGCGAAGCACTGGAGGAACTCGCAGCCGCGAGCTGGGTCAGGACCAACGTGGCCGCCCTTGAGGGCGATAGTGTCGCCAGACGCGAACTGGCAGCGCGCGAGCTGGCCGCGCGCGAACGACTTGGCAGGGCGTTGGCCAGCTGCTTCGACATTTCATCGAGCTGGGCCTCTTCACTCTGGATCGTGAGGGGTCGGGCGTGCGCTTTCTCATCTCCGCGTGAGCTGGCAGCCGAGCTATCCACTATCTGCGACACGGTGTGTCACGCAGCGCCCATCGTCAGGAACGAGCTCGTTAACCGACAGAAGCTGTCATCCGCAGTAGCGGGTGCACGACGCAACCTGGTAGAGGCAATGCTGGACCACGCTGCTGAGCAGAGGCTGGGTCTCACGGGCTATCCTCCCGAAGCGAGCATCTACCTCTCGGTTCTGCAGGCGAGCGGGCTCCACCATCAGACTGGAAAAGCTTGGGCGTTGGGGCTGCCACAGGGGCCTGACGAGACGAATCTGGCGCCTCTCTGGAGCTGCATCGACCAGTTTCTCTCTGAAACAGAACAGCGACCGCGCTCGATCACGGATCTGTATGCCATGCTTCGCGTGCCCCCCTTCGGAATCCGCGAAGGCTTGCTGCCCATCTACCTCATCGCGGCACTGCTCGCTTGGCGCACGGAGATCGCCCTCTTTGAAGAGGGCACCTTTGTTCCGGAGTACGCAATCGCAGAACTGGAGCGCTTGTTGCGCGCCCCTGAGCACTTCGCAGTCCAGCGCTTCAGTATGGGCGAGAGCCGTGCTAGACTCCTCACCGGCTATGTGCACTTGCTCATGCCCGAGACGGCGCCGGCCGAGATCAGCCTGCTGTACGCCGTGCGCCTCCTGGTAAGTTTTGCGAGGCGCCTGCCCAAGTACACACAGATGACCGAGCAGGTCAGTCCAGCAGCCCAGGCGGTGCGCAGAGTGCTGTTCACCGCGCGCGAACCGCAAGCCTTGTTGTTCCGGCTGTTGCCCGATGCGCTGAATTGTGTTAACCTGGATGACGATGTTGCCGTGGATGGCTATCTTCAGCAGTTGCGTTCCGTATTGCTCGAACTGCAGCAGGCCTTTCCGCTTTGCCTGGACGGCGCCAAAAACCACCTGCTGACAGCCCTGAAACTGCCAGCCGAACTCGCCCCGGCGCGGGATGAAATCCGCCAGCGCGCCGCCATCGTGCAGGTTAACGCCTTCGATGCCAGGCTGCGCTCGTTTCTGGTGCGCCTGCGCGACGAGCGCCTGCCCGACCGCGAGTGGCTGGAGTCGGTGGCGGCTGTCGTCGCCAACAAGCCCCCGCACAGCTGGACCGACTCGGACGCTACCGCCTTCCGCGCCGGCGTCACCGACCTGGCCAAGCAGTTGCAACGCCTAGAGGACGTGACCCTGGCCCAGGGGTCTGGCGGGGGCAGGCACGTGCTGCGGCTTGGCATCACCGATGAAAGCGGGGCAGAACAGCGCGAGCTCCTGCGCATCTCACCCGAGCGCCAGCCGGAGCTGGAGCGGGCTGCACAACGGCTGGCAGGCACGCTTGAGACCTTAGGCCTGGACAACGACGCGCAACTGGCCGCAGTGGCGCTGTTGGCGCGCAGCCTGATGGAGCGCGGCTCGCCCACCACGGAGGACCGCCATGAGTGACCGGGTTCGGCACATCATCAGCCTGTCGGGCGGCAAGGACAGCACCGCCCTGGCTATCTTCCTGCGCGACCAGATCCCAGACGCTGAGTACATCTTCTGTGATACGAGGAACGAACTACCCGAGACCTACGAGTATCTCGACAGAGTGGAGGCCTACTTAGGCAAGCCGATCCTGCGGCTAGTCGATCAGCGACGGGACTTCGACCACTGGCTAGACATCTACGGCGGATACTTGCCTTCAAGCCGTATGCGATGGTGTACCAAACACTTGAAACTACAGCCTTTTGAGAAACACGTGGGCGACGACACGGTGGTGAGCTACATCGCGATTCGAGCCGACGAGGATCGCGCGGGGTATCTCAGCACAAAGCCCAACATCACCACTCGGTACCCTTTCAAAGAGGACGGGATCACCCGGGCTGACGTTCACAAGATCCTGATCGAGAGCGGACTTGGGTACCCCAGCTACTATTCGTGGCGGTCCCGATCGGGCTGCTACTTCTGTTTCTTCCAGCAGAGGATTGAGTGGGTTGGCCTTATGGAGCGCCACAAGGATCTCTTCGAAAAGGCAGTGTCTTACGAGAAAACCCTCGCTGACGGAAAGCGGTTCACTTGGATCCCTGACCTCAGCCTACAGGAGCTGAGGAATGATGGAAAAACCGCGGAGATCAAGACAGAGCACCAAAAGCGCATGGCTCTCGAGCGCGGTAGGCGTCGAAAGAACGCCGCCCTTGTCGACGTGCTAGACGACGATGAGGCGTTCTGGGGCATGCTGGAGGCTTACCAGACCGAGTCCCCGTGCGTAGCCTGTAAATAGCCGTTGCGCGGGGCACCGTGTTCGACCGTATCACTAGCTGGAGTCGCGAAACAGGTCGGACGCAACGTAGCCTATCAGAGAGAGGCCTTCCATGGAAGAACAGCAATGCCGCACCCTAGAGTCTCTTCAGTCGCTGCTGGCCAGTGTGCGCGCCTTCGATAGGGCGGGCCGCGTAAGCCCCCACAAGTGGGTGATGCTGCTCGCATGCGCGGCCGTCCTGGAGAACGATCCGGCCCATGGTAACAGGTTCACATTCGATGAGCTTGAGCCGATCTTTGCGCGTCTGTTTGAGAGTCACGTCCCCGAATGGCCTACCGAACGAAGACTCCTCGAATACCCCTTCTACCATTCGCAGCACGACGCATCGTGGCATCTTGTACTCATACCAGGCACAGAGGCACAGTATCGCGAGTACGAGCAGACTAGGCTCACCCGCAGCAGATTACGCGACACCGTTCTCTATGGCTATTTCGATGCTGACGTTTTCGTGGCTCTCACCACCCCTGCCGGGAAGCGCCTCGTGGAGGAAAAGCTCATGTCGACTGTCTTTGGTCCGCGCGAGTCGGGCGGATATGGCGAGAACCAGGCGGCTGAGTCCTCACCAGGTTATTCCTCCGGACCGTTGCCACCGGCTGTATTCAACCCGTTTGTCGCCTATCTGAACACTCTGTCGAGCGCATCTGCGGGCAATGAGCACGCGATGGCTGAGGCTCAGGCGGGGAGCGCGATGTTCGAGCGGATCCGGGTGGCGAACCCAGTGACGGGCGCGGTGCAACGGCGGTTGCTGGAGGAGCGGCGGCACGTGATTCTGACAGGCAACGCGGGAGACGGCAAGACGTCGGTGGCGGCGGAGTTGTATCGTGAGCTGACGGGGGAGGCGATGCCGGCTCAGGCGCGGGTAGAGGTGCGGGCGGCGGGGCTGGTGATCCTCAAGGATATGAGCGAGTGGCCAGAAGACGAGAGGACGCGCGTGCTGCGCGAGGCGGCCTCGGCTGCGGGCCCGGTGTACCTGATCGTGACGAACACGGGGACGCTGCTGGAGAGCGCCAGGCAGTTGGCGGCTGCGGGGGCGGAGCGCGAGGGGATCACCAATGAGCTGTTGAGGGCGCTGGAGGCCAACGAGACGACCGAGGTGCTGGGTCGGCGCTTTGCGCTGCTGAACGTGGGCCGAACGGACAGTATCGCGGTGGCCTGTCAGGTGCTGGAGCGCATGCTGGCGGCGGGTAACTGGGAGGTCTGCGCGGGGTGTGGGCTGGAGGGGGGGTGCCCCGTAGCGCGGAATGTGGCGCTGGCGTCCGAAAGCCATGCGGTGCTGCTCGAGCGGGTGGGACTGGCATACCGACGGTTGTACGAGTACGGGGTACGGCTGACCTTGCGACAGATGACGGGGCACCTGGCACACGCGCTGGTGGGCGGCCTGGACTGCGCACGGGTGGCTGGGATGTCGCTGGCGAGACGCGAGGCGGCGCGAGAGGGGGCGCTGTTCCATAACCTGTTCTTTGGCGATGAGGGGGAGGGGCCCTCAGCAGGCGCGGAGCAGTTGCGCGCGGTGCGTGAATTGCAGGCGGCGGAGCTGGGGGGGACGCTGGATGCGCGCTTTGAGCGCGAGGCTTGGATTGGCTCGGGCGTCCCCGTGCCCTTGGCGGAGGAGGCAAAGGGCTTGTTCGAAGGGCTGCGCCGGCGTGGTGGTCCGGCAGCGCGGCGGCAGGGCCGGCGGGTGGCCTTTTTCTACGGCCGTTGGGAGGAGGCGGCGCGGCGACGCTACGTGGGGGCTTTTCTGCGCTCTCCGCGGCTGCTGGACTGGGTAGAGGTGGCGCGGGGGGCGGCCACGCCGGGAGGGCTCAAGGAGCAGGAGCTACGCTGCCAGGTGTTGCAGGTGCTGCAGGAGCACTTGGCGGGAGTGCACTTGCCGGAGCGCAGCCTGGGGAGCCGCGACTGGGTGTACCTAACGTTGACGCCGCGCCGGCTGGGGACGCGCACGCAGGTGGTGTTGGCCAAGCTGAAGGCGGACGAGTTCAGGGTGGTGGAGGAGCCGGGACACCGCGATGTCCAGGGGAGCGGCGGGCGGCTGTTCCTGGAGGAGCGAGGCGGGGGGCCGCGGCTGCCGCTCGATTTACCCTTCTTGGACTATGCCAGGCGGCGTTACGAGGGCGAGGTGGCGCAGGCGCTGGCGCCGTTCTACGCGGACCGGCTGGAACGTTTTGGGGCCGAGCTGCTGCGTCGACACGCCGGTGAGGGCGACGGACAAGTGCTGGAGCTGGTGCGTATCGGCGCGGACCGCCGGTTCCGAAGACTGGAAGTCAGCCTGAAGGGCGAGCGTCTGGAGGTGTTGGGATGAGGAACAGGGCTCCAGAGAGGTTCCCTTGGCAAGGTACAGCCGAGATCAGGGATAACCCAGCTACACGACTCTTCGGGAAGCGATTCTTCTCCGATCAGAGCGTGCTGGAATTCTTGGCCGAGTTCCTGGCGGTGGTGCACTGCCCGAAAAAGCTGGGGGGCGATGAGCTGCGCACAAGTCTGCCGGATTGGGCGTACCTGAGCGGCTGGCCCGAGGGCGAACCGCTGCAGTACAGGCCGCCGATCCGGCTGAACGTCAAGCTGCTGGCCTTCCTGGGGGCCTCGCCGGTGGACACGCGCCACGGTGTGCACCTGAAGCAATATCGCGCGCTGGCAGCGCGTCTGGCGGGCAAGATCGAGGCGAGCGAAGACCACCAGGAGGTGGCCGCCTGGTTGGAGGACCTGCTGCGCGGCTACCAGGGGGCGGGGGCCAATCGTACATGGTGCGCGCAGACCTTCTTCCCGATCGCGTCCAGTCTGCTGACACGCGAGACCATTTGGGCCATGAGCCGTGCGCGAAAGTACAACCCGGCGAATTGGGACTCCGTACTGGCGGACTCCGCGGACTACTTTCCGATCAAGCGGAACTTCTTGGCCAAAGGCGGCGAGCTGCTGTACTTGGGGCTGTGCAACGCGTTGCGCGCACCGGCGGCGGGGCTGGCGGAGTTCACGGGGCGCCTGCGAGCGTCTGACCCCGAGTGCTTGACGACCGAGGAGATGGATCCGGCCAAGTTGCACCTCGCTCTGGAGGAGGGTTTGTCGGCGCTAGATGGGGCGCACACGCGCGGGCTCAACGCGCTGGTCGAATGGGTTGAAAACCTGGACGAGGACACCCACCAGGCCGTGAACGCGGGGCGGGGCCGAGAGGGCTGGCTGCAGACGGAGTGGTGTCCGAGGGAGAGCTGGCCGGAGGGGTATCTGTTCGCGGTGGAGCTGAAGCGGGTGCTGCAGGCGGTACTGGACCCGGTGTCACGGGTGGAGCTGTTGATGACGGGCTGCGCGTTGCAGGTATTGCGGAGCCTGTGCGCTCAGAGCGCTCGCTATGCGGATGTGGGACGGACAGATTGGCCGTTGGGCTATACGTGGATGGTGGCGCCGCCGGAGGTGGCGCAGAGGGCGGAGCGGCAGGCGGCGCAGCGGAACCTGCAGGCGGTGGCGCGGATAATCTACGAGGCGCTGCGGGATCCGGCTTTGGCGGCTGACACGGAACGCGATCGGTACACCGCTGCTGAGGGTGTCGACAGTGCGGTGGACAGCAAGTATGGGCACAAGCTGTTCGTGTCGTTGGGGAAGCGGCTGGGGCTGATCGCACCGCGGACGGGGCGCGGGGCGAAGTTGGTGATGACAGACGGGATCCTGCGCTACCTGGTGCTGGCGCTGTTGCGCCCGGGGGAGCGCTGTACCTACGATAGCTTTGTGAGGCGGCTGCAACTGCACTATGGGATTGTGGTGGAAGGGGAGGCCTGGCAGGCGGGGCTGCAGTGGAGCGGGTTGCCGCTGGCGAGGGCGCCGCAAGGGGGCAACGGGAGCTGGCTGGCGAACAGCCTCAGAGCGGGGGGCTTTCTGACGGAGCTGTCGGACGCCTGCTCGATGGTGCGGAATATCTACGCGCCTGAGGGCGACGAGGGGGTGGCGCGATGAGATTCCTGGGTGAGACGATGGTGGGGTTCATCGCGGAGCAGGCGGCGCTGGATGGGACGTACCGGGTGGTGTTGCCGTCGTACCCGGCAGGGCTGCTGCGGAGGCTGGGCGAGGGGCTGGAGGAGCGGTCGCTGGGGATGGTCGGGCGCAGGGTGCGCCTGGCGTACGGGGTGGCGGCGGAGCTGGGGGAGGTCTGGGCGGAGGCGGGATCAGCGGAGGAGCGGGCGGACCTGGCGGTGATGCAGCGGCGCGGCTGGTACAGCGCGGAGAGGAGCCTGACGAGCCTGCGCAACCTGATGCGGGGCCAAGACGAGGACGCGCTGCTGATTGTGCTGGCGGGGTGTGACCGGATCGCTGACCAGGCGAGTCTGCAGGACTTCTTCCAGCTGAATGACGGGACGGTCTGGCGGACGTGCATGGGGGGGGCGTTTGCGGGGTGGGTGCGACAGGCGTTCGGCGATGTGCTGGAGGAGGACGACCCGGCGATCAACGCGCTGGCGGAGGCGCTGAGGACGCTGTTCGAGCAGGGGCTGGGCGACCTGCTGGCGGTGAGCAGCTATCTGGAGGGGCTGGACCTGCGGGGGGGGACGAGCGGGAGCGAGGCGCTGCG
>DIVQ01000008.1:11423-11652 GCA_002423325.1 Anaerolineales bacterium UBA6128 | reverse complement strand
TCCCGCAGTCGATCTATGACAACGTCGCCTTTGGTCCGCGGGTGCTGGGGCTGCACCGTCAAGTCAACTTGGACAGCATCGTCGAGTCCAGCCTGCGCGGGGCCGGCCTGTGGAGCGAGGTCAAGGACAACCTGCGCCAGGACGCGCTCAGCCTGTCGCTGGGCCAACAGCAGCGCCTGTGTATCGCGCGCGTCATCGCCGTCAAGCCCGAGGTCATCCTGATGGACGA
>DIVQ01000008.1:0-11365 GCA_002423325.1 Anaerolineales bacterium UBA6128 | reverse complement strand
GTCGGACTATACCGCCTTTTTCATGCTCAATCAGAACAACGTGGGCACGATGGTCGAGTTTGCGCCCACCTACACGCTGTTCACCAGCCCGCAGGACAAGCGCACTGAGGACTATATCACCGGCCGGTACGGCTAGCGCGCCATGCCGGCGCTGCAACGTCGGCGCCCATCAGGCGCCCGTCACTTGGCTTTTCGCCGTCGATCATGCACTCGGGACACGCGCGTTGAAAGGAGCCTCATGCCCCGCAAGACTTTTGATCAGAGCCTGCAGCAACTGCACGACGAAGTCCTGATGCTTGGCAGCAGGGTCAGGCAGGCGATCCTCGCATCGATCGATGCACTGAAGCAACGCGATGATGATCTCGCCCGCCGGATCATAGCCGAGGACGCCCGCATCAACGAGATGCGCTTTGCGATCGAGTCGGCCACGCTGACGCTCATCGCCACGCAGCAGCCCCTGGCGGGCGACCTGCGCTCGCTCGCCGCCGTGCTCGAGATCGGCACCGAGCTCGAGCGCATGGGCGACTATGCCAAGGGCANNTGGAACGCATGGGCGACTATGCCAAGGGCATCGCCAAAATCAGCCTGATCATCGGCGATCAGCCGCTCATCAAGCCGCTGATCGACATTCCCGAGATGGCGCGCCTGGCGATGGACCTGCTCGACCGCGCCTTGAGCGCCTTTGACACGCGCGACCTGGAGGCCGCCCGTACCATCCCGCTGGAGGATGACAAACTCGACGCGCTCTACGATCAGGTCTATCAGGACCTGATCCAGCTCATCGTGGCGGACACCAACGCCCTCTGGCAGGCAACCTACCTGCTCTGGGTGGCCCACAACCTGGAGCGCGCCGGCGACCGCGTCACCAACATCTGCGAGCGCGTCATCTTTACCATCACGGGAGAGATGAAAGAGTTCGACGTCGAGGACGGCAGCCAGGAGATGCACCAGATCTGAGGCACGGCGACGCCCGCAGTGTGTGGCAAGGAGACAGCTATGGAATCACGGCCGGTGAACGGGAGCGCCATCACCTATCACCACGTCGCGGTGCGCGCTGCCCATGCCAGCTCGCTCGACGTCATCGGTAATGCATTTGGCTCGTCTCAACGCCCGAACACCGTGCCCGAGGTGCGTTTCAGCTCTGACAGGACCATCTACATCGAGCGTTTGGTCGACGGGCACTGGTGCGGCCGCTACTGGATGAGCGCGCTACGGTCTGCAATGGGAGTCCACTGAGCCCTACGCTTACTCGGCTCACATCACCGCACACAGGTCCTGACCCGCCGTGTTGGGGCGCCCGCAACACTAGTGTCCGCGGGGAACGGGCCGCCTTTTGGCCCGACCACACAACGGATTGGCCTCGGTCTCTACAGGTAGTGGTTCGTCTGCTGTTGCGCGGTCGAAGGGCCAGGGCGCTTTGGCCGATGCGCCTTGTGCGGCTGCGCGGAGCGTGCACCGCCCCGTTTGAGGACCCGTTGGGACCCCTCACGAGGCCCGAGCGCCCGTCCTTGGCCCCATGAGGCGACGCACACTAGGCTCAGCGCAACAAGCGCAATGGTTGGCCCTTACCACCGCGTTGCTCCCAGGTAGTGCGAACCTGTAGGGGTCTGGCCGCTACAGGCCGCGTGCCACTGGCGCGGGTTTGACACACCGGCGGGGTTGAGTACGCTATCATCCTGTGATTGCGAGCATGTATCCTCCGGCCTTGCCAAGGAGTTCTCCGTGCAAGAGTACAAACGCAAACCCTCCTTCATCGCGATGCTCTCGTCTGACTATCAGACAGCCGTCTGGCTCAGCGTCCCGCTGATGGTCTGGTTCATGTGGCTGATCGTGCCCTTCTTCCGCTGGGCGCCCTTCACCTATGGCGCCATCGGGTTGAGCGTCCTGTGCATCGCGCTGTGGGTGCACTACTGGGTCAAACTCAACAAGCTGTTCGATATCGGCCAAGAGACGCCGGGCAAGATCACCCAGCTCGACATGCAGCGCACCCGCGGCATCGTAACCGTCTCCTTTCACCTGGGCGAGGAGGACTATGCCGAGTCGCTGACGGTGGCGCGCTCCAAAGCCACCGACGCGCTGGCCGTGGGCGACCGCGTGCGCCTGCTCGTCGACGCCCTGGACCCCGAAACGGTCGTGCTGCTGGAGCTTTACCAGAGAGCGGCGCGCGTCTAGGCCCGGCGCTGCCGGGCGCCTGATCGCCCGCCCTGCCTGGTCCTGGTGCGGCGCGGTGCCATGCCCCCGTTGCGCTTGACACGCGCGCAGGCGGAATGCACAATGCTGACAGCGGCGCATCTTCGGAGACGCCAGGAGGCAGCGCCATGTGGAAAGAGTTCAAAGCGTTCATTGTCCGCGGCAATATGATCGACATGGCCATTGCGATCACAGTCGGCACGGCATTCACCGCGCTGGTCAAGGCGCTGGTCGACCACATCATCATGCCGCCCATCGCCTACCTGATCGGCAAGGTGAGCTTTGACGACCGTTTCGCCGTGCTGCGTCAGGGCACCCCGACAGGCCCCTATGCGACACTGCAAGCGGCTAAAGAAGCCGGCGCCGTAACGCTGGCCTATGGCCTGTTCATCAATGCGCTGGTCAGCTTTCTGATCATCGCGGTGGTCGTCTTTTTGCTGGTCAAGGCCATCAACAAGCTCATGCCCAAGAAACCCGATGCGCCCGCCGCCGCGCCCACTACGAAAAAGTGTCCGTACTGCTTTACCGAGATCCCCCTCGAGGCCACACGTTGCCCCAACTGCACGTCCGAGCTCTAGCGCAGGCTCAGCGCACGGTTGCCCTGATACCGCCACGCGGGTCGGCCCAGCCGCCGGCCCCCGGCCTGTTGTCCAACCAGCAAGGAATGCAGCGCCCCGTCAGCGCTCGCCGGATTGGAGCGCGAGCGATTCATCCCGCCTCAGCAGCGGCCAGCCCCCGGAGCCGGACATGATCATCAGCAACGCCGACAAAGAACAGCTCTGGCAGGCCTACCGTCAGCGGCGTCCTCTGCGGGTGCCCGTGCACCTGGCCACGACCGACCGCGTCTATATCCTCGACCCAAGCTACAACCGCGACGGCCTGGGCTACCCCGAGGTCTTTGAGCGCGCGGAGGGCATGCTGCGGGCGCAGTTGCGCTGGCAGGAGACGGTGCGCAGCCACCACCACCAGTACTGCGACCTGCCGGCCGGGTTGCCGGACGCCTGGTCCGTGGGCATCCAGTTCCAGAACGTCTACGAGGCCTGGTTTTTCGGCTGTCCTGTGCGCATCGAGCCGGGCCAGGTGCCCGACACACGCCCGATCCTGACCGACGACAACAAGCGCGCCGTCTTTGACATCGACATCAGCCGTCCGTTTGCGCGCGACCCGTTCAAGCGCGGGTTCGAGTTCACCGCGCGCATGTCCGAGCTGGCGCGCAACATGGAGCACCTGGGTCGCCCCGTGGAGGTGCAGCCTTATCTGCCCGGCGGCACCGACGGCCCGCTCACTGTGGCGGCCAACCTGCGCGGCTCGGCATTTCTGACCGACCTGTACGCCGACCCCGACTATGCCGACGAGGTGCTGGCTTTCGTCACCGAGGCGGCCATCCTCCGCGCGCAGGCGGTGGACGCGCTGCGCACCACGCCGCGCACCTCCATCGGCCTGGCCGACGACATGCTGCAGGCGATCAGCACAGAGATGTTCGTCGAGCGCGTGCTGCCGCACCACCGCCGCTACTATGACGCGCTCGACCCGCAGCACACGCTGCCGCGCAGCATGCACCTGTGCGGCGATGCCACGCGCCACTTTGCCACCCTGGTGCGCGAGCTGGGCGTGACCTCCTTCGACACCGGCTTTCCGGTCGATTTCGGTGCCCTGCGCCGTGAACTCGGCCCCGACGTCGAGATTCTCGGCGGCGTGGAGGTCTCGCTGCTGCTGCACGGCACGCCGCAACAGGTCTACGACCGCGCGCGCGCCATCCTCACCAGCGGGGTGCTCGAGGGCGGCCGTTTTGTGCTGCGCGACGCCAACAACCTGCCGCCCTGTGTCCCCATGGACAACCTGGCGGCCATGTATCGCGCCGCGTTCGATTTCGGCACCTACTGACACAAGGAGTAAGCCATGGAGACGCTCTTCAGCAAGCAGGATCTGTTCATCTCGCCCAGCGGAGACGACGCCTGGTCGGGCCGTCTGGCCGAGCCCAACGCCGACGGCACCGACGGCCCGCTGGCCACGCTGGCGCGCGCGCGCAACCTGATCCGCGCTCGCAAGGGTCTGGGCGCCGACCCCCACCAGCAGCCGGTGGCGGGCGGCCTCTCGCAGCCCTTCAGTGTCTGGCTGCGCGGCGGGCGTTACCCGCTGGCCGAGCCCGTGCTATTCGGCCCGCAGGATTCGGCGCCCGTGACCTACCGCGCTTACCCCGGCGAGACCCCCATCCTGGATGGCACGCTGGCGATCAGCGGCTGGCAGGAGACCACCCACAAGGGCCAACGCGCCTGGGTGGCCGACCTGCCCGACGTGCGCGCCGGCAAATGGAACTTTCGCGAGTTGTACGTCAACGGCGAGCGCCGCGCGCGGCCCCGCCTGCCCAAAACGGGACTCGACCGCATGGAGCGCGTGCCCGGTATCGATGGGCCAACGGGCTGGAGCATGCAGTCGTATGACCAGTTCGTGGCGCCGGCGGGCCCCGGAGCGGACGTGCTGGCTGCCCAGTCGCCCGTCGCGCTGGGCGAGATCGAGGTGGTGTTCGTCCACTTTTGGATCGAAGAGCGCTCGCCCATCGCCGCCTACGACGCCGCCACGCGCCTGGCGACGATGGCGCGCCCCAGCGCCGCCGCGCCGGTGGGTTCGTTCGGCACGCAGCTGGCCGACTATTACCTCGACAACGTGGGCGACGCGCTGAGCGAGCCGGGTGAGTGGTACCTCGACCGCGCCAGCGCCCGCCTGACCTATCTGCCGCTGCCCGGTGAGACGCTCGAAAACACCGACGTGCGCGCCCCGCGCACGCTGCAACTGCTCGTGCTGCAGGGCCAGCCCGACGAGCAGCGTTATGTCGACTATCTGCGCTTTGAGGGCCTGACCTTTTTCGGCACCGACTGGCGCCACCCCGAGGCCGACGGCGCCGAGTATGTGCCGCTCTCGGGCGACGACGCCGACTATGCCAGCCGACGCCACCGCCGCGGCAAGCGCGCCGCCTGCGCGCAGGCCGCCGCCGACCTCCCTGGCGTGATCCAGTTGGAGGCCGCGCGCCATTGCGCCATCGAGGACTGCACCATCGAGAACATCGGCTGGTACGGCCTCCTGATCGGCGACGGCTGCTGGGGGATCCGCGTGGTGGGCAACACCATCCGCAACATGGGCGCCGGAGGGGTGCGCATCAACGGCGCGGCCTACAACGACCCGCCGCTGCGCCGCACCGGCAACCACCGCATCAGCGACAATGTCATCCACGCCGGCGGGCGCGTCTTTCACTCTGCCGTGGGCGTGCTGGCGATGCACACCTGCCGCACCGAGATCAGCCACAACCATATCTATGACCTGTTCTACAGCGGGGTCTCGTGCGGCTGGAACTGGGGCTATGCGCCCACCAACAACTATGACAACTGGATCGTCAAGAACCACATCCACGACATCGGGCAGGGACTGCTCTCCGACATGGGCGGCATCTATATGCTGGGCGTGCAGCCCGGCTGCGTGCTGCGCGGCAACCTGATCCACGACATCAACAAGGCGCACTATGGCGCCTGGTGCATCTACCCCGACGAGGGCAGCGCGCACCTGATCATCGAGGACAACGTCTGCTACCGCACCAACGACAACGTCTTTCACCAGCACTATGGCCGCGAGAACACCGTGCGCAACAACATCTTTGCCTACGGCGCCGAGGCGCTCATCCGCCTGACCCGCATCGACGCCTGGCACCGCGCGCTCAACTTTTACCACAACGTGCTGATCACCGACGGCGAGCCGGTGTTCAACCTGCCCAGCATTGCGGCCCGCAACGTCGCCAGCGACCTGAACGTGCTCTGGGACGTGCGCGACCGGCCGCTGCGCTTTGCCGAGCGCGAGGAGACGCCGCAGCTTGACCTGGCCGCCTGGCAGGCGCAGGGCTACGACGCGCACTCGCTGCACGCCGACCCGCGCTGCGCCGACCCGCTCAACGCCGACTTTGCCCTGGCACCCGATTCGCCCGCCTACGCGCAGGGCTTTCACGCGATCGACCTGAGCGACGTGGGCCCCCGGGAGAAGGGGAAGCGGGAGTAGGCAGTTCGCAGCCGTACCATTCTGGCGCGCCGCCAACTTGCACGCGGCAGGATGCCGCGACAACTGTAGTATTGACTTTCGCCTTGTGTAGTAGCATAATCAGGTTGGAGTCTGAGATCCATCTAGTGAAAGAAAGGGCATATGCTGTGGGTAGGCAGCGATACATACGGGTCGAGATAGTAACCAGACGAGAGGGCAAATACTTCGTCTCGGATTGCCCCAAGCTCGGCACATCGAGCTTTGGCTCCACCGAGGAGGAGTCTCGCCGCAGTCTAGTCGATGCAACCGTGCTCTACCTGAACACCCTCGAGGAATTGGGTGAGTGCCAGCGCGTGCTGCGCGAACGCGGTATTGAGGTACACCAGTATCACGACGCTCAACCAACAATCTGCCCTCCCAGTGACACATATGCCGTCTCATTCCCGCTTGGCAACATGGCGTCCGCGTGAGCCCTGCCCGTCTCTTTTCCAGCGAGCAGATTGAGGCCGCACTTGAGCGCGCGGGCTTCACCCTGGCCCGCAAATCGGCTGGCAGCCATCAGGCTTACGCGAAGGAACTTGCCGATGGCCGCCACTTGGTGGTCATCGTTCCGCACGGCAAACACGAGGTACCGAAAGGGACACTTCGATCGATCCTCAAGCAGGCATGTCTCACGGAAGATGAATTCGCGGCACTGGCCGGCATCAAACAGAAAGGGCGCTCAAAGCAGCGGCCAGCCGGACCCGAGTCGGGCCCAGAGAACTGATAGCGCACTAGCGCCACCTACTAGACAGCAAGAAACCGAGTTTCTGCGAGAAACTCGGTTTCTTGCTGGCGCGACCAGCCGCACGGCATTGACAGCGCGCGCCAGGCCGGCCACGCAACCGCCATCCGCGGCCACACGCGAGGCGCAGGCGGGCGTGTGCGCGCGCGTCCGCGCTCACGTCCTTGCAGCCAATGGCCTTGACAGTGCTGCGTGATGCGTCGATAATCACTGTCAAGCACCGCAGGCGGAAGGGGAGCACTGATGCCCGACAACGTTCTCTACTATGGCGACAACCTCGACATTCTGCGTGACTGTGTCGCGGACGAGTCGGTCGACCTGGTCTACCTCGACCCGCCCTTCAACTCCAACCGCTCCTACAACGTCCTCTTCAAGGAGGCTAACGGTTCGGCGGCCGACGCGCAGATCGCCGCCTTTGACGACTCCTGGTCGTGGGGGCCGACCGCCGAGGAGACGCTGCGCGAGATCGAGACCACTGCCGCGCCCCACATCGTCGAGATGATGCAGGCCATCGTGCGCTTTGTCGGCCGCAACGACCTGACCGCCTACCTGGTGATGATGGCCGTGCGCCTGATCGAGCTGCACCGCGTGCTCAAGCCCACCGGCTCGCTCTACCTGCACTGCGACCCCACGGCCAGCCACTACCTCAAGGTGGTGATGGATACGATCTTTGGGCCGGTGAACTTCCGTGGCGAAATCACCTGGAAAAGGCACAGCGCCCATAACGATGCCCGGCTAACATATGCTGCCGTGAGCGACGCCATACTCTACTACGCCAAGTCAGGAGACGCCGGTTTCAACGTGCAGCGGGTTCCGCTGGATGAGGAGTATGTCCGCAAGTTTTTCCGGTACGCAGACGCAACTGGCCGCAGATACGCCACTAACAGTCTTGCCAGCCCTTCTCCGAGACCCAATCTGACGTACGAGTACAAAGGCTTCGCACCACCGCGGAATGGGTGGTTTGTATCTCTGGAGAAGATGCAGGAACTGGACCGTCAGGGGCGACTAGAGTTCCCCAGAAAGCCGACGGGCCGAATCAGGCTCCGCTACTATCTTGACGAGATGCCTGGCAGTCCTGTGTCCAATGTATGGGACGATATCGGTGCTCTGTCCGGGTCTCACGCCGAACGCCTCGGCTACCCCACCCAAAAGCCTCTGGCCCTGCTCGAGCGCATCATCCAGGCCTCCTCCAACCCGGGCGACAATGTGCTGGATTTTTTTGCCGGTTCTGGCACAACCGGCGCGGTTTGCCTGGAGCTGGGCCGGAATTTCATCCTGGTGGATAACAATCCCCAGGCGATCGAGGTGATGAAAAAGCGCTTCGCGGAGATAAGCGGCATCGAGTGGCTCATTTCAGATTGATAGAGATCGGCAGGTGAATATGAAAAAAGTGTTTCTCCTTTTCGCGCTGATGGCGATCCTTCTCTCTTCATGTGCTCCGCAATCTGAATCCCAAGGTCCAAAGATCCCCATCATTGTGGATGACGATGGCAGCCTGGACGGCGTCGTGGCCATGCTCTACTTTCTCGCGCATCCTGACCACGAAGTCATCGCCCTGGCCTCCAGTTGCGGCATTGGACGCCTCGCGATTTTTGCGGAACATCTCAGCCGGCTGTTGGCTCAGGTGAAACAGCGGAATGTAAGCGTTGCCGCGGGTTCGGAACTTCCCCTGGCTGGAAGCAGTGCTTTCCCTGAGGATTGGCGGGATTTTTCCGACCGATTCTTCGGGTTGCCTTTACCCACTAAAGGCGTCCGCTCCTCGAAGCTGTCAGCGCCGGAGCTGATGGTCGAGCTAATCAACGCGTCGCCCGAGCCGGTGGCGGTTTTCATCAGCGGCGCCCACACCAGTCTGGCGCAGGCACTGCGCATAGACACGGGTATTCAGGACAATATCCGCTGGGTGGGTGTGATGGGCGGCGCGCTCTTCGTGGAGGGCAATATCGCCCCCGAGGCGGGAGATCTGGACTACACCAATGAAACCGCAGAGTGGAACATCTGGGTGGACCCGCTGGCTGCCAGGGAGGTGTTTGCCAGCGGATTCCCGATCTACCTGACCGCGCTGGACGCGATGAACCAGGTCACCTGGGGCAGCGAATTTTCGCGGCGTTGGGAAGATTCGGATAACCCGGCCGCCCATTTGGCTGGTGAGATGGTCACGCGCATGAATGGTTCAGGCGCAAGCGCCTATGTCTGGGATCTGACTGCCGCGGTCTTCGCCGCGCATCCTGAATTATGCGTATCGGATACCTTTAGGGTGGAAGTGGCCACGGAACCGGGACTTGATGAAGGGCGCACGATGGCGATTCAGGACCCCAATGGCAGCGTGACTGCCTGCCTCGATCCCGATGTCCCCGCTTTTCATGCGAGTGCGGAAGCGGTGTTTAAATAAATTCCTTTATGCATGTTTCTGCGAGGAGCGAAGCGACGCGGCAAATCTACCTCTTCTGGTTACAGATTGCTTCACCCTGCTGATGCAGGGTTCGCAATGACAATAAAAAGGGGGACGCGACTTTGATCGGTTTAGGCGGTGTCATCGTCGTTGTTTCTTTTAATTGCCCGAATTAACATACTTGGTTAGTGTATATAAGATTGCTTCACCTTGCTGATGCAGGGTTCGCAATGGCAATTAAATGGGGGACGCGATATCCGCGAAGCGCGCGTTGACCAGCTTCGCCCAGTCACTTGGCGCCAGCCGCACCTGCAGCCCGCGCTGGCCGGCGGACACCATGACCGACTCCACTTCCGATGCTGAATGGTCGATCAGCACCTGAAAGCCCTTGTTGATCAATGCCAGCGCCGAGATGCCGCCCGCCAATAATCCGGTCAACTCCTCCGCTTCCTTCAGGGTGGGAATGAAGACCTTCTTTTCATCCACTGCTGCCGCCAGCTTTTTAATGTCCACTTCCAGCGGCCCGGGCACGATCGCCAGGATGGGTTTGCCGGGCTTACCGCGTTTGACAACGATCGTTTTAAACACTATAAGAGGATCTACTTTAAGTATTTGCGCCACTTCGAGCGCGCTCAACTTCTCGGCCGGGATCTCAAACGCCTCGAATTTAACTCTTTTCGCTTCCAGCATGCGGGTGACGTTGTTGGATGCGGCCATTATTCTCCCTTAAGCGGCTGCGGCGGTCGAGGCCACAGCGGCGTCTTCCGCGTAGAGCGCCATCAGGTAAAAGCCCAGGTTGGCCAGCATCGAAAATTCCAGATTGGTGATGCGGCTGCTTTCCACTACCATCTCCGCCTGGAGCTTGAAGATCTCCTTCAACTTGAAGTCCTCACTGCCTTGTTGATAGTGCAAAATGGAATTCCCGTTTTTGTCCGCGAAGCGCCACTGGGTGCGCCAGAAATTGAGCGGCTCCCAGGTCACCGGGCGGCCATCCGGCGTGTGCAGCGCGCCGCCGCCGAATACGCGCGGTTCGAACACGGCGTAATCGCTTTCGGAATCAGGCATGCGCACGGTCACGTGCGGGCTGAAGAAACCAACCCGCTTGAATGTCCAACGCTGCACGGGATCGGTGGACCAAGCCAGCGAGCCGAACGCGCTGCGGAATTCCAGCGTGCCGAACGGTTCGCCCTGCCGCAGCAGTGCATACTGGCGCGCCATCGCCTTGGGCTGCCGCCATTCAAAAGTGTCACCTTGCTTGGTTAAAAATTTTTCCATTTTTTATTGTCATTGCGACCACCTTTAGGGGTGAAGCAGTCTCCTGCCAGGTACGTCACCCTCTAATGAAGGTACATATTAAGTAGGACTTTAATCATTTCTGTGTATATTTGCTTCTAATCCGTGTTGATCTGTGGCTTCTTCATCTTGCTCAACGCGCGCACCTGCTCGGCCGCGTGGTAGGAAGAGCGCACCAACGGTTGGCTCTCCACCCACTTGAATCCGATCTCCAGGCCGTAATGTTTGAGCTCGTCAAACTCCTCCAGCGTGTAATAGCGTTCAATGGGCAGGTGGTGCCGGCTGGGCTGCAGGTATTGCCCGATGGTCAGGATGTCCACGTCCCACTCTCGCAGCAGCCGCATCACCTCGTGAACCTCATCCATGCTTTCGCCCAATCCCAACATAATGCCGGATTTGGTCAGCGCGTCCGGCTCGAGCTGCTTGGCAGCGGTCAGCACCGATTTGGACCATTCCAGTTTGTCCGAGGGCTGCACATGCTTGAACAGGCGCGGCACGGTTTCCAGGTTGTGGTTGAGGATCTCGGGGCGCGCGTCCATCACGATCTTCAGCGCTTCCGGGTCGCCGCGGAAATCGGGGATGAGCACCTCGATGGAGCAGCCCGGCTGCAGCGCGCGGATGCGCTCAATCACCATGGCGAAAACCTTCGCGCCCCCCAGGTTGTCGTCATCGCGGTCCACGCTGGTGAT
>DIVQ01000009.1 GCA_002423325.1 Anaerolineales bacterium UBA6128 | reverse complement strand
ACAAGTGCCCGCAGAACATCCCCATCCGCCAGCAACTGCAGGAAGCGCACGCCGCTCTCTCGGGCACCATGCCCCGCTAGGGGCCTCTCTCCATAGGGAATGCAGAGGTCCGGCACGAGTTGCCGGACCTCTGCATTCCCTATGGAGAGAGGCCCCTAGCGGGGCATGGTGCCCGAGAGAGCGGCGTGCGCTTCCTGCAGTTGCTGGCGGATGGGGATGTTCTGCGGGCACTTGTCCTCGCACTCGCCGCACTCGATGCAGACGTCGGCGCCCTGGCCCCGGCTGACCAGGTTGGCGTACGACTCCCGGGCCGAGTCCCACAGACCGTACAGGCGCGCCTCGTTGTACTTGGCGAAGATCTGGGGGATGTTGACTTCCTGTGGGCAGGGGATGCAGTAGCCGCAGCCGGTGCAGTACAGATTGGCCATCTCATGCAGGCGGCCGAGGTGCTCGTCGATGGCGGCGCGCTCCTCGTCCCGCAGGCTGATCTCGTCCGACGTGACGGCCAGGTTCTCCTCCACGTGCTGCATGGTGCTCATGCCGGAGAGGGCCACGCTCACTGCCGGGTTGGAGAGCACGAAGCGCAGGGCCAGCTCCGGCACCCGAGCGATGCCCGGCACCAACTTCTCCAGCACCGGCGAGCTGGTCCCCAGTCTGCCGCCCGCCACCGGGCCCATTACCACCACGCCCACTCCCCGCTCATGGGCCAGGGCGATCCCTTCCTCGAGCTTGCGGTCCAGCATGTTGTACTGAAGGGTGATCACCTCGATGTAGCCGGTGTTGATCACGTTGATAAGGTTCTCGTTGGTGTCGTGGAATGAGCAGCAGATGTGCTTGATCAGCCCCTGGTCTTTGGCCTTGTGCATCCAGGCGCTCAGCCGCGGCTCGACGCTGGTGGTGTAACGCTCCCAGTTGATGCCGTGGTGGTTATAGATGTCGATATAGTCGATGCGCAGGCGCTTCAGGCTGTCCTCGAGATTCTGCCACCAGGCTTTTTCGTCGTTGTACTCGTGGTTCTTGGTGGAGACGATAATGCGATCGCGCCACCCAACCAACGCCTCACCGACAGCGCGCTGGCTGTCCTGGTTGCAATAGTTCACTGCGGTATCCACATAGTTGACACCGCCCTCAAAGGCACGGTGCAACATGGGGATGGCAAGGTCGCGGTTCACCCGCGCCTGTTCGCCTTCGCCCACCATCGGCAGACGCATGGCGCCGAACCCGAGTTGCGATACCTTGTAGCCGGTCCGGCCAAGTTGACGATAGATCATCTCGACACTCACTCCTTTTCTGTTGACGGATTACCATTTTACCACAGCCGGGGCCTCCGGCCAAAGGCGAACCCCACCGCTCCTGTGACCTGTGCGCGCACAGCGGGGCACCCCTCCTGCCTGGGAACCGGCGTGCCAACCCCCTCCGCCGGGCCGGTGTTCGCCGCGCCGCGGGCGTCGTGCTACAATGGCCGCAACCCTTCAGGGAGGCGGTGGCATGGCCGACCAACCCAACGTGCTGATCATTATGCCCGATCAGAACCGCTACGACTGCCAGGGGTATACGGGCAACGCCCTGGCTCAGACACCGAACGTTGACCGCCTGGCTCACGCGGGCGTGCACTTTACCCACGCCTTTACGCCGATCCCCACCTGCTGCCCGACACGCCAGTCGCTGCTGTGCGGACGCTGGCCGCAGGCGCACGGCGGCCTGTGGAACTATGGCACCGGTCTGCCAATGGCGCTCTTCGACCAGCCGACCTGGACCGAGGCGCTGGCCGACAACGGCTACGCGATGGGGTATGTGGGCAAGTGGGAGGTGCACCCCACGCGCGGCCCGCGCGAATTTGGCTTTCGCGACCACGTCAACGCGCGTGACTATGCCACGTGGCGCGAGACCGAGGGTCTGCCCGATTATCAGCGCGACTCGGACCGCCTGCCCATCCTGCAGGACAAACCGGTCACGCGCTGGTTCGGCGGCGTGGACCCCGCCCCGCTGGAGGCCACCCGCACGCACTGGTACGCTGACCGCGCCATCGAGTACATGCGGCGCTACGCCGCCGAGGGCCGCCCCTGGCACGTGCGCCTCGACTTTGAGGAGCCGCACCTGCCCTGCTTCCCCGCCGAACCATTTGCTTCGCGCGTGCAGCCCGAGGCAATCCCGCCCTGGGGCAGCTTTGGTGAGACCTTTGAGGGCAAGCCCTACATCCAGCAGCAGCAGCTCTATAGTTGGGGGATCGAGTCACTCACCTGGGCCGAGTGGTCGGTGTATGTGGCGCGCTACCTGGGGATGCTGGCGCAGATCGACGACGCCATCGGTCGCGTGCTGGCCGCGCTGGATGCGCTGGGCCAGGCAGACAATACGTTCGTCATCTACAGCACCGACCACGGCGACAACACCGGCAGCCACCGCCTGATCGATAAGCATTACATCATGTACGACAACGTGGTGCACGTGCCGCTGGTGCTGCGCTGGCCGGCGCACTTCCGTACAGGGCTGACGCGCGACGAGTTCGTGGTGCACGCGCTGGATCTGGCCGCGACCATCTGCGAGGCGACCGGCCTGCCCGTACCCGAGAACTACGCGGGACGCTCGCTGTTGCCGCTCTGCCGCGGCGAGCAGGCGCCGGACTGGCGCGAGGACGTAGTTTCGGTCTACAACGGGGCGCAGTTTGGACTGTTCATGCAGCGCATGTTGCGCGATCGCCGCTGGAAATATGTCTGGAACCCCACTGACGTGGACGAACTCTACGACCTGCAGGCCGATCCATCCGAATTGCACAACCGCATCGCCGACCCGACGAGCGCCGAGGTCTTGCGCGACATGCGCCAGCGGCTCCTGGAGCAACTCCTTCAGCAGGGCGATGCGCTGGTACGCACCGACTGGACGCGCGTGCAACTGAGCGAGGGGCGCAAGCTGGCGCGCTGATGACCGACGCTGCCGGCAACTGCAGGGGCAGGGGCGCACGGCCGTGCACCCCTGGATAGCAGATGCGACCGCGCGGTGCGGTCACGGGAGGCCAGGCTACGGGTCGCCCGCCAGACAACGCCCACACGAGGCCCAACCCCGAGTACCCATGCACAAGAAGACGGCGCTGGGGCGAAAGTACTCGCGTCGGCGCCGTCTTTTGTTCTCGGCGGGTGTCACCCGTAGACGCTGTGCATGCGCTCGGTATAGTACTGCAGATTCTCCCACTTACACTCGGGCGGCAGACGGTGGTCGGGGCAGGGGATATAGCCGCCCAGGTCCACCAGCGGGCGCAGCCGCTCGATCTCGGCATCAACCGTCGCACGGTCGCCGGCAAAGACGTGCTTGTTCAGCCCCCCAACGCCGCGCAGTTCGCGACCGTATGCGGCGCGCCAGGGCGCGATGCTGGCCCCCCACGTCCCCACCTCGATCGGGAACATTGTGTTGACGCCGTTCTCCAGCCAGATCGGCACCAGGGCGTCGATCTTGCCGTCGCAGTCCAGCGATACAATGTTGAGACCGTGGCGATTCACCAGTTCGGTGATGCGCCTGTAGTGCGGGCCGACGTATTCGCGGAACTTGCGAGGGTTCACCAGCGGACCGTTGTTAAAGCAGATATCCTCCCAGAAATGGGCAAAGTCGAACCAGTTGCCCCTGGCGAGGATGGCCTCAAGACAATCATAGCAGAGCTGCCCCAAGGCGTCGATGATCTCGACCATGAGCGCTTCATCGTCGGCCCACAGGTAAGCACTCCCCTGCATCGTCAGCCAGTTGCGGATATTGCCGTACAGACTGCCGCAGTGCAGGCCCAGGGGATACTCGCGTTGGCTGTCCGCGGCCTTGACCGCCTCCAGAGCCTGCCAGTCGATGCGCTCGGTGCTGAACTGCAGCTTGGGCAGGTAGAGCTCTTCCCACTCTTTGCGCCCCTTGAGCAGGTAATCGACCGAGGGCGGAAAGTCGAGAGAACCGGGCTTGACAAGGTCATACGTGCCATAGCCCGTCAGCACCTTGGTAAAGCCGTTGGGCAGCTCCTCGATCACCTTTCTCTCGAAAAGCGGACTGAGATCCATATTGCTGTAGAACATCGTCTGGTAGTTAAAGTCAAAGCCCAGACGACGGCTGATCTCGCGATCCAGGGCACTCCCTTCGCGATACTGCTTGCGCTCCTCCTGGGTCAGGTGACCCTCCTGCGCCCACTTGTCCAGCAACTCGTCCCAGTAACCGAAATGGACGAGCGGCAGACGGTCATACCGCTCATAGTTGAGGACTGCGAGGGTTCGCTCACGATTGTTCATCGCGTCTCCTGCGTGACGGATCGGGTCGGCACCGCCTAGCGCGCGCCGCAAGCCTGCAGGCAGGCCTGCATGTGCCCGCGCGACTCGGCCGCGATGGTGACGCATTGCTCCAGGCTATACTCTTTGGCGCCGATGATCTCCAGATCCAGCGCGCCCGCATAGCCGTGCTCGTGCAGCACGCGGATATAGCCCACCAGGTCGATATCGCCGCGGCCATTGGCCTGCATCTCGGGCTTGCCCGGGTTCTGCTGGCGGCCCTTGCAGTCGCGGATGTGCACGTGCTTGACGCGCGAGATCACGGCCGCGATCGCGTCCACGGGGTTTTCGCCCGAGCGGTAGATGTGCGAGGGGTCCATGTCGATGCCAAAGGCCGGCGACGAGATCGCCTCCATCAGCCGCAGCGTGGTGGGCGTGTTGTAGATGGCCGCGCCCACGTGCGCCTTGACGCACAGGATCACGCCGTACCTTTCGGCCAGCACGCTCAGGTTGCCCAGCGAGTCGACGCTCTGCTGGA
Source organism: Anaerolineales bacterium UBA6128 (assembly GCA_002423325.1). GTDB lineage: Bacteria > Chloroflexota > Anaerolineae > UBA1429 > UBA1429 > UBA6128. The sequence continues at coordinate 27,521 of DIVQ01000009.1, read as the reverse complement.
AGGTGGCCTCATCGCCCGCCTTGCCGCCCGGCCCGCAGTTGATGATGGGGATGCCGATCTCCACGGCCGCTTGGAAGGCCGTCTCCATCTTGGCGGGATCCTGCGAGGGCTGCTCCATGGCCAACAGCTCCAACCCATACTCCTTGGACAGGCGCTTGACTTCGGGGGCGATCTCCTGCCAGCGGCTGAGCACCAGGTGCTCGCTCATGCCGTCGATGGCAGAGATCTCGATGCCGTCATAGCCAGCCATCGCGATCTGCTTGAAGGCCGTCTCCATATCGAACCCACCGAACAGGACCGAGTTGGCTCCGAGTTTCATATCCGTCCTCCTTCATGCCAGGGCGCCCGCAAGGGCCGCCGCTACTTGACGTACACTACGGTTTCGTTGTTTAGCGACTCTATCGCGGCTGCCAGCACCTTTTGCGCCGCCAACCCATCGGCGCCCGAGCCGTCGATCTGATCGGGCGGGCAGCCCTCCGAGACCTGCTCCAGAAAGCGGTGGAACCTGTTGCGGAAGGTGTCCTCAAAGTCGCGCATGCCGCCAAAGACCGGGTTGGTAAAGACCGTCTTTTCCAGGTTGCCGGCCGGGTAGAGGGTGGCCTCGCGCCACATGTCGTCGAGCACAAAGCGCCCGCCGATGCCGGCCACTTCGCAACGCTCCATCGGGTGACCGCGCTCGATGTCATAGCTGCCGGTGAGCCCGCCCACTACGCCGTTCTTGAAGCGCATGTTGAAATGCGCGGTGGACCAGATGGTGCGGCCCGGCGCCTGCGTGGCAAAGCACTGCACCGCCTCGATGTCGCCGCAGTAATAGCGCATCACGTCAACGGTGTGCGGGTGCAGCGCCTTGAGCTGAAAGTAGGGCGAGCTCTCGCGCGGGTTCTTGATCCACATCGCCATGTTGATGAACAGCAGATGCCCGAGACGCCCCTCGTCCAACCACTTTTTCGCCACCAGCGCCGCCGGCGTAAAGCGGTGGTTCAGGTCGATGCCGTAGCACACGCCCTTCTCTTTGGCCTTAGCCACCATCTCTTCGGCCTGCGGGATCTCGTTCGAGATGGGCTTTTCGCCCAGCACGTGGCAGCCAGCCTCCAGTACCTGCATGGTAGGCAGATAGTGCTCGCTGCCATACTCGTAGCCGCCCGTGGCCACGCTGCAGACATCGGGCTTGGCGCGGCGCAGCATATCTTCCACGTCATAGTAGGCCGGCACGCCGTAGCGCGCCGCGGCGGCATCCGCGCGATCGTGCAGAATGTCACACACGCCCACCAGTTCCGCCAGAGGATCGTCACGGTGAACCCGACAATGCAGGTTGCCGATCGGACCAAGTCCGATTACACACACCTTTAGCATGATGCAGTCTCTCCTATCGGCGCGCTGTGCTAGACAGCGGCGTCCGCCGGTTGCGCCATCTGCGCACCCGTAGTGGATGCGGCCGCCTCGGTCGCATTGCTTTCCGGAACGGGGTAGCCATGCTGACGCATCGCTGCCTCGAAAAAGTCATAATAGCTCACACCCTCATCGCGCTCCCAACGGCCCAGAGGGTCCGTCTTGACCGGGATCTTGGCAAGAGGAAAGCCCAAAAAGGCCTCCAGTCGCGCGAGGGTCTCGTCCTGCCGCAGCACAAAGTCTTCAAGCCGCACCTCCAGCCAATGCTTGGGACGCGGCGTGGCCTTGACCAGCGCCATCTGGTACATCCAGGAGATTGCGCGGCGATAGCGCTCGTCGTCCGTTGGCGGATAGTCGATGCCAAAGTCGTGCAGATCGTCGGTGACGTGCGAACCCAGGATGCAGTCGCGCGGATTGCGGATCCAAAAGATGTACTTGGCATCCGGGAACATGCGCTGGATCCATGGGTAGCAGAGCGTCGTCTCGGGGATCTTCCAGCCTTTGTGCTCGTCCGTGCAGGCCAACACACTGCGCAGGAACGAGTGGATCAGATCAGTGAACTCTTGCGGGATCGGCATGGTCATCACCTGGCTGAAATCCCACTTGAGCCCACCCAGCCATTTGACGTGACGACCGAACACCCGGCAGGCCTCATACATATCCTGCGGCGGGATGAGGTCGCCCGAGGCGTTGAGCGTCTCGCCCATATAGATGCCGCTCTGCGACAGCGTGTGCGACATGGCGCGCGTGCCCGAATGTCCTCGACCGATGACGGTGATCAGTGACATCCTGTGCTCCTGGAACGCCGGGGTTCCCGGCCGGTTTTGGTTGCAGAACGTAGAGGCGCCGCTTGCTGCGCCCCATGGGATTGCCGGTTTGGAAACCGGAGCTCCGGTTCGAACGCACTTGCCAGGTAGAAACGGAGGAGAGTACTCCTCTCCCGCGCTCCATGTTCTCTTACAACGTTACGATCTTTTCGGTCTGGAAGGATTCGATGATGCCCTCGATGATGGTCTGCACCTTGAGCGCGTCTTCGCCCGAGGCGTCGATCTCTTCGGGCCTGACGCCCTGGATGTTCTGCTCCACCCAGCGGCCAATGCGCGCCCCAAAGGTCTCGCCAAAGCTCATCATCCCGCCCAGATAGTCATAGGTCTCAGTCTCGCGTGAGAAGCGCGGATAGTACTCGAGATGCTCGCAGGCATCGCGCAGCACAAAGCGCGCGTCCGAGCCGACCACCTCCAGCGTTTCGAGGCCATAGCTGCCACCGGCGTCATAGCTGCCCGTCAGGTGGCCGAGGATGCCGTTCTTGAACAGCAGGTTCACCTGCACGTTGGACCAGATCTTGCGGCCCTTGCCCTTTTTGAACCAGGCCTGCACCTTTTCGACGTCGCCGCCAAAGTAGCGCATCACATCCAGCGAATGCGGATGCAGGGCGCGGATGTGGAACCAGGGCGAGCTCTCGTTGGGGTTGTTGATCCACATCGTCATGTTGATGATGTTCAACTCGCCCAAGCGCCCGGAATCCACCCAATACCTGGCCTTGAGCGCGGCCGGCGTAAAGCGGTGGTTCAGATTGATGCCGTAGCGTACTTTTTTCGCCTTGGCGAGCGCCACCATCTCTTTTGCCTTGGCCAGGTCGTTCGAGATCGGCTTTTCGCCCAGCGTGGGGATGCCGGCGTTCAGCAACTGCATCGTCGGCTCATAGTGATCGCCGCCGTTCTCCACACCGGCGGTGCACATGCTGGCCGCGTCGATCTGGATGCCGGAGGCCAGCAGGTCCTTGACCGAGTAGAACGCCGGGCAGCCGTACTTTTCGGCCGCCTTGTCGGCGCGCTCCTTGATGATGTCGCACACGGCCACCAGTTGCACATCATCGCGCTTCTGGTAGACGCCGGCGTGCGTGTTACCGATGCCACCCATGCCCACAATTGCCACTTTCAGAGCCATATCACACCCTCCTTTTCGATGATCAACCAGCCAGTTCACCCGATGGGCGAACACGGCGGTTCGCTCCTGCGAGACTAACGCGCGCCCGCCCTCTACTTTTGCTTGCCGGCCTGCAAGCGCGCAGCCTGCTTGGGATCGCCGATGTGCAGCGTATCGTAGGCCTGCTGCGACGTCTTGAACGATCCAACGCCCTCGTGACCGTGCCAGTCGACCTGATGCTTGATCGGGTCTTCCAAGCCGGTCTCGGCCTCGCGCTTGGCGATCCAGGCGTCCATGCGCGCCTTCATCAGCGCCGCCACGCCCGGCTCCTGCTCGGCCAGGTTGTTGTCCTCATGCGGGTCCTCGATCAGGTTGTAGAGCTCGACCGGCGGCTTGAAATGGAAATCGGGCTCGAGCGCCTCGATGTACTTCCACTGCGGCGTGCGCCAACCATGCTTACGCATCCAGGTGCACTCGGTGAGGTACATCTCGGGGCTGAACGAGGCCACTTCGCCGCGCACCAGAGGCATCAGGCTCTCGCCATCGAATCTGACGTCAGGCGCCTCGATTTTGGCCAACTCGAGCAGCGTGGGCACAAGGTCTTTGTGCTGGTTATAGCCGGGCACGCGCAGGCCAGCGGGCACCTTGCCGGGGTAGCGAATGATCAGCGGCACGTGCAGCGTGCAGTCGTACAGGCCGTGGTGATCATAGTAACATTCGTGGTCGTCCAGCGTCTCGCCGTGATCCGAGTTGATCACCACGATGGTGTTGTCCAGGATGCCCAGGTTCTCCATCGCGGTAAAGATGGCCTGGATCGAGGCGTCCATGTAGGCGATGGCGCCGTCGTACTGGGCGATGACGTACTCGGAATCAGAGATGCCGGGCGGCATCCAGGCCGCGAAATAGTCGCGGAAAGGCTTGAAGGCCATGCACGCGTCCATCGAGTGGTTGCGCGGATCGGTCTCGTTGCCATGGTAGAAGATGCGCTCAAAGGGATAGGGCGGCAGGTAGGGCGAGTGCGGGTCCATGTGGCGCAGGAACAGGTAGAAGGGCTCCTTGCCCTTGACCAGGCGCTCCAGCTCGGGAATGGCCACGGCGTTGAGGTTGTCGGCCTTGGGGCTGCGCCCCTCGTTCCAAGCGCCCCACCCGGAAAAGTCGATATAGTTGTCGAACCCGCGCGAGGCCGGGTTGCCCTTGAAGCCCACGCAGGTGCTGGTATAGCCTTCGGGCCTGAGGATCTCGGGCAGCGTCTTGACCTCGTCGCGCATCGGCCCCTTGTGGCGCAGCGCCACCACCTGGTTGGTGAACAGGTCGGTGCCGGTGAGCATCATGGCATAGCCGCTGGTGGTGGGGATGTTCGGGCTGTAGGTGCGCTCGAACAGGGTCCCCTCCTTGGCAAAACGATCCATGTGGGGCGTCGTCAACCGCTTGTAGCCGTAGCACGACATATGCGTGACCTTGAGCGAGTCGATCCCCAAGTGCACGATATTGGGCTTGCGCAGACGTGGCATCGCCGTCTCCTTTCGGTAATAGTCCTTTTGCACGAACAGCGAGTCTATTGTGCGCGCGTTTGCACGATATGGCAAATCCTCTTTCGGTCCAGCCCCACCAACCTGCGTGCGCCAGGCTCGCGAGCCGCCCCTACATGGCAACGAGAAACCGAGTTTCTAAAGGAAACTCGGTTTCTCGCGTGTGGCCACAACAGATGGCGCGGAGCACGCCGAAGGGGGTCCCCTCTGCGGCTCCGCGTCGCTGCGCGAGCGCGCCTGATGATACGATGAGGGCCTCGCGGCTTGGCGGCCGCGAGGCCCTAGTGTGGTGGAGCGCGTGCCTCTGGCTATTCGATGCTAACAAGGACGCTCGTGGCCTGGCTGTCTTCATCCCGGCTCAGCATCAGCGAGGCCTTTTTGCCGTCCTTGGTGAACTCCAGTTGTGAAAAGGTGTCCATCTCCATGGGATCGCCGCTTGCCTCCCAACCCGCCTCGGGCATCGCAGCCTTGTAGAACGCCGCCACGTCTGCCAGGGAGCTCGGCGACGTGTAGACGATCATGTCGCCCATGGTGGTCTTGTCCGTGGCGTCCGCCATCACAGGGATGTCACTCGCGGCGCTCTCGCAGCCTGCGGGCGCCACGATCTCAAAGGGCTGGTTCGCGTCGGTGACGTTCCATTCCCAGAGCGTGGTGCCCGTCTCGCCTTCTTCGGCCATGAACAGGCCCTTACCGGTGCCTTTGACGACCTGCTTGACGACATAGCCATCGTCGACGGCCACCCAGGTTTCGGCCTTGCCCTCGGTAAAGCCCCAGGTGCTGAGCGCGCCTTCCTTCCAGACATAGTGCTTGGCGCGCACGCCGTTGACCGTATCCGTGCCCAGGTAGCGCGCTTCGCGGATGCTGCCCCACGTGTCGACCGACAGCGCCGAGGTGGGTGGCTCGGACTCGTCCGACGTCAGCATGATGCAAGTCTCGGCGCCTGCGTTGTCGACCGTGATCATGTAGCGCACGTCGCCGATGCTGATCATGCTCCAACTGGTCGGTTGGGGCGTTTCATCGCCCACCGCCTCGGCACTGATCCAGGTCACCTGCTGCGTGGGCGGGTTCGCAATGAACCGCTCCTCCATGGTCAACGACTTGACCACCGCTTGCCCGTCCTCATTGGTGCCGTCAAAGCTCATGTGCAACGAGCTCTTGTAGCTGGCGAGTTGCTCCATGCCGCTGCTGACGCTATCCAGGTTGAGGTCGCCCTCCTCGGGCTGTGTGGGCGCAACCGGGACGCTCGTCGCCTCAGCCTCGGCCGCGGCGGTGGTAGCAGTGGCTTTGGCAACGGCCGTAGCCGAGCCGCCGGCCGCCGGCGTGGGCGATGCCTGGGGCCCGCCACACGCGGCCAGCGACACGATCAACGTGAGAGCCAACAATACCAGCCGACTCTTCGGTATCATGGCTTGTTCCTCCTTGTCATAGAATAGATACATTGTAGCACAGTTGGGGGAGGCCCACAAGGAACCGGGCTTCAGGCCGCGCAGAGGCAGTAGGGGCGGCTCGCGAGCCGCCCCTACCCCTTGTCCCGAGAACCTTACCTCACCCCAGCCAGAGCAAGTGTATCGTGTTGCCCGCCGGATCCGGCTCTTTCAGGTAGACCGCCTTGACGGTGGGCTTGATGCTCGGCTCCAGCAGTTCCACGCCCTTGGCCTGCAGGTCGGCCACGGCCGCCTCAAAGTCCGACACCAGGATGGCCAGGTGGCAGTTGGCGCGCGGCTCGCCCTTCATGATCTCCAGGCGGCCCGGACCGGTGCCGGAGGCAAAGAAGGACGAGTTGCCCTCCTTCACCTTCAGGTCAAAGGTCTTTTCGTACCAGACGGCGATGTCGGTGCCGGTGGCCGTTGCGCTGGGATAGATGCCGGGGTGCTCGACGCCCAGGTAGAGCGCCTGCCCGCGCGCCTTGCGGATCCACGCCAGGCACTGCGCCGTCAGCGCGGTAATGCCGGCCCAATCCTTGGCGGCCACCAGATCTTTGCGCACCAGGTCGGACCCCATGCCCACGCAGGTGACGCCGGCGTCGAACCAGGCTTTGAGGTTGTCATAGGAAGCCTTGACGCCGCCGGTGGGCATGATCTTGGTCCACGGGCAGGGCCCCTTGATGGCCTTGATGAAACTCGGCCCTCCCAACTCGCTGCCGGGGAAGGCCTTGCAGACCTCCACGCCCAGCTCCTCGGCGAACGAAACCTCGGAGGGTGTGGCGCAGCCGGGAAAGTAGGGGATCTTGCGGCGGTTGCACAACTTCGCGACTTCGGCGTTCATCACCGAGCCGACCACAAAGTTGGCCCCCAGGTTGATGTACAGGCCTGCGGTGACGGGGTCCAGCACCGAGCCCACGCCCAGCACGACCGAGGGGTCGGCCTTGTCCAGCGTGGTGATCAGCTCGCGAAAGACCTCAAAGGCGCGATCGCCGCGGTTGGTGAACTCGATCACCTTGCCGCCGCCCGCCGAGATGGCCAGCGCGATCTCTTTGGCCGTCTCTACGTTCGGCTCGTAGTAGAGCGGCACGAGGCCAATCTCTTCCATCTTGGACCATACCTGCATGCGCGTAAAGCGTGCCATTATGCCTCCTCAGATGTATCAATGCACTCGTCGTGATACCAGACCGATGGGACCACGAAAAACACGAAACACACGAACTAGAGTCAGGTCCGGGGCCATCATTGTTTTATTTCGTGTTTTTCGCCATTTTCGTGTGATTCGTGTTCCGTACTCGCCCGGCTACCGCGCCACGCGGCCCGAGGCGTCGCCGCCCATGAGCTTGGTGACTTCGTCTACGCTGACCAGGTTGACGTCGCCAAAGATGCTGTGCTTGAGGCACGAGGCCGCCACGGCAAAGTTGAGTGCCGACTGCTTGTCGTCGCCGTAGGTCTGCAGGCCATAGATGAGACCGGCCATGAACGAGTCGCCGCCGCCCACGCGGTCGACGATGTGGGTGACATCGAACGTGGGCGCCACGAACACCTTGCCGGCGTCCCACAGCAGGCCCGACCAGGTGTTGTGACTGGCCGAGAGCGAGCCGCGCAGCGTGATGGCGACCGTCTTGAGGTTGGGGAAGCGTTCCACGAGCTTTTCGCACACCACGCGGTACTTGTCAGCCTCCACAACGCCGGAGGTGACGTCGGTCTCGGGGGCGTGGATGTCAAAGACCTTGGCGGCGTCTTCCTCGTTGCCGATGGCCACCTGGCAGTACTTGACCAGCTCGCCCATCACCTCGCCGGGGGTCTTGCCCCACTTCCAGAGCTTGGCGCGATAGTTCAGGTCGCACGAGACGACCAGACCCATCTCGCTGGCCACCTTGGCGGCCTCCAGGCAGGCCTCGGCGGCCCCCTGCGAGATGGCGGGGGTGATGCCGGTCCAGTGGAACCAGCCGGCGCCCTCAAAGACCTTTTTCCAGTCGACCATGCCGGGCTTGATGGTGGCGATGGACGAGTTGGCGCGGTCATAGATCACCTTGCTGCCGCGCTGCATGGCGCCCATCTCGAGGAAATAGATGCCCAGGCGCTCGCCGCCCCAGACGATTCTGTCCACGCCCACGCCCTGGCCGCGCAGAAAGCGCATGCAGGCGTCGCCGATGTCGTTCTTGGGCAGGCGCGTGACATAGTCGACCGGGATGCCCAGACCCGCCAACGATACGGCCACGTTGGCCTCGCCACCGCCGTACTCAGCGTCAAAGGACTTGGCCTGAGAGAAGCGCAGGAAGCCGGGCGGTGAGAGGCGCAGCATGATCTCACCGAACGTCACTACTTTGGTCGGCATCGACATACCTCCGTCAGAGGAACTGATTGTGGGATCGAACGCGCAGCCACGCGCACCGGCAGGCCCAGCGCGGCCACACACACACAGCATAGCGCGAAACGGGCTTGCGTCAAGCCTTCGCCGGGGACTACCCACGGCGCCGCGCCTGTGCTACAATAGGGTAGAGATGGGGGGAAGTAGACCTGCAAGGAGGCAGAGATGGCCAGCAAGATGCCCCATCGTGACGGACAGCAGAATGCCAGGCCGAGGCCGCATAATGACGAGCCACAGGTCGCGCCCAGGTACGCCTGTCCGCAGTGCGGCGAGCGCCGCAAGCGCTACCTGATGTGGCTGAGCCCCGAGCGCCTGCGCTGTCTGAGCTGTGGCGCCACCTACACCATCATGGGAACGCCGGCCTGAGGCGCACGCCACACGCACGTCGCGCACAAACAGCGATACAGGGCGAGTGGTTGACACACGACCCGACACACCTTGACAGCGCTCAACCACGCCCTGCTCTCACAACTTGCGTGCCGGAGGCGCGCGCATGCCCATCATCCTGCCAGTGCTCTTTCTCGCCATCGGATGGCTGCTGTTGTGGCGCGCCCCGCGCCTCACATCCGATCGGGCCTGCGCGCCTCCGCCGGGCCGTCTCTCGGTCATCATCCCCGCGTTCAACGAGGCCGGCCGGATTAGCCCGCTGCTCGAATCGCTGCAGCGCCAGACGCTGCCCCCAACCGAGGTCCTAGTGCTGGACGACGGCTGCACCGATGACACTGTCGCGGTCGCGCAGCGCCTGGGCGCCATGGTATACGCATCGGGCCAGCGCCCGGCGGGTTGGAACGGCAAGACCTGGGCCTGCTGGCAGGGCGCCCAGCGCAGCCGCGGTGACCTGCTCGTCTTTCTGGACGCCGACACCTGGCTCGCCGACGACGGCCTGCAGTCCCTGGCACAGACGCAGCAGCGCCGGGGCGGGCTGCTCTCGGTGCAGCCCTACCACGTCACCCGCAAGCCCTACGAGCAACTCTCGGCCTTTTTCAACATCATCGCGGCCACAGCCCTGAACTCGTTCACCCCCTTCGGCGAGCGCTCCTCGCCCGGAGGCGCCTACGGACCCTGCATGCTGTGCGCGCGCGCCGATTATTTTGCAGTCGGCGGGCACGCGGCCGTGTGCAATGAGACCATCGAAGATATCCCCCTGGGTCAGCGCTTCGCGCGGGCCGGGTTGCCGGTGTCCAACTATTTGGGGCGCGGCGCGGTCTGTTTTCGCATGTACCCGGGCGGGTTGGGCGACCTGCTACAGGGACACACGAAGGGTTTTGCCTACGGCGCGCTCGCGATCCCCATCTGGATGGCGCTGCTGCTGAGCGCCTGGATCACCGGCTGCTTCAGCAGCGCCGCCAACCTCATCCGCGGCCTGATCAGCGCCCCTCTCGCACCTGAGACGCTCTTCCGCGTCGGGCTCTACTGCGCCTATGTCGTGCAGGTCGCATGGATGTTGCGTCGCCTCGGCCGGTTCCAGTTCTGGGTGGCCCCACTCTACCCCATTCCACTGACCTTCTTTGGCCTGGTGATGCTGCGCTCGCTGGTCATGACGCGCCTGCTGGGGCGGGTGACCTGGAAGGGCCGCACCATCGCCACCCGCAACGGGAGGGCCGGCGCGTGAGGGTGCTGAATCTGCCCACGCTGTGGACCATCCTGCTGGATGCTTTGGCCTGGCTCATCCTTTCTCCGGCGATCTCGTTCCTGACCCTGCGGCTGCCAGCAGACGCCTTTGACCCGCAAGGCTGGCTGTACGCCACCCGACGTTGGGAGCGCGAGGGCGAGCTGTGGAATGTGCTGTTCCGCGTGCGCCGCTGGAAGTCGGCCTTGCCCTCGGGCGGTCCCGCCTTGGGCGGCTTTTCGATGCGGCGCTTTGAGTCCACGGAACCGGCCTATGTGCGGCGCTGGATGGCGGAGACCTGTCGCGCCGAACTCGCCCATTGGTTGCAGATTGCGCTTGCTCCGCTGTTCTTTCTCTGGAACGTTCCGGTGGCGGGCGCGATCATCATCGTCTATGCGTTGGCGGCCAACCTGCCCTGTATCATCGTACAGCGCTACAACCGGCCGCGCGTGTTGCGCATCCAGAACGAAGCGACACCATCCGCCGCGACGCACTGAGCGCATCCAAGGCGGCGCGTATCATCGAGCGCGTATGCGACCGCATCCCCACATCATCCCCACATTCGCCCAACATCCGCTACACACCGCTCTGCTAGACTGACCCCTGTGAGTCGCCTGCCATAGCAGAGAGGTGTCTGAGTGAAAGCAAAAGCCAACAAACCCAAGACCAATTGGATCATCGATGCCGTGTTGTTCCTCGGCTTTGTCCTGACCTTTTTCCTGGACGTCACCGGCCTGGCCCTGCACCAATTGCTGGGCGTGTTCGTCGGCCTGTTGGCCGCCTACCACCTGGTCGTGCACTGGGCCTGGGTCAAAGCGGTCTCCAGGCGCCTGTTCAAATGTGGGTGCGGCAAGGCGCGCTGGAACTATGTCGTCGACGCCGGCGTGCTGCTGAGCATGGCGCTCATCATCCTGACCGGCCTGGTCATGTCTACCTGGCTGGAACTGCCGTTGCCCAACTATTTCCGCTGGCGCCAGGCCCACGTGTGGGTTTCTATCGCAACCGCAGCCTTGGTCACCCTCAAGATCGCGATGCACTGGCGCTGGATCGTCAATGTGGCCCGCAAGCACATCCTGCCAGGCCTCAGCGCCACTGGCCAGCCCGCGTTGGCGCCTGTCCCAGTCCTGGCTGAGCCGCGCATCCTGAACCGTCGCACCTTTCTGGTGCTGATGGGCGGGGTGGGCGGGGTGGGCGTGGCGGGCGCGCTGGCGGTGCGCAAGCTCGTGGGCGCGCAGATGATGAGCGAGGCCGCGGGCGCACTAACACTGAGCGAAACGGTGGGCGAGCAGAGTGTGAGCGATGTCCGCGACAACGTCTTGGCCGAGGCCCCGACCGCCACCGTCGAGCCGACGCCCACGCCCGATGCGCAGCCTTCTGCACCTCGGGGCCGCGGCCGGCGCGGCGGCACAGCGAGAGTTGAATCGGCCGCCAAGACGCAGAGTGCGGTCGAGCCGACCCGTTCTCCGCTGGAGGACGCCCCCAGCACCGTTCCAGAGCCGGAAGCCGAGCCAATCGTCACCGCCCCGCCTGCGCCCACCCCGGTGGTTGTTGAGGATTGCAGCGTGCGCTGTCCGCGGGCCTGCTCGTACCCCGGCAGTTGCCGCAAGTATGTCGACGACAACAACAACGGCAAATGCGACCTGGGAGAGTGCCTGTAGCCTGGTGAGGGGCGGTTCGCGAGCCGCCCACTACCCAACCTGCATCCAGACACTGAGCAACCGAGTTTCTTGTAGAAACTCGGTTGCTGTTGTGTGGCACGCAGTGGCCGAACACGCGGGTCCGTGCGGGCCCTAACCCTCGTCCGCCCGCGTCAACTCCTCCACCCAGCCCCGCACACAGAACTCGATCCAGCGGCGACCTTCGTCGGCGCGCGCGTCGTCGGCGTCGCGCAGCCAGCGCGGACGCTCGGCCAGCGTCTCAAGCGCGGCCATGCGCACCGTCTCCGGCAGCGCGGCCATGATCAGCTGCGTCTCCCCGCGACCGCCGTGGCCGATGGGGATGCGCTCGGCCTCGGGCGAGGGGTATTGCGAGTAGCTGTCGATATGCGCCACGATGATGCGCCGAAACATCGCCGGGTTGGGCCAGTCGTGCTCGTCCTTGCGCCCATAGCCGGGCCCCCAGGCCGTGCCCGTGTCGCGCACCAGCTCCATTGCGGCCCGCCGCAGGCACAGACACTGCAGGCCCTCGTCGCCCTGATGATGCTGAAGCACATAGATGCGCCCGAACCCCATCATCGCGATGCGCTTGAGCGCCTCGCGCACGTAGTGATAAAAGGCCTCGGGCTCGAAATCAATCTCGCCGTCCTCGGGTCCGGCCGCCCACGACATCGTCGGGCCCAGCGGCAGCGACGGCCCCAACACACACTCGCAGCGCCGCTCCACCTCTTCGCACACCGCGTTGGCGATCAGGAAATCGGTGCCGATGGGCAGGTGCGGGCCGTGATACTCGACCACGCCCGCCGGCAGCAGCACCGGCACGTTGCGGGACACAGCATCCTGCAGCTGCTCGGGACGCATCCTGATGAGATACATGGGCACCTCCCGTGTTGAGATGGGCTGGCTCTTGCCCATGTTAGCGCGTTGCGGTATGCTGACAAGCGCCCCAAGGCCTACCGATGAGCGCGCCTATCCCGGTTGACCGGCTCGTGTTACGGCGTACAATGTGCCCGCCATCACAGCTGACCAGCTGATCCCGGGAGGCAACGTATGACCATCGAATTCCCGCGCACCGTCGTTGGCGGCGTCTCGCTCTCGCGCATGATCGTGGGCACCAACTGGTTCCTGGGCTATTCCCACACCAGCAGTGCCAAGGACAAGTTCATCCGCGAGTACCAGACGCGCGAGCGCCTTGCAGATACCATCACCGTCTTTCTCAAGCACGGCGTGGACGCTATCATGGGCATGCCCGTGCAGCTCCTGTCGGACGCCATCAGCGACGCCCAGGACCGTGTGGGGCGCAAGATGACGCTGATCCTGACGCCCAACTTTAACGTGCTCCCTGGCGGCCCCAAGGACAACGAGCCCGAGGTGGTCTTTGACCGCTGCAAAGCACTGGGCGCCACCTTTTGCTTTCCGCACACCTCGGTGACCGACGTGCTGATCGACAAACGCGCCCGCGAGATCCGCGACCTGCCCACCTATACCGCGATGATCCGCGAGCGCGGGATGATCCCCGGCCTCTCAACGCACGAGCCCGAATCGGTCATCTATGCCGACGAGCGCGGCTATGACGTGGCCTCCTACGTCCAGATCTTTAACGCTGCCGGCTTTTTGATGCACGTCGAAATCGACTGGTGCATGCGCGTGATCCGCAACGCCAAAAAGCCAGTGATGACGATCAAGTCGATGGCGGCCGGCCGGCTGCTGCCCGCTGTGGGCCTGCTCTTTTCGTGGAACGCGATTCGCGAGCAGGACATGGTCACCGTGGGCACCACCACTCCCGAGGAAGCCGAAGAGGATATCAACCTGTCGCTCGACTATATCAGTCGGCGCCTGCCCGACAACGAGCTGCAGTTCACGCGCAGCAAACGAACGTTGGTGAGCGACAAGTAGAAGGCTATGCCAGGAGTAACGATGGCTGACGCGCGCCTGGCCTCCATCGACCAGTTGATCGACCGTCTGCTGCAAGCTGTCGCCAGCCCCGAAAACCAGCGCCGGCGCACGCTCAAGCCCACGGCTGTCTTCAGCCTGGAGGACCCGATCGCGTCGCAGCGCATCTTTGGCTACGACGTGAATCGCTATTTCAGCGACCCGGTCTTTTACGTCGAGCAGACGCTGCGCCAGAGGCTCTGGCGCTGGGAACACTTTCCGCGCGAGGATGGCGCCCTGAGCGCCGAACTGACCGTCTGGCTCGGTTTCTACCCCGAGTACACCTTTTTGGGGATGGCCGTGCCCTACAACGAGTGCGGCGTGCCCTGCATCCAGACCGACCACCCGATGACCCGCGACCCCGACCTGCGGCTGCTGGCGCCGGTCGATTTCGGGACCGCGGGGATGATGCCGCACATCCTGCGGTTCTACGATGCGGTGGTCGAGATCGTGGCCGGGCGCCTCAAGGTGCTGAACGCCATCACCTGGGAGCGCGGCTGCCTGGACCTGGCGGTGCAGTTGCGCGGCTATGAGAACTGGGTGGCTGATACGGCCGAACGCCCGCAGTTCGTGCACGACCTGATGCAGTTCCTCGTGGACCAGCGCTGCCGTTGGTGGGAGGGCTATTACGACTGGTCCGGCGCCAAGCGCGAGCCGGTGGCCATCGCAGACGACTGGATCAACGTCCCCTTTATCTCGCCGGGCATGTTCCGCGATTTCGTGTTGCCCTGCTACAAGCAGATCGAAGCCTTCCACGGCGGCATCATCTCGATCCACTCGTGTGGCAACCAGACGCCCGTGCAGCGCTACATGCTCGAACTGGAGACACTGCAGCGTCTGGAGATCAGCCCCTGGACGAACCTGCAGCAGACGCTCATCAACGTGCCGCCCACCAAGCGGTTGGGGCCCTTCTTGCACCCCAACGATGTGCTCGTGGCCAGCCCCGAGGAGATGGCTGCGCGCCTGACCTCGATCGTGGAGGCGCTGCGCGGGCGCGAGTTCGCACTGACCACCTCGGGCCTGACGCCCATCTGGGACGACATCGGCGAGTTCATCCGCCGGGTGCAGCAGTGGATCGACGCTGCCGAGCGCGCCTTTGCGCCCCTACGCCAGGCCGCGTAAGCGGCCACACCCGCACGCAGGCAAAGAGTAGTCTATGAACCAGCGCGAACGCTTTCTCGCCTACATGCGCTTTGAGTCGGTCGACCGCGTGCCCCTGATGGACATGGGCGTCTGGGACGAAACCTTTGCGCGCTGGCATCACGAGGGCCTGCCCAAGTGGGTCACCAACCTGCGCCACCTGGAGGACTATCTCCATCTGGACCTGAGCTTTAACATCAACTGGCTGCCCATCAATAACAAGATCTACCCGTACTTTGAGACCGCCGTGCTGCAAGAGACCGAGACCGAGCAGATCGTGCGCGATGCCATGGGCGTGACCTACCGCCAGCGCAAGTGGCACCGCACCATCCCGCAGTTCCTGCGCTTCCCGGTAGAGACCGAGGCCGACTATGACGCGTTGCTGCCACGCCTGGACGGCAGCGACCCGGGGCGCTACGAGGGCGATTTCGACGAGGACCTGCACTGGCGTCGACAGCGCGGCGAGATCGTGGGCCTCAACTTTGAGGGCATGTTCGGTTTTGGGCGCGGGCTGATGGGCGCCGAGCACTGGTGCATGGCCTTTCTCGACCAGCCGCAACTCGTGCGCCGCATCATCGCCGACCGCATAAGCATGGCCAAGCGGCTTCTGCCGCGCCTGCTGGCCACCGGCGCGCTCGATTTTGTGCAGATCTGGGAGGACATGGCCTACAAGACGGCCCCGCTGATCTCGCCACGCATGGTGCGCGAGTTCATGCTGCCCGCCTACGCCGAGCTGGTGGCGCTGCTGCGTGAGGGCGGCGTCAGTCTGATCATGGTCGACAGCGACGGCCACATGCTCGACCTGGCGCCCATCTGGCTGGAGGCCGGCATTGATGGCGTCCACCCCTGCGAGATGGCGGCCGGCTCTGACCCGTTGATCGTGCGGCAGCGCCACCCGCACTGCGCCATCATCGGCGGCATGGACAAGCGCCTGATCGCCAGCGGCCGCGAGGGCATCGATGCCGAGTTGCGCCGCGTGCAGCCGCTGTGGGAGCAGGGCGCCTATATCCCCATGCTGGACCACTTTGTGCCGCCCGACCTCTCCTACCCTGACTATTCGTACTATGTGGAGCGGCGGCGCGAGCTGCTGAGTCACCCAATTGGCGGCAAGTGAGGCGCATAACTGGCACTTGACCCACGTAGCAAGTATAGATATAATGCAGTCATATCCTGGGGTGCCAGCGATATCTGGTTGGCACGCACAGTGGCATAGTCGAGAGCAGTCTGCAGCGGCAGCTGGGACAAGCTTTGGGCTTGACAGGCCAGCCGCGGCAACGCAAAGGAGGCGTGCTGATGTCGCTTAACTCGGATTCGCGTCCTGGCCGCGGCCGGTCTGAGGATCTGTGGCCCAAGTGGATGTGGGTCGCCGTGCCCATTCTGCTGGTGGTGGTCATCGCGGGGCTCTGGTGGGCGATTTTCTCCGACCCCAAGACACCCAGCACGCCCACGCCGACGCCCACGGTCAATCTGGTCGCGCCGCAAGATACCGCCCAGCCGACCGCCTTTAGCACACTGCCGCTCGTCACCAACACACCCACGCGGCCGGTGCTGATTGAACTGACCGCCACCCCCGGTCAGGATGTGGCTACCCCGACAGCCGAAGTGACCACTGCCCCGACGGGCCTGACCGTCGGCGACACAGCCAAAGTGACGGGCACAGGCGGCCAGGGCGTCAACATGCGCTCGGGCGCCGGCACCAGCAACGCGCGCGTCAAGACGCTGCCCGACAACGCGGTAGTCGAGATCATCGGCGGCCCGACCGAAGCCAACGACTTTACCTGGTGGCAGGTGCGCGACTCGGCGGGCGTGTCCGGTTGGGTCGTGTCCAAGTATCTGGCCAAGCAGTAGTCTGTCGGCTCGCGAGAGCCCTCCGGACGCACAGAAACCAGGTTGCCGGGCTGGGAACAGCCGCGGAGCAGCCTGGTTTTCTTTTGCACGACAGGAGACGCACCCATGGCTGACGATGTTGCCACCCGAGTTGCCTCGTTGCGCCAGCTCATCAACCACCACAGCTACCTGTACCACACGCTGGACCAGCCAACCATCTCGGACGCCGAGTACGACGCGCTGGTGCACGAACTGCGCGCGCTGGAGGCCGAGCACCCCGAGCTGATCACGCCCGACTCACCCACGCAGCGCGTGGGCGCCGAGCCGCTTGCCGAGTTCGCCAAGGTCCGACATCCGCACCCCATGACGAGCCTCACCGACGCCTTTGCGGCCGAGGAGGTGCAGGCCTGGCTGGAACGCGCCCGGCGCCTGCTGCCCGAGGACCAGCCCCTGGCCTTTGTGGTCGAGCCCAAGATCGACGGGCTTGCCGTGGCGCTGACCTACGAGGACGGTCTGCTGGTGCGCGGCGCCACGCGCGGCGATGGCGTCCTCGGTGAGGACATCACCACCAACGTACGCACCATACGCAACATCCCGTTGCGCATCCCGGTGTCTGAGGGGCTGACAGCCCCGCGCGTCATCGAGGTGCGCGGCGAGATCTATATGCCGAGCGCCCTGTTCGCAGAGCTGAACGCGCGGCGCGAGGCCGACGGCGAGGCGGCCTTTGCCAACCCGCGTAACGCCGCCGCCGGCTCAGTGCGCCAGCTCGACCCGCGCGTCACCGCCGAACGCCCGCTGCGCCTGTTCGTCTACGCCATCGGCTACCTGGAGCAGCCAACTTCTGATGCCGGCCCGCAGGTGCGCTCGCAGTGGGAGGCGCTCGAGTATCTGCGCAGGCTGGGTTTCAGCGTCAACCCCGACATCCGCCACATCGAGGACTTTGACGCCGTGCTGGCCTACTGCATCGAGTGGATGGACAAACGCGATACGCTGCCGTACGAAGCCGACGGCGTCGTGATCAAGATCGACGATCTGGCGACACACGACCGCCTCGGCGTGGTGGGCAACGCGCCACGCTGGGCTGTCGCGTTCAAGTTCCCCTCACGCCAGGCCACCACGCGCCTGAACGAGATCCGCGTGCAGGTGGGCCGCACGGGCGTCCTGACCCCCTACGCGGTGCTCGAGCCGGTGCGCCTGGGCGGAGTCACCATCCGCCAGGCCTCGCTGCACAATGCCGATGACGTGGCGCGCAAGGACCTGCGCGCCGGCGACATGGTGGTGGTACAGCGCGCCGGCGACGTCATTCCACAGGTAACCAACCCCATCGTGGCGCTGCGGACCGGCGCCGAGGTGCCCTTCGAGATGCCCACGCACTGCCCGGTCTGTGGCGAGCCCGTTGTGCGCGAACCGGGCGAAGTGGCCGTGCGCTGCGTCAACCCTGCCTGTCCGGCTCAGGTAGTGCGGCACGTCGAATACTGGGTCTCACGGGGGGCGATGGACATCGAGGGGCTCGGCGAAAAGCTGGCAGCACAGCTCTACGAAGCGGGCCTGATCGAGGACGTGGCCGACCTGTACGCTCTGACGCGTGAGCAACTCCTCAAGCTGGAGGGCTTTGCGGACAAGCGCGCCGACAACCTGCTGTCCGCCATCGACGCCAGCCGAACGCAGCCGCTATGGCGCGTGGTGGCAGCGTTGGGCATCCGCGGCGTGGGCACGCAGGTAGCGCAGGACCTGACGCACCACTATACGTCGCTGGATGCCTTGATGGCCGCCAGCGTCGATGAACTCCAGCATATCGAGGGCATTGGGCCGGTGCTCGCAGAGGCCATCGTGGCACACTTGGCGCGGCCGCGCACACGCGCGCTCGTGGACAAGTTGCGCCGCTACGGCGTGCGGTTGGCGGAAGAGGCCCGAGCTCAGGAGAGCGGTCCGCAGCCGCTGACGGGGATGACTTTTGTCATCACCGGAACCCTGCCGAGCATGAGCCGCGAGGCGGCCGCAGCGCTGGTGGCGCGCCATGGCGGCAAGGTCACGGGCAGCGTCTCCAAGAACACCTCCTGGCTGCTGGTGGGCGACAAGCCGGGCGCCAGCAAGACCAGCGACGCCGCCAAGTTGGGCGTGCCAATTCTGGATGAGGCCGGCCTGCGCCGGTTGATCGGGGAGACGGACGCGCCCAGCAGGCCACAGGGCCCGTTGCGGCTGGGGGTGTGAGCAGGCAATGTAGCCGGGGGCCTTGTGCCCGTCCCGTCGCGTAGCGCGCCGTAGCCTGGGGCCTGGTGCCCGTCGAAAGTCGCCCACAAGGGGCTAGGCTACAGATTGACGGTTGGTCGACGCCCACAAGGGGCTGGGTCTCATGTCCGCGCTAGTTGCGCACCAACGACCCCGGCTGGCAACGCCGGCAAAAGTTGGTGGCGCGTTGAGCCACTTTGATCTCGCCGATGGGCTGGCCGCAGCGCGGGCACGGCTGGCCCTTTTTGTTGTGCACCTGCAGGAAATCGCGGACCTTGACGTGGATGTCGTCACCCATGCGCTCGCGCAACACAACGATCGCCTCGTCGATAACCCCGCGCATGGCATGGTATAGCGCCACCTGCTCTGCGGGTTTGAGGCTGGTGCGCTTGCGAAAAGGGTAGATGCCGGCGCGGAACAGGATCTCGTCGGCGTAAGCGTTGCCAATGCCCGCCACCAGCCGCCCGTTCGTCAGGACGCCCTTGATCTCACCTCGGTAGGCGCGCAACGCCTGCACAAAGGCCGCCTCGGTCCAGCCGGGGTCCAGCACGTCGGGCCCCATCTCGGCCCAGGCCGGCACCCGCGAACGATCGCGCGTCAGGTAGACCTTGCCCATCCCCTTGTCGTCGTGGTAGCGCAGCTCCTCGGCACTATCCAGTTGCAGGACCAGGTAGTCGCGCGCCAGGCGGCGCTCGCCGGGCGCGCACAAGCGCAGATGTCCCGCCAGCATAAAGTTGAGCACCACCCAGCCGCCGTCATCCAGCGCCAGCGTGAGGAACTTGCCCTCACGCAGCACATCGCTGATGGTGCGGCCCGCCAGCAGGTCATGCGCGCTGGCCGCAGGCTCAAGGATGCGCAGCACGATGGGACGCAGCACCTCAACCGCCTCGATGCGCGCACCTAACACCCGGCGCAGCAGCACTTCGCGGATCACGACCAGGTCGGGCGTCTCAGGCATCGCGCAAACCTCCTCCGCCGGAATCCTGACGGGGCGCTCGCCCGGCCGCCTGAGCCGCCACAGCGCGGGCATCGCCCTGTTCAACGGCCTCCAGGTGCGCGATGCGGTCGAGGCGAAAGTGACGAATGGCGCCGCGCAGATAGCAGTGCGCCACCAGCGTGACGCGCCCCTCCCACGACAGCAGCTTGGTCGGGCGGCACAGACGTTCGGTGCGCCGGCCGCCATCGTCGATGTAGGTGAGTTGCAGCAGGCCCTGACCGCGTAGCGCGTCCTGGATGACGGGCGGCACGTCCAGCGGCGCGGGCCGCGCCATCTCCAGCGGTGCACCCTGGGCCTGCAGCAGTTCACCCAACGTGCGCAGGCCGCGGCCCCACAATCCGTCCACCAGGCGCTCGTAGAGCGCGCGCGTCGTCTCCACGTCGGCCATGGCGCGGTGTTCGCGCCCGTTGGAGGGCAGCCCGAGATGGCGCGACAGGCGGCTGAGCGAGTAGCCGTTAGCGACCAGTGTGCGACGCGCCAACTTGCAGGTGTCGAGCGCCACAAAGCGCGGCACCGCATGCCCGGCCTGACGCAGCTCGGTCGCGATAAAGCCGATATCAAAGGCGACGTTGTGTCCTACCAGCACAGCCCCCTGCAGCAACGCGAGGACGCGCGGGGCCACCTGAGGAAAGACCGGCGCGTCAGCCAGCATATCGGCGCTGATACCGTTGACGGCAAACGCGCCCGGACTGATCGGTCGCAGCGGGTTGACCAACTGCTCCAGCCGAGCTGCCGGCTCGCCATAGGCACAGCGCAGGATCGCTACCTCGCAGATACGGTCGCCGTAGCTCGGCTCCAAGCCGGTCGTCTCCACGTCCACAAAGGCCAAAGGCACCTCGTCCAACAGCGTCTCGGGGCTCACGGGCAGAGGCGCGTCAGCCATGGGTGGCCTCGTCGATGGCCCACACGGGCGCGTAGCTGTGCCGATGTACCGGCGTGCTGCCGCGCGCGCGCAGCGCCGCCAGGTGCGCACGCGTGCCATAGCCCTTGTGCTGCGCCAGGCCATACCCGGGGTACTCGCTGTCCAGCGTCACCATCAGGCGGTCGCGCGTCACTTTGGCCAGGATCGAGGCGGCAGCGATCGAAAGGCATGTGCGGTCACCCCTGACCAAGGGCTCCTGTGGCAGGTCTACCTGGGGCAGTCGCAGCGCGTCGATCAGCAAAGCTTGTGGAGAAGCCGTGAGAAAGTTGAGCGCGCGCTGCATCGCCAGCCGAGTGGCCGGCACGATGCCGAGCGCGTCGATCTCGCACGCCGAGGCCAGGCCCACGCCATAGTCCAGCGCATGCGCGAGTACGAGTGCATAGCAGCGTTCGCGGGCGCGCGGGGTCAGCAGCTTGCTATCGCGTACCGGGTCCAAGAGGCAGGCGATCTCCATATCGGGGGGTAAAATGGCAACGGCCGCGGATACGGGCCCTGCCCATGATCCGCGACCGGCTTCATCCAATCCAGCAATCCGACCGTAGCCCTGAGCCCACCAGCGCTGCTCATGCGACAGATCGGGATGCTGACTCACGGCGCTCTGCTCCGTGTCCGCCAACAGCGTGGTGCTGCTGCTACTGCTGCTTCTGCTGAAGCTTTTCGAACGCCGCGCGATCTTCCTTCAGACGTGCAGCCTTGCCACGCAGGTCACGCAGGTAATAGAGGCGGTCGCGATGCACCTTGGAGCGGCGCACGACCTCGACCTTTTCAATGCGCGGCGAGAGGCTCAGAAAAGTGCGCTCGACGCCAATGCCGTTGGCGGCAATGCGGCGAACGGTGAACGATGGCATCGGGCCATTCTTGGTACGAATCACGATGCCCTGGAACACCTGAATGCGCTCGCGATCGCCTTCGACGATGCGGGCATGCACGCGCACAGTGTCACCCGAACGCAGATCGGGGATCGCTTGCTCGGTTTTCGGCGTGATCGCCGTCTCGGTCTCGGTCATCTCGGGTTACCGCCTTTCTCTCAGGTCACAAACAGACAGTATAACACAGGAGTCGTGTAGCGGCAAATCTTCGCACTCCACCGCTTGCGACGGTGTGGCGACTCTTTTTTTTCTGACAGGCACGGCAAAACGCCTATACTGGGGCACTGGCGTTCGGCCCCCGGCCGGGCGACCCCGTATGGAGTCGACCCTACAATATGTCACAACGCAGCAAAGCGATCGCGGCGCTGGTGGTGACCGCGCTGCTCTGGAGCATCGGCGGCGTGCTCATCAAGTGGGTGCAGTGGCACCCGATGGCGATCATGGGCGCGCGCAGCGCGATTGCCGCGGCACTGCTGTGGGCCATAGCGCGCCGCCCGCGCTTTGATTGGTCGCTCGCGCAGATCGGTGGCGCGGTGGCCTACGCGGTCACGGTCGCGCTGTACGTACCGGCGGTCACGCTCACCACCGCCGCCAACGCCATCATGCTGCAGTACACGGCGCCGCTCTGGATCGCGCTCTTTGGCGCATGGTTCCTGGGTGAGCGCGCCACGTGGGCAGATTGGCTCTGCATCGTGGTCTCGCTGGGCGGGATGGCACTCTTTTTCCACGAGGGCCTCGCCAGCAAGTCGTTCGCGGGCGACCTGCTGGGCGCGCTCAGCGGCATCACCCTGGCCTGGATGATGTTGCTGATGCGCAAGCAAAAGCACGGGCGCCCGCTGGAATCGACACTGCTGGGCAATATTCTGGCCGCGCTGATCGGACTGCCCTTCATGTTCGGGCGGCCGGCCCCCGACGCCACAGGCTGGCTCGTGATCTTGGTGCTGGGCGTGGTGCAGCTCGGGCTGGCCTACGCGCTCTACTCCTATGCCATCAAGCATGTCACCGCGCTCGAGTCGGTGCTGATCGTGATGCTTGAGCCGGTCCTCAACCCCATCTGGGCGCTCCTGCTGATCGGCGAGCGCCCACAGGGCTGGGCACTGCTGGGTGGCCTGCTGGTGCTGGCAGCGGCTACGGTGCGCGCTGTGCTGTTGGCGCTGCAGAGGCCCAACAGTGGCGGCGCCACTCCGATCGTACAATCCCCCTAGTACCGCCCAATCGGCAGAGCGCTGCAAGCGCTCCCGCGCCCCAACAGTGGCGACGCCACAGAGAACGTGCTATCCTCCCGACGGAGACACCGCCACAGAGCCAAGGAGGAGACAAGATGAGCCCCGATCCGGCGCGGCCCAACATCCTGTTCGTGCTGGCTGACGACCTGGGGGCCTGGGGCCTCGGCTGTGCGGGCAACGCGGAATTACAGACGCCCCATCTGGACCGGCTGGCGGCCGAGGGCGTGCGCTTTTCGCGCTTTTTCTGCACCTCACCGGTCTGCTCGCCGGCGCGCGCCTCGATCCTCACCGGCATGATCCTCTCGCAGCACGGCGTGCACGATTGGCTCCGCGCCGGCAACTCGACCGCGGAGAGCGGCGGCCAGGGCCGTCTGATCCAGTACCTCGATGGCCTGACGGCCTACACCCAGCGACTGGCAGCGGCTGGCTACACCTGCGGCCTGAGCGGCAAGTGGCACCTCGGCGACGCCCACCATCCACAACAGGGCTACTCTTTCTGGGAGACGCACGCCATGGGCGGCGGCCCCTACTATGGCGCCCCGATGGTGCGCGACGGCGAGGTCTACGCCGAGCCCGGCTATGTCACCGACGTGATCACCGACAATGCCCTGCGCTTTGTCGACGCACACGCCGCCGATCGCGCGCCCTGGCATCTGAGCGTGCACTATACCGCGCCGCACAGCCCCTGGGATCGCGGCAACCATCCGCAGGCCTTGTACGACGCCTACCATCGCGACTGCCCCTTTGCCTCCACGCCGGACGAGCCGCCGCATCCCTGGCAGATCAACAGTGCTCCCCTGCCGCGCGAGGGCGTCACGCGACGCGACGTTCTGAGCGGCTACTTTGCCGCCGCCACCGCCATGGACGCGGGCATCGGCCGCCTGCTGAGCCGCCTCAGCCAGCACGGCCTGCGCGCCGACACGCTGGTGATCTTTATGAGCGACAACGGGATGAATATGGGCCACCACGGCATCTATGGCAAGGGCAACGGCACCTATCCGCAGAACATGTACGACACCTCGGTGCTGGTGCCGGCCATCATCGCGCGCCCCGGGCATGTGCCCGAAGACTCAGTGTGCGACGCGCTGTTGAGCCAGTACGACCTGCTGCCGACCCTGCTCGACTATGTGGGGCTGCCCAACCCGGCCGCCGAGCGCCTGCCCGGGCACTCGTTCGCCCCACTCCTGCGCGGGGCCGCGCTGCCGGCGCGCGAGGCCGTCGTGGTCTATGATGAGTACGGCCCCGTGCGCATGATCCGCACCGACGACTGCAAGTACGTCCATCGCTACCCCGATGGGCCGCACGAGCTGTACGATCTGGCCAACGACCCTGAGGAACGCGCCAACCGCGTGGAGGATCCGGCGTACGGTGCGCGCGTCACCGAGTTACGGGCGGCGCTGCAGGCCTGGTTCGCGCGCTACGTGGACCCCCAGCGCGACGGCGCACACGAGCCGGTCAGCGGCAGGGGGCAACTGGGACTCGTATGGCCGCGAGGCGAGGGCGAAGGCTCCTGGGCAAGCGACTGGAGCTACATCAAGCCGCCCACGGGCTAGGGCCGAGTCGAACTGAGCGCCTTCAAGGGGATGATCTCGCGCTCGAGCCGGTCGCCCATCTGGTTCGCGGCCACGTCGAGGTCGTAGCTGGTCTGCAGGTTCAGGCAAAAGTGCTCGCTGTTGCCAAAGAAACGCGCAAGGCGCAGAGCCGTATCGGCGGTGATGCGTCGCCGCCTCAGCACGATCTCGTTAATGCGCCGTGCCGGGACGCGGACAGCAAGCGCCAGTTGGTTCTGGCTCAGGCCAAGCGGTCTGAGAAATTCCTCCAGCAACACCTCGCCGGGATGGACTGGGGCTAGTTTTTCGGTCACCTGCTGCCTCCATGGTAGTCGATGATCTCGACCGCGAGGGCATCGCCGCGGTACCACTCGAAACATATGCGCCACTGGTCGTTGATGCGAATGCTGTAGAGTCCTTCGCGGTCGCCCGCCAGACGCTCAAGACGGTTCGCCGGTGGTATGCGCAAGTCTTCCAGACTGTGCTAAGACCGTGTAATCGCTGCGAGTCTCTCCCGATCCTATCGGTCTGTGGCATCATCCTCCAGCAGATCGGGGCGTCTCTCTCGCGTGCGCGCCATTGCCTGCTCTTTGCGCCAGGCCGCCACGCGGGCGTGGTTGCCGGAGAGCAGCGCCTCGGGCACGCTCAGGCCGCGGAACTCGGCCGGGCGCGTATAGTGCGGGTGCTCCAGCAGGCCGCTGGAGTGCGAGTCCTGCACGATCGCGCGCATATCGCCGAGCACCCCGGGCACCAGCCGCGTCACTGCCTCTACCACCACCATCGCCGGGATCTCGCCACCCGACAGCACATAGTCGCCGATCGAGAGCTGGTCGGTGACCACCAGGTCGCTGACGCGCTCGTCGACGCCCTCATAGCGCCCGCAGATCAGGACCACGCGGCCAGCCTGTTCGTACTCGTGCGCTACGGCCTGGCTGAAAAGCCGCCCGGTCGGCGTCATCAGCACCACCGGCACCTGCACCTGACCGGTGCGCTTTTGCTCAGCGGCCAGGTCGGCGCCGATCAGCGCCTCGACTGCCAACACGATGGGCTCCACCTTCATCACCATACCGCCACCACCGCCGTAGGGCATATCGTCGGTGATGTGGTGCTTGTCCAGCGCCCAGTCACGGATGTTGTGCAGCGCAATCGTCACCTGACCGGCGTCCAACGCCCGTTTCACAATGCTCTGGCCGAACACGCCCTCGAACAACTCGGGGAACAGCGTCAGGATGTCAAAATGCATCTTGGCTCGCCTCCACACCCTCATTCTAGCGTCCGGCCAGCGCCGTGCAAGTTGGGCGGCCCGCAGCTTGTGCTATAATCAGGGCAAGCGTGACAGATCACAACCGCGTGCCAGCCGCCTGGGTTCACGCGCTCAGGTCTTTTTGAGGAGCGCCTTGTTAGACCGGCAACGTCCGAGTTTGCCCCCGCAGATCTGGTTCACCCTCGCTATGCTGCTGCTGCTCATAGGGTTGGTGGCCTCGATTCTGCTCGGCTATGCCCCGGAGCGACGTCTGCAAGCGCAGGACGATCCGCCTGCGCCCTGGCAGGGCGACGCGCCGCTGATCTCCAGTGAGCCGACCGAGACACCTGCGCACACGCCAGACCCAACCGCGCTGGCGCGCGCCAGTGCCACGCCATTCCGCGCCACACCGATGCCCAGCCCCACGTCCAACCCGCTCTTCGTGGCCAGCACACGCCTGGCGGAGCGCCCGCAGGAGGATCACTTCTGGCTCGCGCGGCCCATCGCCGCCGACGGCGTCGACAGGATTGCGCCCTTTTACCCCTACGGCTCGCGCAACGACGGCACCTATCCCATCCACCAGGGCGTCGAGTTCGTCAACCCGATGGGCACCGAGGTACTGGCCGTCGCATCGGGCACCGTGGTGGTGGCAGGCGAGGACAGCACGCAGGTGTACGGCGCCCGCACCGGCTTTTATGGTCTACTGCTGGTGCTCGAGTTGGACCGCACCTACCTCGGCCAGCCGGTCTATGCACTCTACGGCCACCTGTCCAAGCTGATGGTGCAGGAGGGCCAGCGCGTCGAAACCGGTGACGTGATCGCGCTGGTGGGGATGACGGGCATCGCCGAGGGGCCGCACGTCCATTTCGAGGTGCGTTGGGGCAAGATGCTGCCAGAGAACACCGCCAATCCCGAGCTGTGGCTGCGTCCGCTGGAGGGCCGCGGCACGCTGGCCGGGTTGGTGGTCTCGACCGATGACCTGGTGGTACCCGAGGTGCGCGTGCTACTCTACCGCGCCGAGGCGCCCGACAGGCTTGTGCGCGAGATCGTCAGCTATCCGAACCGTTCGGTCAACCCCGATCCGTCCTGGGGCGAGAACTTTGCCGCCGGCGACCTGACGGCTGGTCGCTGGGTAGCCAAGGTCTACCGCAATCGCATCTGGCACACCAACGAATTCACCATCAACCCCGGCGTCACCACCTGGCTGCGAATCCTCGTCGCCAAGTAGCCGTCGCGCCGCCCTGCGAGAGGCCAAGCCGGAAAGCCCCCTCTGGATGATCGCGTTGAACGCACCGTACGGAGAGCTCACGGCCGGGCTGCTACGGGCGCTCCTTGCCTACCCCCAGGATGCGATCGACCAGTTCAAAGGCCGCCCGCTCGATCCTCTCCTGGTAGAGCCAGAACAGCGCCGCCAGCGCGAGGCTGGCCAGCGCAATCGCTGCCAGTTGCCCCCAACTGAGCGCCCGTGACTGCGCCCCGATCAACGTGGAGACCAGCACGCCCGGCGCCCGGCCGATGGCCGCCACCAGCAGTACCTGCCGGATGCGCAGGGGCGTGATCCCGGCCACAAAGCAGAGCAGGTCATCGGGCAGAAAGGGCACCAGATAGATCAGCAGAAACGCGAGCGCTCCGCGGCGCTGGGCGTAGGCGTCCATTCGAGCCAGCCGCTCCGGCGACGCCAGG
>DIVQ01000234.1:3766-28176 GCA_002423325.1 Anaerolineales bacterium UBA6128 | reverse complement strand
GCAATTTCGTGATGAGCGAGACGCGTCTGTACTGCCGCCCGCTGCTGTACGAGATGATCGAAGAGGGCTTTGTGGTCGAGAACGCCAAGCTGCAGGTGCCCACGGGGCCCGGGCTGGGCGTGACCCTGGTGCCCGAAGTGCTGCGCGCGCATTTGATGCCCGGCGAGCCCTGGTGGGACTAGTGGCCGGCCGTGCCGCAAACCAGACGCAACAGGGAGGCTGAATGAACGCCATCGTTTGCTACTATTCCTGGAAGGGCCACACAGCCGAGGCGGGCANNCGTTGGGCGCTCACGAGGTCGCGGTAGAAGAAGTGCGGCGGCGGCGCCCTCTGATCGGATTCATCATGGGTGGGCGTGAGGCCATGATGCGGCGCTGCACGGCCATCCGCCCGCTGGGCGTGAACTGGGCGGCCTACGATACTGTCTTCATCGGCTCACCCACGTGGGCTGGATCTCCGGCGCCGGCGGTGAACAGCCTGTTGCAGGACGCCGACCTCGCGGGGAAGCGGGTCTACCTGTTCGTCACCTCTGGGGGCGAAGACGCCGGCAAGGTGCTCAAGTTGCTCTCCAGCCGCGTGGCGGAAAAGGGAGGCGAGGTTGTGGGCACCTTCCACGCGGCTTCGAACAAGGCTCAACCGGGCGAGATCGGCGGACGCGCGGCCACCTGGGCCGCGACGCTGGGCGTGTAGCGATACGGCTCGGGCCCTGATCTCGGAGGGAGCAGGCCGATGACCGAACCCAAGCCTCCCGCGCAACTGCAGATGGTCTGGCCGCTGCGTCGGCTGGACGCGCCGCCGGCGGCGCACGTCCCCGCCGGCTATGGCGTGCGCGCCTACCGCCCCGGAGACGAGGCACGCTTTTATGGCCTGATGGCGCTGGCCGGCTGGCCTGGTTGGGATGACGCCAAGCTCAAGCCCTACCTGGCGCGCACCTTGCCTGGCGCTTGGTTCTTTGCGGTGCAGGAGGAGAGCGACCTGATCGTGGCCTCGGCCATGGGCATTCACGACCACAGCGAGCAGCACCCCTTCGGCGGCGAGTTGGGCTGGGTGGCCGGCGACCCCGCGTACGCCGGCAAGGGACTGGGCCGGGCGGCGTGTGGCGCCGTCACCGCGCGCCTGCTCAGCATCGGCTATCGCGACATCCACCTCTACACCGATGACTGGCGGCTGCCCGCGATCAAGACCTACCTCAAGCTGGGCTATGTGCCGTTCCTGTGCGGGCCGGATATGCCTGCGCGCTGGCAGGCGCTCTGCGGCCAGCTCGGCTGGCCCTTCACGCCCGAGTGCTGGCCCACCTGGCCAAGAGACGGTGAGCGTGACGGTTGACAGCGCCGGTACGGCGTTCGATAATGCGCTTTGCTTCGCGGTCTGTTTCGGGGCGGTCGCGCCGGTCTGACGCAGACACTACCAGGAGGCACAGGGTCTGCCGATGAACTGGCCGACGCTACGCAAACGGCTGTTGCTCATCGCCGGCGTGATCACGACGGTGCTGGGTCTGGTTGGCATCGCGGTGCCGCTGTTGCCCACCACGCCATTTCTGTTGTTGGCGGCGGCGTGCTACATCCGCAGCTCGGAGCGGCTCTACCACTGGCTGACCACACACCGGCTGTTTGGCGCCTGTATCCGCAACTATCGCGAGCACCACGCCGTGGCGCTGCCGGCCAAGCTGCTGGCTCTCGCGCTGCTGTGGGCACGATCATCTATGCTCTCTTTCGCGTGCAGCCGACTTGCGCGCCTCGCTCTGGGCGCGGTGTTGTTGGGGGTCGCCTGGCACCTGCTGTCGCCGAACACGCTGACCAAGGAGATGATGGCCGGCGACGCCGCCCAGCCGACGCAGACGGACGGAGGCGGTTTTGAGGAGCCGCCGCCCTCGCCGTAGTCCGTACTCTGACACGGTCCCTCGCGCCGCCCCGAGGTGGCGCCCGACATTCGAAACAGGAGTGATCTGCGGATGTTTACGCTCAAGAACGACACGCTCTCAGTCTCGATCCTGGATCCCGTGGCGGACCAGGCGCGCTTTGGCACGCGCTACTGCACGGGCGGCTACATCTTTCAGGTGGAGGACGCCGCGGTGGGACCCGTGACCACCGGACCCACCTGGCCGGACGCGTTCAACTGGTTCGACGGCCAGGGGCTACCCGATGCCTTCCACAATCGCCCGCTGCGCAGCGGCGACCCGGCCAACCCCATCGGCCTGATCATCGGCATCGGCCTGTGCGACCTGGTGGCCAACAAGGTGGTCGAGTTCTGCACGTGGGACATCGAGCGCTCCGAGACGGCGATGGTCTTCCGCAGCACGCAGGCGCTGAACGACATCGAGGTGCAGCTCGAGCGCACGATCGCGCTGCGCGGGCGCACGCTGCGGTCGGCCAACCAACTGCGCAACACCGGCAAGCAGCACATCGAGCTCAAGTGGTACCCACATCCCTTCCTGCCGCACCCTACGCAGACCGACGAGCTGATCCGCCTGAACATCCCGGTGAGCTTTCCCGAGAACGATGGCTATGTGCTCAAGGACAATGGCTACATCGCGCGCAAGACCTCGCCCTGGACCGAGGGGCACTACCAGATCCTGACGCATGATGCGCGCGTGCCGCTGGTGGTCTTCCAAAAGCACCCCACGCTGGGCTTGATCGGCGCGACCTGCAGCTTTATCCCGTCCTTCTTTCCGATCTGGGGCAACCAGAACACCTTTTCCTGGGAGCCGTTCATCGAGCGCACGGTGGGCGCGGGCCAGGCGCACGGTTGGTGGATCGATTACGAGTTCTAGAGGCAAAGCCGAAAAGCCGGCTCTGGAGCGGCGTCGGGCGCGGCTATCACTGCGACATGTTTTTGATTGCCGGCCGACGGTACTCGGCCGGGCGGGCATGACCGGTCTCGGTCAGTCCGTCACCCCCGCGCAGGCGGGGGTCCAGACTTTGCGGGCTACCTGGATCCCCGCCTGCGCGGGCATGACATTCCGTCGTATGGAGGTCTACGATGATCCTGCAGAATCTGCACCAGCCTGCGTACAACGCCACCCTGATGGGCGTCCTGATCGGTGCGCTGCGCCACTATGGCAGCCCGGTGAGCGATGCCTGGGCGTACGGCGCCTCAGGCCACGCCTTTGTGATGAACATCCACACCGAGCTGTGCCCCAGCGGCCCCTATTGCTGGAACCGCGCTGGCTTTAACGCCCTGGCGCGCAATCTCGGCGTCGTGATCACTGACCTGGGCTATTTCGACACGGGCAGCGCGCCGGATGAGCGTCGACGGGTCGAGGCGCAGTTGGTCGCGGCACTGGACGCCGGCAGCCCCTGTGCGCTGGTGAACATGGAGTATCAGTTGATCTGCGGCTATGACGACAGCGGGTTCATCACCGCACCTATCTGGCCGGCGCCGCACGCCATGCCGGCACACCTCACGTACGGCACCTGGTCGGAACTGGGCGGTGAGGTGCACGTGAACTATCTCACGCTGCGCCGCGTCGACCCGGCCGTTGAGCGTCAGGCGGCGGTGGATAGCTTGCGCTACGCCGTCGACCTGTACCGCAATTCCGCGCGTCACACCGAGGAGGGCTACGCAGTCGGGGCCGGGGCGTGGGACCACTATATCGGCGCGGTGCGCAACGGCTATGGCGCCAGCCACGGCAACTGGTGGAACGGCGTCGTCTGGTCCGAGTGTCGGGCCATGGCCGCCACCTGGCTGGAAGAGGTGGGCGTCCGCTTCCCGATAGTGCGCCGCGACGCCGTGGCTTTGGCACAAGACTATCGGACGGTCGCCGAGGCCCTCGGACAGGCCAGCGTCAAAGAGATGGAAGCCGCCCCCAAGATAGCTTTGCTTGAGCGGGCCGCGGCGCTCGAGTCGGAGTGCGTTGGGCAGTTGGCGACGTTGGCAGACACCCTGGAGACACCATGATCGAGATCCGGCAACTGCGCCCGGACGACGATTTGCGCGACCTGTTGCCGCTGTCGCGAGCGTTGTTTGCCGAGTACGCCAGGCATGACCCCTTTTTCGCGATCGATACGCTGCGCGACGAGGACATCACGGCGTTCTTTGCGGGCACGCTGAACACGGACGATGGCGCCACCTACGTGGCCCTGGATGGCGCTGCCATCGTGGGCTATATGGCGGCGTTCATCCGCGAGCAGGCCAGCATGTACGTCATCAAGCGCGTGGGCAGCATCGCCGGGCTGATGGTGCGGCCCGAATACCGACGCCAGGGCATCGCCAGCCGATTGCTGGCGGCCGTGCACGCATGGATGCGCGCGCGAGGCGTCGAATACGTCACACTGTACACGTCGGTCAACAACCAGGCAGCGCTGGGTTTCTACCAGCGCCACGGCATGAGGCCGCTGCAGACGGTGCTGGTGGGGCGCCTCGAGCCACCGGCGCCCGAAGCGGGCCAAGAGGAGTAAGCGCATGAAACTCTGGTATACGAGTCCATCGACCGAGTACATCTCGGGCTTGCCCATCGGCACGGGGCGGCTGGCGGCGATGATCCTGGGCGACCCCGGCCAGGAGCGCGTGGCGCTCAACCACGAGTGGCTGTGGCGCGGCGTCAACCGCAACCGCGAGCCCGACGTGGTCAACCACTTGTTGGCGCCGGTGCGTGACCTGTTGTTGGCGGGCAAGTGGGAGGAGGGCGCCATCGCGGCCAACGACGCCTTTGCCGGCGCCGGCGGCGTCAAGAGCCGTGAGCACCGCAATCGCGTGGACCCCTACCAGCCCGCGGGGGATTTGTGGATCCGCATGCAGCAGGGCGAGGCGCACGAGTACCGTCGCGAGCTGGATCTCGAGACCGGCATCGTCACTGTCACGTACGAGGCCGACGGCGTGCACTATCGGCGCGAGTACCTGGCTGACATCGAACGCGATCTGCTGTTCGTGCGGCTGGCGGCCGATGCGCCCTTTGCCGCCGACCTCTGGCTGGATCGCACTGCGGATCCAGAGTGCTTTTTGACGCGCGCTGCCGGCGATGCCGTCCTGGCGCTGGACGGCCACTTTCAGGGCGGCATCGGGTTTCGCGTCGAGGCGCGTGTGTTGGCCTGCGACGGCGCGCTGCAGGCCAGGGACGAGCGGTTGTGCATGGCCGATGCGCGCGAGGCGCTGATCGCGATCAACATCGGCACGTCGGCCACTGGCATTGCGCCCATCACCGAAAGCCGCGTTCCCGAAGAGTCGGCGCTCACCTGGGAGGCGTTGCGCGCCACCCACACAGCCGCCTACCAGCGGCTCTATGGCACGTTGTCGCTGGAGATCGACCTGCCCGAGCCGGACCTGCCGACGGACGAACGCGTCCAGCGGGTGCGCGAGGGCTCTGACGATCCGACGCTGCCGGCGCTCTACTTTCAATACGGGCGCTATCTGCTGGTCGCCAGCAGCGCGCGCGGGCAGTTGCCGCCCAACCTGCAGGGCAAGTGGAACGAAGAGATCCGTCCGCCGTGGGAGTGCGACTATCACCACGACGTCAACCTGCAGATGAACTTTTGGCCGGCCGAGGCGGGCAACCTGGCGTTCACGACGGAGGCGTTGTTCCAGCACATCGAACGCTTTATGCACCACGCGCGCAAGGCCGCACGCGACCTGTATGGTTGCCGCGGCGTCTGGTTCCCAATCCAGACGGATGCCTGGGGGCGCGCCACGCCCGAATCTTACGGCTGGGCGGCCTGGATTGGCGCGGCCCCCTGGCTGGCGCAGCACTTGTGGTGGCGCTGGGAGTACGGCCGTGACCTGGCCTTTCTGCGCGAGCGCGCCTACCCCTTCTTCAAAGAGGTCGCGGCGTTCTACGAGGACTATCTGGTGGAGGACGCCAGCGGCACGCTGCAGATTGTGCCGTCGCAGTCGCCCGAGAACCGCTTTGTGGGCGGGGGGAGCCTGCCCGTCAGCATCGGCGTGTCGACCACGATGGACGTGACCTTTGCGCACGAGGCCCTGCGTTACGCCAGCAGCGCGGCGGAGGCGCTGGGCGTCGATGCTGACCTGCGAGACAA
Source organism: Anaerolineales bacterium UBA6128 (assembly GCA_002423325.1). GTDB lineage: Bacteria > Chloroflexota > Anaerolineae > UBA1429 > UBA1429 > UBA6128. The sequence continues at coordinate 22,204 of DIVQ01000234.1, read as the reverse complement.
GTGGCAAGACCTGGCGCGGCGTCTGCCGGCGCTCAAGATCGGGCGTCACGGGCAACTGCAGGAATGGAACGAGGACTTTGAAGAGGTTGAGCCCTCGCACCGTCATATCTCGCACCTGGTGGGGCTGTACCCTGGCGACCTGCTGGATCGCGAGGGCACGCCCGAGTTGTGGCGTGCGGCCGAGGTGTCCATCGAGCGGCGGCTGGCCGCCGGCGGCGGGCACACCGGCTGGAGCCGCGCCTGGACAGCCTGCGTCTTTGCGCGGCTGGGGCGCGCCGACGAGGCCTGGGATCACCTGTGCCACCTGATCGCGGACTTTGCCACCATCACGTTGCTGGACCTGCACCCGCCGCGCATTTTTCAGATCGACGGGAACCTGGGCGGCGCGGCGGCTGTGCTCGAGATGCTGCTGCAGAGCCAGGGCGGTGAACTGCGGCTGTTGCCGGCCCTGCCCAGCGCCTGGCCCGATGGCCGCGTGACCGGTTTGCGTGCGCGCGGCGGGCTGACGGTGGATATGGAGTGGCGCGCGGGGGCGCTGGAGCAGGCCACGGTGCACGCCGACCTGACGGGGGCGTGCGTCATCCGGCAGGGGGCGGCGCGTTACGAGGTCGTGGACGCCTGCGGGCGGGCTGTGGCGACGCGCGCCGAGGGGCCGCGCTTGGCGTTCGACGTCGAGGCGGGCGAGCGCTACGTGGTCGTGCGTCGCGACTGAGGATCGCCCAGTGGCGCACCCCACCGCGGTCGCCGAGCGCGAGCATGCGTTGCGTCTGCTGACGCAGCAACTGGACAGCCCCCAGCGGTTGCGTCTATAATGCGGATAGCCAACAGCGTGGACCGCGACGTGGCGGTGCTTTCTCGTATGAGGTGACGCCCTTGCCAGCCAAGAACCGCATCCTGGATGTCCTCCTGCTCGTGACTGCCCTCGTGGGGCCACTCTTGCACCTGCTGGGCATGGTTGTGCGTGGCACATCGCTGCTGAATGCCGACTATGCGCGGTTGGTGATGACCTATGTGGCGCTGAGTCTCAGCGCGGCAGCCGGCATGTGGGTGGCGTTGCGCAACAAGGGCCTGTGGCGACTGGTGGCGACCATCGCCGTACTGGCCAACCTGGCGTCGATCGGCTATGCCGCGCAGCGCTGGACGCGCGACATGCAGCGCAGCCTGGCCGAGGTTGACCTCTCGCCGATGGAAGTGGGCAAGGTCGGCGTGCTGGTGGCGGCGGGGGGCTATGCCGAGACCGATCTGGCAGAGGCGCGCGATCTGGTGGCGTCGGTGGTCGAGGCGCTGCGACGGGTGGACCTGGACACCGCTGTGAGCGTGCGTCGCATCACGCCGGCTTCGGACGCCGATCAGGCCGAGCGCCAGTGTCGGCAACTGGGCGCGCACGTGATCATCTGGCAGACGCGCAACGCCGAGGGCGTGGCGACCTATCACGTCACCTCGCTGGGGGCTATCCAGACGGCCGTCGACCTTGAGCCGCTGGATCTGATGCTGCTGATGTCGACCCAGGGCACCTTCAGCGTGTCGCGCACATTTACCGAGGTGGGCAAAGAGGTGCCGGTGCTTTCGCGGGCCGTGGTGCCGGTGGCCGCCGGTATGGTGGCGCAGGCGATCGGCCAGCCCGTGCTGGCAGCCGCGCAGTTCCAGGTCGCGCAGCAGGTCAAGGGTCTGCCCGCTGCGGCGCTGAGCTCGGTACACAACTATCGCGGCACGGCGCTGCTGATGGCCAAGCGCCCCGACCTGGCCATCGCCGAGTATGAGGCCGTGCAGCAGTTGGGCCCCGACGCCGCCGGCTGGATCGGACAGGGCAACGCCAAGCTGGCGCTGCGCGAATGGCGCGCCGCTACGCGGGCCTACCAGGAGGCGCTCAAGGTGGACGCCTACAACGCCGCGGCCTACTGTGGTATCGGTGCCACGCACGCGGCCGAGCGCAACATCGAGAAGGCACTGGTGGCCTACAACCAGGCCGTCGCCCTGCAGCCCAAGTGGGCGGTGCCCTATGCGCTGCTGGGGCGCGCTTACGAGCTGATCGCAGACATCCCGGCGGCCAAACAGGCCTACGAGACCTGCGCCGGGCTTGCAGGTGCGCAGACCGGGCTGCTGGCGGCGGTGAGCACACGCGCGGTAAGCGTGGTGCAGAACCCGCCCACCCCCGTGCCCACCGCGACGCCCTTGCCGACCTCTACGCCGGCGCCCACGCCCGTGCTGCCGATGTACACGGTCAAGAAGGGCGATACCATGGAGAGCATCGCGGATGAACTGGGCACGACCATCGAGCGCCTGGTCGAGGTGAACAACATTGACGATCCCAGCCTGATCTCGATCGGGCAGAAACTGGTCATCCCCGAGGAAGAGGGCTTCTAGCGTTTGTGTCTTGGAACGCGGCTGTCTGTGTTGAACAGGTCGAGTGATCGCACTCGGCCCGTTTGCGTTCGTTGGGCCACAGTACTGCGGAGGCCGATTCTCTAGCGGACCGTCGGCGGTGTTGACGGTCCGTCTCGGGACGCTATACTCGGGGCGCGCCGACCGGCGTCGCCGTTCTATGGCGGCCCTGCTGGCGCAGGTCTCGACCGTTCGCATTGGATGGCACAGGAGGCGTGACGTGGCGCATCGCAGCGGCGTAACCGGGCTGGTGAGTCTGGCCGTGATCGTGACACTGGCCGTGAGCGGGGGTGGCTGTAGCCGGACGGCCACGCCGGAGGAGCGTACTCCCCTCTCGCCTACCGTGGCGCCGAGCCCTACCGCGTTGCCCACAGCCACGCCGGAGGAGCCTACTGCGCTCCCGCCTACGCACACGGCGACCGCCACCGTGGTCCCGAGCGCCACGTTGGAGGAGCCTACTCCTTTGCCGCCCACGGTCACGGCAACCGCCACTATGGTGCCCAGCGCGACGCCGGAGCCAACCCCTCCCCCGCCCACCGAGACGCTCTTGCCCACGGCGACGGTGGTGGTCGAGCCAACTTCCAGCGCGTCCTCCGGCCAGGTGGCTGTGCGCCCCAAGGGCTCACCGTTGACCTACGAGCCAGAGTTCGCCGGAGTGTCGCCCGCGAGCGCGCCGCCCAGCTATGACGGCAGCATCAACCCGCTCACGGGGCTGCCAGTCAGCGATCCCGGCACGGTGCTGCGGCGCGCTCTGTTGGTGCGTTTTGGCAACGACCGCGCGGCTCGGCCGCACTCGGGCATCTCGCAGGCCGAGGTCGTGTTCGAAGAGATCATGGACGCCTGGTGGATCACCCGCCTGACGGGGGTGTACCTGCAGGCCGAGCCCGACAAGGTGGGGCCGATCCGCAGCGCGCGGCCGTTCCTGCTGGAGCTACTGCCGGCGTTTGATGGCGTGCTGGTCTACTCGGGGGCCAGCATCGGTGTTAGCGAACTGCTGGCTCAGGGCAACTATAACCTGATCGACGAGACACGCGACGGCGACATCTTTTTCCGGGGGACCGATCGCCCGTCCCCGCACAACCTGTACACCAGCGTGCCGGCGGCGCGCCAGCGCGTTCAGGATCGCGGTTGGGAACACGCCAGCGCGATTCGCGGCTGGACGTTTAGCGCCGAGGCTCCGGCCGGGGCTGACGCGACCCGCGTGGATATCCCCTATCCGCCCACCAGCGTGGTGCGCTGGACGTGGGATGCGGGGGCGGGCGTCTACCGCCGCTGGGTGCAGGGCGCGGCGTACACCGACCTGAGCACGGGTCAGCAGGTGGGGTGCGAGAACGTGGTCGTGCTGTACGCCAAGCACTGGGAGAGCGATATCGTGGAGGACAGTCGCGGCGCGACGGCGATCGGGATTGCCCTGCGCGGGGGCGAGCGCGCACAGATCATCCGTGACGGTCGCGTGATCGAGGGCTACTGGTGGCGCTCCGAATCGACCATGCTGTTCCAGTTTATCGATGCCAACGGCAACCACATCCCGCTCAAGCCGGGGCACACCTGGGTTGAGGTGGTGCCGAGCAGCTATCGTCTGGACATCCGCTAGGACGGTGCCCCGCGGTGTGGTCTGAAGCGCGCCGTTGCGACTAGGGCATGACCCAGTGGTTGAGCACCGCGACGGCCGCTGCGCCTAACAGAAGCGTGATCGCGTACTCGAGGACGACGCGCCGCGTGAGGCGTTGCCAGAGGTGCTGCTGGGCCAGCCCTGTGAGCGTATAGAACGCCAGCAGCAGCAGGGCGCCCGCCAGCCGCTCGTGGAGCAAATAGTAGTTGAGCGCCAGCGTCAACTGGCCCATGGCCAGACCGACGATGCCGGCGTACAGCCATACGCGGCGCGGACGCACCTCGTCCGCGCTCAAGAGCACCAGCGCCAGGCCGCCGCCCAGCAGGAATGCGCCGCTGCCCAGCAGAGCCCCCCGGATACGCGTGCCATACAGGCTGGTAAAGAGCACCACCGCCGCCACGTAGGCCATCAGTTGCACGATCAGGCGCGCCAACGGGCGTTGGGGGCTGTGCGGGTTGGCCGCGTGAAACTGGGCCAACATCACGGTCGCGAGCGCCAGCCCGGTGACGACGAGGATGCCCAACTGGTAGCCCCACCAGAGATCCGCCAGCGATAGCAGGGCAGCCACCGAAACATAGGCGGGGAGAACCCAGAGCGGAACACGCTCTCCGAGATGGCCCCCGCGAGCGAACAACGGCCGTGCGACGGCATCCATGCCCGCGCCCGCCAGGGCCGCCAGAACCAGGCCGATCACCACAGTGCCCGAGACGTGCAGCGAGAGGCTCAAGCCGCGCCATTCCAGCGCGACATCCTCTGATGCGACGGGCACCCACATCGCCAGCACGAGCCCCAGCAGTACCATGCTGACGGTTATGCCGATATAGCTTGCTCTGGGCATAGACTCTCTCTCGGGGCAGCCGTTGGGCTTTTGTCGCCTGGCCACAAGGCGGTTCTAGAGTCGGCGCGCCGCCCACATGATGCGAAACGTCGTCGGCGCCGCCGCCGACAGCGTAAAGCAGTTATAGGACCCTTCAACCTCAAAGCCAGTGTCGGTCAGCAGTGTGGCGACGTGTTCCTCGGGGTATGCCTGCTCCACGTGCTGCTCGGCGATCTTGCGGTACAGCCCGCTCTCGGCGACGCGCTCAAAGCAGGTGACCCGCACAGTCGTACGCTGCCGTTGCGCATCATAGTCCGTGGCCATGATCACCGAGAGCGCGTCCGTCTCGGTAAAGTAGGTTTCGCCGTCCCACATCGTGGCCATCACCGCAGCGGTGTTCATATCGAAAAGGTACAGCCCCCCGGGCACGAGCGACGCGTACGCTTGCCCGAACGCGGTGGCCAGGTCGTCTGACGTCAGCATATAGTTGATGCTGTCGTAGAGGCAAGTGACCAGGTGCACTGGCTCGGGCAGCGTCAGGCTGCGCATATCCTGCTGGCTCCACTGCACGGCCACGCCCGCATCGGCGGCCTTGGCGCGGGCCTGCTCGAGCATGCGGGCAGAGGCGTCGATGCCATAGACGCGCCACCCCGCGCTGGCCATCGCGATGGCCACAGTACCAGTTCCGCACGCGACCTCCGCCATCGTGGTGCCTGGCGCGGGGTGCCGTTTGAGCAGCCGCTGCAGGTACGGGATCATGCGCTGGCTGAAGGCCAACTGCCCGGCGGCATCATAGACCGCAGCGTACTGCTCGTAGATCGCCATGCAGCCCCTCAGGCCTGCGGCCGGCCGAGCACTTGGCGCCTGGCGGCGCGTTGGATGGCGGCCGTGATGTCAGCGAGCGATGGCAGGAAGGCCTCCTCCAGTTTGCGCGACACGGGGCTGGGCACGTCGGGCGCCGTACAATGGCTGATCGGCGCATCCAGCAGATCAAAGCAGCGCGACTGGAGTTCGTCAGCCAGGCGTCCGCCGATGCCCTGGCTGCGTGGCGCCTCCTCGACGATCACTGCGCTGCCGGTCTTGGCGAGTGACGCGCTCAGCGTGGCATAGTCCATGCCGGTATAGTCGAGCGTGCGCAGGTCGATCACCTCAGCCTCGATGCCCGAGGCCGCCAACGTCTCCGCCGCCTGCAGGCAGGGCTTGACGCAGTTCAGGTAGGTCAGAACCGTCACGTCGCGCCCCGGACGCAGCACGCGCGCCACACCATAGGGCACGCAATAGGTGGTGTCGTCGTGTGGCACGCGCCCCTCATCCTGGTACAGCTTGCCGTGCTCGATGATGAGCACCGGGTCGCTCAGCTGCAGGGCGGTGTTGAACAGCCCGATATAGTCGTGGGCGTTGGACGGCGCGACCACGCGCCAACCAGAAAAGAGCCCAAACAGGCCGGCGGGGTCCATTGAGTGCTGGCCGCCATACCCGAATCCGCTGGCCACGCGTGTGCGCACAATCAGCGGAAAGCTGATGCGGCCGCCGTACATGTGGCGCAACTTGCCGATCTGGTTAAAGAGTTGGTCAGACGCCATCAGCGCAAAATCGGGGAACATCACCTCGACGATCGGCCGCATGCCCACCGAGGCGGCCCCTCCGGCCATCCCCAGAAAGCCGGTCTCAGAGATGGGCGTGTTGATCAGTCGGTCGGGATAGACCTGGCTGATCCCTGCCGTAGCGCGGTAGGCGCCGCCGCCCAGGTTGGCCACCTCCTCGCCCAGCACGATGACGCGCTCATCGCGCTTCATCGCGTTGAGCGTGGCCGCGGCGATGGCCTGCACATAGGTCAGGGTGACGCCTTCCTTGACGTCCTCGCGCTCCAACAGGTGGGTGTCGTCGGGCAGCGCATTCGCCCCGCGTACGTGTTCGGAGAGCGTGGCCGGCTCGGGCCATTTGGCGGCGGGAATGATGCGTTGTCCGGTGGCAGCATCGGCGTCCGCTTCGGTGCAGTAGGCCTCGGCTGTGGCCACCATCTCGGTTGCCTGGGCCTTGAGCTGTTCGTCCTGTGCAGAGGTGAGCAAGCCCATCTCGGTCAACAGGCGGGGATAGGCGATGCACGGGTCCTTCAGACGCCAGCGTTTCTCCTCTTCCTCGTTGCGGTAGCCAAAGACGCTGCCCGGCGCGCGGCCGGCGTGGTGATAGAAGCGGTATGTCTTGGCCTCGATCAGGAACGGCGCCGGCTGTCGCCGCATGTCGGCGACCGCGCCGTGCACCGCGACCCACATCGCGACCGGGTCCATCCCGTCGACGATCAGGCTGTCAAAGCCATAGCCCAGAGTGCGTTGTGCGAGATCGGACGTGCACGACGAACTGGCTGTGCAGGTGCCCACGGCGTACAGGTTGTTCTCTACCAGATAGAGGACGGGCACCTGCCACAGAGACGCCATATTGGCGACCTCGTGGAAACAACCCTGGTTGATCGCTCCGTCGCCGAAAAAGGAGACGACCACCGTATCCTTGTGCTGAAGCGCCTGGGCCCAGGCCGCGCCGGTGGCCAGTGGGATGCCTCCGCCCACAATCGCGTTGCTGCCAAGGTTGCCCGATTGTCCGTCGTACAGGTGCATCGATCCGCCGCGCCCCCCACACCAACCGTCGCGCAGGCCCATGATCTCGGCCAGCGTGCGGTTTACGGCGGTCTGCATGGCCTCTGTCACGGGGTCACGCAAGGGGGTCCAGGCATCCGGCGCATAGTACATCAACGCCTTGGCAAGGAAATGGCCGTGCGCGCGGTGTGTGGAGCCGATCAGGTCACACTTGCGCAGGGCGACGGCGACGGCTGCCGCTACCGCCTCTTGCCCCACGCTGACGTGCGCCGGCCCGTGCACCAGGTCGGCCTCTTTGAGGTCGAGCACCTTTTCCTCGAACTCGCGAATCAGATAGATCAGCGCCAGCATGCGCAGGTGGTCGTCGGAAGCGATGGCGCGTATGTCGCGCGTCACAACTGTGAGGCGACGACACGTCGCGGGGGGCTTGATGGCGGACGTTCTGGGCATGGCAACCTCATCTGCGGGCGATCATTGCGGTGGGACCGAGTCGCGTCGGAAGACCACCTGTCCACTCGATCGGATCGATCAGGCCTGCTTGATCTCGCGCATCTCGCAGATCTCGTGCTCGGCGCCGTAAAAGTAGGCCACCCAGACGTTGGGTCGGATCTCAACCGGCTCCGCGAGGAAGCGCACGCCCTTGTCCAGCAGGCGCTGGTAGGTGGCGTGAAAGTCCTCGACCATAAAGCCGATGTGGATGAGCCCATAGTCACTCTGTGAGGCGTCGTAGCGCGGCTCGCGGCCCACGGGGTAGTGATAGTCGAACAGCTCGATCACCGAGTTGTTCAGCCGCATGTGCACGATGCGCACGCGGGTGCCGGGCACGCCGATTAGCCGGGCCATGGCGACGTCAAACTCGCGGTCGAACACCTTTTCCATGCCGATGACATCGGAGTAAAAGGCGATTACCTTGTCCATGTCCTTGACGCTGATGGCCACGTGGTCCATGCGAGCAAACATTCACGCCTCCCTGTCGATCAGGATGCTGGCCTCGCCGGGTTGCGCCGTTTCAAAAGCCTGATGTGCGCTCGACGTGACCGCGGCGCACGGGCTATCGGATGCCAGCGGCCACATGGTAGCGCAAAGTCGGGTCGAAGGCAAGCACCGCATGGGCGCCAGCCAGCGGCAGAAGATGCGCCGCGAGGCGATCGAAGCGCCGCGTCCAACGATTGACATGCGTCAGGGCCGGCGGCTATACTCAGTGCCGTCGACGGGAAGCGCTCTGCCGTCAGGGCGCCGATCCCGAGGCAAAGGACGCGCCAATCTCGCGATGAAGGAGCCAGTATGTTGCATGTGGATGACCTCGTGCTCTTCCAGGGAGACTCGATCACCGACGCCGGGCGCAGCCGGTCGGATGACAACCAGCTTGGCAGCGGCTATGCGGCGCTCGTCGCCGCTTGGTACACAGCCAGCCATCCTGGCAGACGGGTGCGGTTCCTCAATCGGGGCATCAGCGGCAACCGGGTGCAAGACCTGCGCGCCCGCTGGCAGTCTGATTGCCTCGACCTGCGCCCGAACGTGGTGTCGATCCTGATCGGCATCAACGACACCTGGCGGCGCTACGACGCCAACGATCCCACGACGGCCGCCGTCTACGCCGAGGACTACCGCGCGATCCTTGGCGCTGTGCGCGACCTGGGCGCACGGCTGGTCATCCTGGAGCCGTTCCTGCTGCCCACGCCGCCCGATCGGTTGGCTTGGCGCGAGGACCTGGACCCCAAGATCCAGGTTGCGCGCAGCCTGGCTCGCGAGTTCGAGGCGCTGTATGTTCCGCTGGATGGGCTGTTTGCTGCAGCCAGCACGCGGAGGGCGCCCGAGCTGTGGGCAACGGACGGCGTGCACCCTGCGCCGACCGGGCACGCACTGATCGCGCAGGCCTGGCTCGAGGCGGTGGAGCGAGACGCCTGACGGTCGCTGTTGGCCATGCGCTTGATCGGGCAGCAGGGAAACCAGCGGCACTGCGCGCCGAGCGACCCCGAGGCGCGGCGGAAAGGGAGAGTGGCCATGTACTACCGGCGCCTGGGACGCACCGATCTGCGGGTCTCGGAGCTCAGCTTCGGGGCAGCAAGGGGGGCGCTCCAGGACCGCAGTAGCTTCATCGCGGCCGAGGATGGCTGCGATGCGGACCAGGCATTCCAGCAGTGCGCCCACGGCGGTTGTGACAGGGACTGCAGCAGGTCAGTGCTCAGCTTGAGGCGTGCATGTCGATCAGGATCTTGATGGCCTCGCCGCGGCGCACCATCTCAAAGCCCTGTTCCCAGCGTTCCAGGGGCAGGATGGCCGAGACCAGCCTGCGCAGCTTGGCGGCCTCGTCGGCTTCGGCCGCCAACGCCTTTTGCCAGCTGCTGGGCGGCGAGCTGAAGCAGCCAAACAGGTCGATCTCGCGGTACAGCAGCGTGTTCCAGGGCACGGCGATGGTTTCCGGCCCCACAAGGCCGATCAGCACGATCTTGCCCGTCTTGCGCACCAGGGGCAGATTGGAGCGGATGGCTGCGCCGGAGCCGGAGCACTCCACCCAGGCGTCCACACCCTGGCCGTTTGTGGCATCACGGACGACCTCGGACAAGTCCTCGCTCTGGACATTGACGACTCGTGTGGCGCCGAGTTCGCGCGCCAGGGGCAGGCGGCTGTCGGCGTCCAGCTGCGTGCCGGCGACGATGATCTGCTCGACACCCAGGCGGCTGGCCCAGATAGTGGCCATCAGACCCATGGTGGCGGCGCCGGTGATCAGCACGCTGCCCGCGCTTCCAAGGTTGCCGCGCTCGATCAAGCAGTGCGCCGAGATCGCAAAGGGCTCGGTGACGCCCGCCACTTCCCACGGGATGGCGTCTGGCAGCGGATGCGCCAGCCAGGCGGGCAGCGTCAGGTATTCGGCAAAGGCGCCGTCGAACTTGCTGCCCAGCGCCAGCTTGGAATCGCAGATGTGCGGCTTGCCGGCCCGGCACAGCGCACAGGTGCCACAGGCGCCAGTGTGAAGCTCGCCCACCACACGGTCGCCCGGTTTCCAGCTGGCCTGTGCGGCGCGCCCCACGCGCTCCACCGTGCCGCAGAACTCGTGGCCCATGATGACGGGCGGCGTATTGGGGAACTCGTCGGCATAGATGTGCAGGTCGGTGCCGCAGATACCACAATAGCGCACACGGATGAGGATCTCGTCGTCGCCCGGTTCACGCACCGACACCTCGCGTATCGCTACGTTGCCGTGCCCTGGTGCGTACTTGACCAGTGCTCGCATGTCAGCTCCTGTCTGTGATGGTATGCAGCGGGCGCTGCGGGGCCTCGCCGGTGCGCCGCATTGCGCTCAGCCCATATACATGCCGCCGTTGATGTCCAGCACTACGCCCGTGATGTAGCTGGCCAGGGGCGAGGCGAGGAACAGTACGGCGTTGGCGACATCCTGCGCCTGGCCCAGGCGGCGCAGGGGAATGCGGGCGGCATAGTCCGCCTCGCGGTCGCCCACCTTGGCCCTGACCGGGTCGGTGGCGATGATGCCGGGCGCCAGCGCGTTCACGGTGATGCCGTAAGGCCCGCCCTCTTTGGCGAGGGTGCGGGTCAGGCCGATCAGCCCAGCCTTGGAGCAGGCGTACTGCAGGCCAGCGTCGATGGCGCCGGAGCGCGCGGCCATCGAGCTGAAATTGATAATGCGGCCGCGGCCGCGCGCCTTCATCGGGGCGAGCAGCTCGCGGCACAGGATGTAGGGGGCACGCAGGTTGACATCCAGCACTTTGTCCCAGGAGTCGACGGTCACGCCCTGGATGCCATCACAGTAGACGATCAGCCCGGCGTTGTTGATCAGAATGTCTACGCCACCCAGCGCATCCTCTGCGTTGCGCGCGGTTCGGGCAGCGTCCTCCGGATCAGCCAGGTCGCAGCCCAGCGCGATGCCTTGAAAAGGCGCCACCGTCTCCTGGGCGCCCGCCAGGTTGAGGTCTGCCACCGCTATGCGCGCGCCCGCTTCGGCGAGGGTGCGCGCACACGCTCTGCCGATGCCGCCCGCGCCGCCCGTGATGAGCGCCGTCATACCGTCAAGGTCAATGTTCATCCTGTTGGTTCCTCCGCTGCACAGCATAGCCGGGCGCAAGCGGCGCGTCAAACGCGGCCTGCCGGGGCGGGTACGGGGTGGCGCAGGTGGCGTGACGTCGAAAACTGACAAATGGCTGACATTTGTAAATCCCGCGTGCGTAAGGCGACCACAACCTGTGGGCGCCCAATCCTCTCTGATCCCCAGCAGTAGTGCTGCACGAGGCAATACAAGGATGGGTGCGGGGGTGATCCCTTGCCAAAGCGGGGAGGCAGTGGTAGAATGATTGCGCCAAAGCGATGTGAGATACAGGCGTTGCGCTTTAGCGCCTCATATCGGATGCACCTTGTTCCAACCGAATTGCCCCTGATCTGATCGCCCCGTATCTTTCCTCCGTCTCACATCGCGGGAAAAGATAACAGGGCCTGGCAGCGCACTGATTGTCCGGGCCCGGAGGTCCGTAAGGGCCTTGTTCTACGAAGACGTAATAGAACGGCAGGCTATGGCATGCTGGCGTATGTTGGCGCCTGCGTGATAGTGTCCCGATGGTGAGTGCTTGGCAGCGGTCTTCCGGCGCCCCGACCCGGTCGATTGGAGAGGACGAGTATGGATGCACAGAACCTGTGGCACGCGGCGCTGGGGCAGCTGGAGCTGCAACTTGACAAAGCGACGTTCGATACCTGGGTGCGCAAGACAACAGGGCTTTCGTACGAGGACGGCGTGTTGGTGGTGGGCGCGGGCTCGGCCTACGCCAAGGACTGGTTGGAAAAGCGGCTGTATGGTCTCGTTCAGCGCACAGTGACCAAGGTGGCCAGCCGCACAGTCACGGTGCGCTTTGTTGTGGGCCACAATGGCGCTGTGGCGCAGGAGCCGGTGGAACTGCTGGGCCTGATGCAGGCTCCGGGCAACGGCAGCGCGAGCGAGGTTGAGGTTGCACGCCTCAACACACGCCTGACGTTCGACAACTTTATCGTAGGCAACGCCAACCGCATGGCGCATGCCGGCTCACTGGCGGTCGCCGAGCATCCCGGCAAGGCCTACAATCCGCTGTTCATCTATGGCGGTGTTGGCCTCGGCAAGACGCACCTGCTGCACGCCATCGGCAACTATGCCGTCTCGTGCCAGAAGCGCACGTTGTACGTCTCGGCGGAAACATTTGCCAACGAAATGATCAACTCGATCCGCAACCGCACCACGGAGGAATTCCGTGCGCGGTACCGCACCATTGACGTGCTGCTGCTGGACGATATCCAATTCATTCTGAACAAAGAAGCCACGCAAGAGGAGCTGTTCCACACCTTTAACGAGCTGCATCGGGAGAACCGGCAGATTGTGCTGTCGAGCGATCGCTCGCCCAAGGCCTTCACCGGCATGGAGGAGCGTCTGCGGTCGCGCTTTGAGTGGGGATTGACTGCCGACGTGCAGCCGCCCGACCTAGAGACGCGCATGGTGATTCTGCAGACCAAGGCCGAGGAACGCGGTGTGACGTTGCCCAGAGAGGTGATCGAGTTCATCGCCGAGCAGGTTGAGAGCAATATCCGCGAGCTCGAGGGCGCGCTCACGCGCTTTCTCGCGTTGGCGCGCATGATGGAATACCCGCTCAATGTGCAGACGGCTGAGAGAGCGCTGCGCGATCTGGTGCGCCCAACAGCACGCGTCACGATCGACGAGATCCTGGATGCCGTCGTGGCCTATTATGGCGTCGCCCGCGAGGAGATCGTGGGTCCCCGTCGCACGCGCGATCTGGTGGTCGCCCGGCAGGTGACCATGTATCTCGCGCGCGAGATGACGCCAATGTCGCACCCACAGATCGCCAGTGCGCTGGGGGGACGCGACCACACCACCGTGATGCACGGCTGCAACAAGATCGCAGCGCTGTTTGAAAAGGACGACGTCACCCGGCGTCAGGTGCTGGAGATCAAGAGTCGCCTGTCTGCCAACGGCCAGCGCGTGGCGGCCTCGCCCGCCAAGGTTCGTGCCTGAGCACGGATCGGCGCCGAACGCCGCAACGGCTCGATTGCACAATCGGGCATGGTCTGTGAGCACGCCAAATGCCGCGCGGGGGTTTGGCGTGTTGCGCTTCCTGTACTATAGTGACCGGCGGCGCGGGCCAAACGAGAATTCACGACGCGCGCACTTGGAGGAGCAGGAGACTGTGATGCATAGTCTGGGCAAGGGGGATCCGACGCAAGAGCTGCGCATCTTTTCGGGCAGCTCGCACCCGCAACTGGCACAAGAGATTGCCGATTACCTCGGCTGTCCGCTCAGCTCGCACAAGACGATGCGCTTTAGCAACGACAACCTTTTTGTGCAGCTCGGCGACAGCGTGCGCGGCAAAGAGGTGATTATCATCCAGTCGCTCACGCCCGACGTGAGTGACAACATCCTCGAGATGCTGTTCATGATCGATGCGGCGCGCAGCGCCTCGGCGCACACAGTGCACGCGGTCATCCCCTACTATTCGTATGGTCGCTCAGACAAGAAGGATGAACCGCGCATCTCGATCGCAGGGCGCCTGGTGGCCGATCTCCTGGCCACGGCGGGCGCGAACCACGTGATGACGATGACGCTGCACTCTCCGCAGGTGCACGGGTTCTTCAGCATGCCCGCCGATCATCTCACGGCGCACGGTGTCTTCATTCGGCATTTTCGCAACTGCGACTTGACCGACACTGTCATTCTGGCGCCCGACATCGGGCATGCCAAGCGGGCGGCCAAGCTGGCACGCACACTCGGCGTAGGGGTGGCGGCGGGAGACAAGGAACGCGTGGCCGACGACCGCGTTGAGATGGCGGGCATCATTGGCGACGTCGTCGGCAAAAACGTGATCATCTTTGACGATGAGATCGCCACAGGCGGCTCGATCGTAGCCATAGTCGAGCTGCTGCGCAAGATGGACGTGCGGCGCATCACCCTGGCCTGTACGCATGGGGTGTTCAGTGGCCCGGCCATCGAGCGCCTGCGCCAGATCCCCGAGGTCGAAGAGATCGTCACCACGAACACCGTCCCAATCCCGCCCGAAAAGATGCTGCCCAACATGACGATCCTGTCGGTGGCGCCCATCTTTGGCGAGGCCATCCGGCGCAACCTGCTGGGCTGCTCGGTGGGCTCGCTGTTCGCCTTCTGGCCCGATACCGACGATTCCGAGCTGACGCCGTAGGGTACAGCTACAAGGCGACACGAAGAGCAGGGCTGCGGTATTCCGCAGCCCTGCTTTGTTGTGCTCGCGTTCCGTGCGCTACCAGCTCAGGGTGCGCACCTGCCCACCGCTCTGCAGTGAGGTCTGCGCCTCCTCGAGCACACGCACCACCTGCCACCCCACGCGTCCGTCGCTGCGGGGCGTCTGGCCATTGCGCGCGCAGTCGCAAAAGTGGCGGCACTCGATCTCCAGCGGCTCCTGCCCCGAGATCGCCGGCGTGGTGATGTCGCCATAGCGGTAGGACAGGTGGAACTGTTCCAGCGTGTCCGAGTAGGGGGGGGCGTCTACGCCCTTGTCGTAGACGCGGATCTTTTCCGTCGCCTCGACGTCGTCGTAGACCAGCATCTTTTTCGAGCCGACCACGGTGGTGCGGCGGATCTTGCACGGGTCCAGCCAACTGACGCGGATGTCGGCCATGGCGCCGCTGGGAAAGCCCAGCGTCACCCAGGCCACGTCTTCAATGTGCGGCTGCACGTAGGCCGCGCCTCGCGCGCTGACCTGGGTGGGCCGATCCTGCAGCACATAGATCAGCATCGAGATGTCGTGCGGCGCGAGATCCCAGATGACGTTGATGTCCTTCTGAAAGATGCCGAGGTTGACGCGCGTCGAGTTGACGTAAAACACGCGCCCCAAGTCGCCCCGCGCGATGAAATCGCGCATATAGTTGACCGCGGGCACGTATTCAAACGTATGTCCCACCATCAGCACGCGCTGCTGCTGCTCGGCAAGGGCGATCAGGGCCTCAGCGTCGCGGGCGCTGGTGGTGAGGGGCTTTTCGATCAGCACGTGCTTGCCGGCCCGCAGCGCCTGGCAGGCCATCTCATAGTGCGAGCGCACCGGCGTAGCCAGAGCCACGGCCTCGACCGGGCTGGCCAGCAGCTCGGCATAGTCGGTCGTTACCTGTACCCCGGGGTAGAGCCCCGCGATGTGCTCCAGGCGGTCGGGGCGCAGGTCCGAGACCATGTGCAACTCGCAGCCGGGCAGGGACTGAAAGTTGCGGATCAGCTTGGGGCCCCAGTAGCCACAGCCCACCACGCCGACACGCACCGTGCGCAGATCTTTGCTGTTCAAACGTCACCTCTTCGGGCGGGCAGTGGGCTGTCTGGGGCAGAGTGCGCAGTCACTCTGCCCCAGACAGGTAACTCGGCCGAACTAGAACCGTTCCCAGATCGGCGTGATGCGGTCGGCGGCCTCGGGCCCAAAGATGATCGGGTTGATGCCGGTGATCTCGCAAAGGTTGGTCAGCGCGCGCACCTGGTCGCCCATGGTGCCCATGACGTGGTTGCACGGGAAGAGCGCCAGGAACTCTTCGAACGAGCAGGTGAGGCGTGCGTGCACGTGCGGCCAGGTGGGATCGGTCAGATGGTCAATGCGGCTGCGCTCCTCAGCGGGCAGCGCCACAGCCTCGCCCTTCATGATGGCCATGAACGGCTTGTCGTCCCAGATGCCCAGGCGCGCGTAGGTCATCTCGCCCGGTTCGGCGTCGAACTCGACCGAGGCGCCGCCGGCCTTGAAATAGTACTCCAGCGCCGGGTGGAAGGTGATCTTTTCATAGTTGACGGCCGGGTCCGAGCTGCGCCGCGCGTACCATGAGGCGTGGTTGCCCGAGTTGCACCAGTCCCACAGATTGAGCTCGGGCAGGTACAGGCGCACGTCCATGAACAGCGAGGGCAGGCCGCCGGTGACATACTTGAGCAGCTGCATGGTGACGGCGGCCATCGAGTCGGCCTCGGTGGAGCAAACGGTGGGCTCCTTGGGGCCGTTCCAGTCGTACGGGTCGTTCATCACCATCTCGGGCACGTCGCCCAGGGTGATGTACTCGGTGAGTTCGCGTTGGCCCTTGAGCCCGCAGAAATCAAAGCCTTTTTCCTCGTTCACCATACGCATGGCGAGATAGACGCGGATCTGGGTCTTGAGCGTCTCGGGGGTCAGCATTCTGCCATCAAAGCGCAGGCGGGGGCCGAGCAGCTTTTTGAACCAGGCCAGCGCCTTTTCAACCTCGGCCTCATCGACCTTTTCCATGTACTTGACGAGCAGGAGTTGGTCGATCTGGCGGACGTTGCAGCCCAACGTCTTGAGCATGGGTACCTGTGGAAAGTAGCCGGTGTCCATCCCCATCGAGGCGCCGCCGTACATGCCGTAGACTTCGGTCTGGATGGTGGTGGCGGCCTGGGCGGCGCGGATCCAGTCAAACACTTTTTGTTGCGTTTCGGGGTCGTTCATCTCGCCCACGATGCGGTGCGTGCGCTTGCCGGCCTGGCGCAGTGCGCCATCGGAGGCCAGCAGGCCGACGTTGCCGGGGAACTGGCCGTTGTTGTTCGACAGGCTCAGGATAGGCATGTCGCGGCCCACGGCGTTGACAAAGGGCCACGCCAGGAAGGGAAAGTTCCAGACGTTGTAGCACATGATCAGCGAACGGCAGCCGGCGCGACGCAGTTCCTCGCCCACCTTTTGCGCGACGCGCGTAGAGGTGATGGTCTCAGAGGCGACGACGACCTCGTACGAAGAGCCATCCGCGTTCTTGAGGCCCTTGCGAATAATGTCGGCCCACTGGTTCACCACGGCCATGTTGGCTTCCTGGTTCACCTGCCAGACGTGGGGGCGCTCATCGTTGAGCATGGCGATGCCGATAGGTGTCTTGCGCATGACGCTGTCTCCTTACAAATATGAGGGTGCAATCTACCAAGCCGATTGTGCACCGATTCTAGGCGTGGCGCAAGCGGGTGTCAAGCGCGTCGAGAGTGGAAGCGGCGGTTGCGGGCAACGCGCCTGCAAATTGCGGCTGTGACCAAATCGCCGGGCAGCCTGGCTCATCGTCGGTCCGTTGTTTGCATATCACGGCCTGTCGTGCTATATGCTGTGCGCGCAGGGCCGCCGGTACGGACGGCTTGCGTGAACAGGACCGGCAGGGGGTTGAATGGGCAGCAGGTGGGCTGGGCGACTCGCGCTAGGCATGGCGGCCGTGCTGGGCGCGGCGTCGATCTGGCACTCGCTGGGCGCGCCTCCGGCCGCACAGGCGGCCCAGCCGCGTGTGGTGTGTCTCCCCGTCGTCGCCAACGCGCCCTCAACGGGCGAGGCGTTGTACCTGGCCCCCGGCGCGGTGGTGCCGCTGGTGCGCGTGCCGGCGGGAAGCTTTGTCATGGGCGCGCCAGACTCGGATACCGACGCCGAGGGCGACGAGCGGCCACAGCATGCCGTCTACTTGGATGAGTACCTGATCGGCCAGTACGAGGTGACGGTGGCGCAATGGCGCGCCTTTGTCAGTGCCACCTCATACGCAGGCGACGCGCGCGCGTTGGCCGACGGCGACGACTATCCGGTGCGCTACGTCAGCTATCTCGACGTGGAGGCATTCTGCAGCTGGGCCAGCCAGGCGACCGACCGTAACGTGCACCTGCCCACCGAGGCGCAGTGGGAAAAGGCAGCGCGCGGCACCGACGGGCGCACGTTCCCCTGGGGCGACAATCCCCCGTTCTGTCTGCTGTGCAACCTGTGGACCTGCGTGCGTGACACGGCGCCGATCGGCAGCTGCAGTCCGGCGGGCGACAGCGTCTATGGCTGTGCTGACATGGCCGGCAACCTGTGGGAATGGACGTTCGACTATTACGACTGGGGCTACTATAGCGTATCGCCGCTTGTAAACCCGACAGGCCCCGCGGGCGGATACACGCGCGGAGCGCGGGGCGGCGCGTGGAGCTATCCCGCCCGCGACGTGCGCACCACAAACCGCCACGAGGTCAGTGCGCCCTTTGCGCGCGACGAGTACGTGGGCTTTCGACTGGCCGTCGCGGTCCCCCAGGGAGGGCACTGAAAAAG
>DIVQ01000234.1:0-3707 GCA_002423325.1 Anaerolineales bacterium UBA6128 | reverse complement strand
GGGCCTCGGCCCGGGGAGCGGCTGCCCTGCTTACGCAACGCGGTCGCACTGCGGCGCCCCCAGCGAACCCCTGCGCGAGGGGCCTTTTTGCATCTCGGGGCCGGTGTGGTGATACTATCGGTGGTGCCAGCACGTGTTGGCGCAAACAGTGGTATACTCTCCAACAGGGCCCCCAGACTCAGTGGGCCCGCATTCCGACTCTGACTGAGGGACCTGTATGTGGTCGTATCGTTTCAAGATGCTATGGCAGCGCTTTGGCCCACCAAAGGGCGAAACCGACCGCAACGCCTGGTTGCTGGCGGTCGAAGTGGCGTTTGCCTCCATACTCTCGGCTGCCGCAGCTTTTAACTCAGCGTACGTCGTGCGCCTGGGCGCTTCGAACGCCGTCATCGGCTTGATGTCCTCCATCCCGGCCCTCGAGGCCATGTTATTGTACATGCCGATGGCGATCTTTTTGGAGCGAAAGAAGCGCTATATGCCGTGGATGGTGGGCAGCCTGTTCGCCTCCCGGCTGATCTATCCCCTCCTCGCGCTGTTTCCGCTGTTTTTGACCCAGGACCAGGGGCTGGGGAACGCCACGGCCGTGATTTTGATTGGTGCCACCATCCCCTCCGTGCTCTTTTCGGTGGCCTGGAACCCGATGTTTGCGGAGGTGGTGCCGCCCCGCACGCGCGCCAGCGTGATGAGCACGCGCAGCATCCTGAGCGCCGCGATCGTCGCGCCGCTGATTTTTCTGGCGGGCCGCTGGCTGGACACGCGGCAGGCCACCTTCCCGGCCAACTACCAATGGTTGTACCTGGCCGGCTTTCTGGGCGGCGCCATCAGCGTCTGGCTGGTGGCGCGCATCCGCGTGCCACAGAAGGAGGCCGCGCCGGTAGCCGCCGCCAAGCCCTCGTGGCGCGACAGCCTCGGCTTTTCGGTGCTGCGCGAGAGCCCCGAGTTCAGACGCATAATGATCAACTCGTTCCTGATCTCGCTGGGATCCTGGTTTGTCGGCCCGCTGTATGTGATCTTTTACGTGCGCGAACTGGGCGCTTCAGACAGCTGGATCGGTGCGACCTCCACGCTGGGCAACATTGGCGCGGTGGTGGGGTACTGGCTGGGCCGCAAGCTGCTCAAAAAGGTGGGCGAGAACAAGGGCCTGCGTCTCGCCCTGCCGACCACGTTTACGTGGCCGTTTCTGGTGGCCCTGTTCCCCAACCTGACGTTCATCCTGCTGGCTGGTTTTGTGCAGAACGTGCTGACGCCTAGCTGGAGCCTCAGCCACACGATGATTTGGATGTCGCGGCTGCCGGAAAAGAGCAAGATGACTGCTACTGCCATTTACAACACCGTGATGAACGTGGGGGCCTTTATCATGCCGCTGATTGGCGTGGCGGTGTCGTCCAAGATCGGAATCCGCAACACGCTGCTGATTGGCGGCACGATGAACTTGATCGGGGGGCTGATGTTCTACCTCTTCCCAGTAACCAGCAAGCCCGAGGAGCCGGAAGGGGCCGAGCTGCAGAGCGCCTGATCGGCAGCTCCGTGGCGCGCTGGTTCGCATGCAGGGGGGTACCATGGGCAGCAGAACCTATCAGGGGTTGAGCGCAGGGATCTTTCTTATCGGTTTGGGTGCGCTGCTGTTGGCGCGCATCGGGATTTGGCCGTGGATCCTTGTGGGCATCGGCGCTTTGGGCAGCGCGCTCACGCGCGATGCAGAGGGCAGCCCCTTTGCCGGCGCCAGGGCTACGGCAGCTCCACCACGCCCGACCCCGCACGGTGCCGAAACCCAGCTGCTCACGGCGCCCGCCGCCGAAGCCACTGAGCAACAACAGGAGTCGACGCCCCCCAGCGCGGGCGCATCGGCCTAGACCGCTGATCGCGCGTGCGCCGCGCGACCTCGCCTGGCCCAGTTACCCTTTTCCACAATGCGTACTATAATGGCGCGCAGATGGACTGTGCCAGAGCGGGCCCACCAGGGCTCGATCGTGGACCATACGTGATCGCATCTGCAGCATCAGGCTCCTCGGGTTAACAACCAAGCCGCCTCCTCCTGTCTGTCTCCACGCAGTCAGTTTGCCCGCCCCTGACACGGCCGGGCCCCGATGCGCGCGGGATCTGGGTCGAGACCGGCCACACGCCCGACAGCCGCTCTGCCGCCGGCAGACGCGCTTGTCGCTGGCGCTGACATACGGCTTTGCCCCGGTGTTACACCGGGTACCATGGCGCGTCGGCCGATCCTATCACGCGGCCGATTCCGGCTCGAACGCACATCATCAAAGGAGATACCTGCGTAATGGCAACCGTAACGGACGAAACCAATGGCCTCCGGGAGCTGTTCCTCCTGCGACCCGGCACTGTTTACCTGAACAACGGGTCATACGGCGCCTGCCCGCTGCCCGTGTTTCAGGCCTGGCAGCATTACCAGTTCGACCTGGAATGCCATCCGGGGGCCTTCCTGGGGCAGACCTATTCCAAGCTGCTGCCGCAGGCGCGCGAACGATTGGGAGCCTACCTGGGGGCTGACGCGAATGAGCTCGTTTTCGTTGTCAACGCCACGATGGGTGTCAACGTGATCGCGCACTCGATCGATTTGCAGCCGGGCGACGAAGTGCTCACCACGGACCAGGAGTATGGCTGCCTGGACAGGATGTGGGAGTTTATCTGCGGCAAGCGCAAGGCCAAGTACGTTCATCAGACCGTGTCGCTGCCTGTAACTTCTGCGGAGGACGTGATCGAGACGATCTGGTCGGGCGTCACCGAGCGCACGAGGGTGCTGTATCTCAGCCACATCACCTCGCCCACTGCGCTCACGTTGCCCATCAAGCCGCTGATGGAGCGCGCCCGCGAGCGTGGCATCGTGACCCTGATTGACGGCGCGCATGCGCCGGGACAGATGGACCTGGACATGCACGATCTGGGCTGTGACTATTACACAGGCAACTGCCACAAATGGATGTTGACGCCCAAGGGGTCTGCTTTTCTGTACGCGCGCAAGGACGCTCAGCCGATGGTCGAGCCGCTGATCGTCAGTGGCGGCTGGCGCAGTTTTGAGAGCCGCTCCGGCTTTATCGAGGAGCAGCAGTACAACGGCACGCGCGACATGTCGGCCTTTTTAGCC
Source organism: Anaerolineales bacterium UBA6128 (assembly GCA_002423325.1). Taxonomy (GTDB): domain Bacteria; phylum Chloroflexota; class Anaerolineae; order UBA1429; family UBA1429; genus UBA6128. The sequence goes on along the minus strand of DIVQ01000234.1, from coordinate 604 downwards.
GTGCCCGCTGCCCTCGACTTTATGGAGCGGCACGACTGGATGGCAGTGCGTGCGCGCTGCCACGAGCTGGTGCGCTATGCCCGTGAGCAGATCGGCGCGATCTCCGGATTGCCGCAGAACTGTCCCGACTCGCCCGAGTGGTTCTCGCAGATCAACACCATCACCCTGCCCCGCAAGGACATCAAGGGGCTGCAGGCTGAGCTGGGCGCGCGCCACATCGAAATCCCGCTCACCGGCTGGCAGGATCAGCGCTACGCGCGTCTGTCGGTACAGGGCTATAATACCAAGGCCGACGTCGACTGCCTGATTGACGCCGTGCGCGCCTGGGCCGACAAGCCGGACGCTGAATAGGCAGCCTCGCCCGCCAGATCGGGCGCAACCGATCGCACAACAGCAGACCGCCGACGCATCTCGCGTCGGCGGTCCTGCGTACAGCAGCGTCCAATCTGCCGGCAAGCCGTGCCCCGGCATCCTCAGCGCTGATCGTCCCCTCAGGGCGCCGATCTGCGTCCTCGCCCGGAACGCTCGGTCACTGCGCTCCGGCACGGTCGGCCAATAGCGCAATGACGTTTTCCATGAGCGATAATGTCTCAGTTAGTGGTGT
>DIVQ01000032.1 GCA_002423325.1 Anaerolineales bacterium UBA6128 | reverse complement strand
CGCCGCCCTTGCCGCCGCCGTAGGGCAGGTTCATGACCGAGCACTTCCAGCACATCCACATCGCGAGGGCCTTGACCTCGTCGAGGGTCACGTCGGGGTGGTAGCGTATTCCACCCTTGGCCGGGCCACAGTCGTGGCTATGCTGGACGCGATAGCCTGTGAACACCTGTACCGTGCCGTCGTCCATCTTGACGGGAAAGTGCACAGTCAATTCTCGGCGCGGGACCCGCATGATCTCGGCCACGGCCGGATCGATGTCCATGTACTTGACGGCGGTGTTGAATTGCTCGATGGCGATCTCGTACGGTGTTCGCGGAACCATAGTGTCCTCCTGCAAGTGCCTTGTATAGCATCCTGTCGATAACATGTGCTGACCGCAACATGCGGCCAAATTCTGCGCGAAAGCGCATCATGGCCCCGCGCTGGCGCCCGCCCTTCCGGCCCAGGCATAGAAAACGCCCCGAACCGAACACGGGACGAATCCACGTGCGGTTCGGGGCATGCGCAGTCTTGGTCTTCGGCGGCTAGGCGCTCATGCCAGAGATAAGCAGTCGGTCATAGAGCCTTTTGGTTACCTTGCGTCGTTGCTTGGCTCTATCGGTTTCTCTGCTTTTCGAGACGATCCTTGAGCAGCGGCCCCACGATGTTGGGGTTGGCCTGCCCGCGCGTTTCACGCATCACCTGGCCTACGAAGAACGCCAACACGCTCTGCTTGCCGTCGAGATACTGCTGGACGGGCTTGGGGTTGCTGACCAGCACGCGGTCGATGACCCGCGCCAACTCGGCGTGGTCGTTCAGCTGCGTGAGGCCCTCGCGCCGCACCACCACGTCGGCGGCATCGCCAGAGGTGAACATTTCTTCGAGAACCTGCTTGCTCACCGTGGCGTTGATGGCGCCCTGGTGAATCAGGCCGAGCAGGTCAGCCAGTCCTTCCGGCGAGACTCGGCACTGGTCGATGTCGCAGGCGTGCTCACGCAGCAGCCTGAACAGCTCTCCCAGGAGCCAGTTAGCCACGCCGCGAGGCTCGGTGTGTGCGCGGGCCGCGGCAACCGTAGCCTCGAAATACTCGGCAATGGCGCGCTCTTCGGCCAAAAGGCGCGCATCGTGCTCGCGCAGTCCGTACTGCTCGACGAAACGTGCAGCCCTGGCAGCGGGCAGTTCGGGCAATGTGGCCCGCATCTCGGCCACCCAGGCCCTGGACGGCGTCAATGGCGGCAGATCCGGCTCCGGAAAGTAACGGTAGTCTTCGGCGCCCTCTTTGGAGCGCTGAAAGACCGTGCACCCTCGCACATCGTCCCAGCCCATGGTCACTTGCGTGACGGATTGGCCGGCATCCAGAAGGCGTCGCTGGCGATCGATCTCATAGTCGATGGCCTGGCGAACCGCTCGAAACGAGTTGAGGTTTTTGACCTCGACTTTGGTGCCGAACGACTCTGTGCCCAGCGGCCGCAGGGAAACGTTGGCCTCGCAGCGCAGCGCTCCCTCCTCCATGTTGCCGTTGTTGACGCCCAGGTAGCGCAGGATTGTGCGCAACGTCACCAGGTACGCGGAGGCTGCCTCGGCGCTGTGGAGGTCGGCTTCGGTGACGATCTCCATCAACGGGACGCCGGCGCGGTTATAGTCTATGAGGCTGCTGTCACCCGCGTGCACCAGCTTGGCGGTATCCTCTTCGAGGTGCACGCGCCGGATGCGGACGGTCTGTTGGCCGGCCTCAGTGTCGATATCAAGGTGCCCGCGGATGCACAAGGGCAGGTCGTACTGCGAGATCTGGTAGCCCTTGGGCAGGTCGGGATAGGGATAGTTTTTCCGGTCGAACTTGGCGAATTCCGGGATGTCGCACCCGAGCGCCAAGCCGGTGAGCACCGTGGCCTCCACGGCACGTTGGTTGATCACGGGCAGGACGCCCGGCAGTGCCATGCAGACCGGACAGACGTGTGAGTTTGGCGTCGCCGAGGCATAATCCGCTGAGCATCCACAGAACATCTTGGACTCTGTGCGGATCTGTGCGTGCACTTCCATGCCGATTACGGCTTCATAGTCCATGGCGCTGCGCGTGCCCCTGCACAAGTATTGTGGGGTAGTATAGCACAGACGGGGCGCATTCACAAGTTGCCTCAGAGGGCTTATACGTCTGTGATTCAAGGCTACCGATGGTTTGACACACTGCGGCTGCACTGCTATGCTGGCGCCGCTGCGCTGTAGGCGCTGGACCGGCTCGGGGCAGCATCTGTGGGTGAGGAGGCAGGCCGAATGGTTCACACGATGACGTCGCGCGAGCGCATGCTGGCTGCGCTGCGCCACGAGGAGCCGGACCGCATCCCTGTGGCGCCCTGGGGGTTGGGGCGCGTGGGTTGGGAGACGCCTCTGGGCGCGGAATTGGTGGCGCGCACCGACCCGTGGCTTGAGGTCGGGATGGGCATCAACCCCGTGGCAGGCGCTGTCTGGCCGGTCGAGACGGAGAAACGCGGCAACCAGGTGCGGCGTGTGTTGCATGCGCCCGGACGCGATCTGGTAGCAGTGACCACCACGACTGCGCAGACCAGTGCCAGCACGGAGTATTTCTGCAAGAGCCTGGCCGACATCGAGGCGTTGCTGGCATTGTCTTTTGTGCCGGCCGAGCCGGACATGGAGCGCTGGAAGGCGCACAAGGCGAGGGTCGGCGATGACGGCATGGCCATCCTGGGCATGGCGACCGGCATCTGCTTCCCCAACGACATGCTCGGCACGGAGTACTGCAGCCTGCTGTGGGCCAGCGAGCCGGACATCATCCGCGAGATGGTGCGCATTGCGGCTGAGCGCGAGTTCGCAGCGATAGAGCAAGCTTGTGCCGCGGGCGTGGACTGCGTGCGTGTGGTGGGCGGCGAGTACTCCACCGAGTTGATGGGGCCGCGCTCCTGGCAGGAGCTGGTGGTGCCGTACGACAAACCGCTGGTCGAGATGATCCAGTCATACGGTGCCATCGCGCACTATCACAACCATGGGCGCATGCAGCGTTGTCTTGAGAGCATCGCTGCGCTGGGGATTGACTCGCTGGACCCCGTCGAGCAGCCGCCCTACGGCGATATCGCGATGCAGGAAGCGTTGCAGCGCATTGGCGGGCGCGTCTGTCTGGTGGGCGGACTGGATGACATGGAGGTGCTCGACACGCGCTCGCGCGAGGAGGTGTTGGGCATGGCAGAGGAACTGCTGCAGACCTGCGGCAAGCGCGACTGGATGCTGGGGGGGACGTCATCAGGCATCTATGGCGAGCGGGCGGCGCGCAACTTTATCGCGCTCGTCGACGTGGCGCAGCGGCACGCCTGAACAGGGGTCGGGGGCCTGCACGGCAGGCCCCCGCTGCGCGCCCCACTCAGAGCCTGGCCTTGAATCCTTTGGGGTTCAAGGTCATTTCTTTCATGCGGGTCAGATAGTACATATAGTTCTCGAATGACACATCCGGCGGCACCAGGTGGTCACACCAGGGGATATAGCCGCCGTCGGCGACCAACGGCGCGACGTTCGCCAGCTCAGCCTCGATGGCGGCCGGGCCTGCGGCCATGGCGCGCTTGTCGATGCCGCCGATCAGACGAAGCTGGCGGCCGTGCGCTTTGCGCAGCGTGGGCGCGTCCATGCCGGAGGCGCGCTCGATGGGATAGTAGCCCGTCACGCCTCCCTCCAGCCACAGGGGCATCAGCAGGCTCGAGTCGCCATCGCTGTCCACAAAGATCAGGTCTACGCCGTGCGCGTGGAACTCGCTGGTGACCTTCTTGTAGGGCTCGAGCATGAACTCGCGGAACATGCGCGGCGAGATGTGTGGGCCGGCCTTGTAGGCCATGTCTTCCCACATAGTGACATAATCGAACTGGACTTCCGTCACCGCGCGGTGTACCACAGCGACGACAAAGTCAGCGATATAGTCCATCATCTCGTGGACCCACTCGGGGTCGTCGTACAGGGCTTTGCAGATGCCCTCAATGCCCATCCAGTTGCGCAACCAGCCATAGATAGAGCCGCCGCCGATGGCCAGGGGATAGTCGCGTCCGGCCCACATGCGCTTGAGATCCTCCCAGCGCATGGGGTAGCGTGTGGGCGAATGTGGATCCAGGCGTGGCTTGATCACGTTCTCCCAGTCGTCGCGCGTTTCCATGGGGAAGCGCAGCCATTGCGGCATGCGCTGGCCCATGTCGCCCTTGAACTGCCGGCAGACGACGCCATCGGTGCGTCGAAAGATCTCGTAGTCGTCGGTCTCCTCGAGCGTCTCGCGCTTGAAACCCGGGATGAGTCCCAGGCTGACGGGCGCGTGTTCGCGATGGTCGACGCCGAGGAAGCGCGCCAGGTGGACATCCTCGGGCAGCCCCTCCTTGTGCCATCGGTCGAGGGTCTCTTCCCAGTACCACATCTCCCACCAGGGGCAGCGGTCGCATGGTTCATAGTGCATGTTGGCCAGGAATCGCTCGCAGTCGTTCATGGGTTCCTCCTGTGGCGTGGCGTTGCATCCGATGGCCTGCATTCTACACAGACGCTGGCGGCTGTCCACCCAAAGACATCAGGCCGGGCCTGACCGCTCGGTCGAATGCGCTGAGGCGCGGATAATATACGGAGTATACTGATTATATAAACACTCATCAGGGACTCATCGGGGGATCCAGTTCACTGTCTGTTGCGAGCCGCGTGACAAGCAAGTAGCCTGCCGCCAGCAGGGCCAGCATGCCGCCAAACAAGGGCACGTACGGGTGCAGGCGCAGACCCATCAGGCTGCCAGACAGCCCTTCTGAGACCGACAGAAGCTTGCCCGCCAGCAGCGGTCCGAGGCCGGTGGCCGATTGGGCGCAGACATAGCTCCAGGTCAGGAACGCGACCCGCTGCTGAGACTGCGACGAGTAGACAAACAGGTACCGTTGTGAGCCCAATTGCCAGCCGATGCTGCCCACGCCCTGTAGAAACGCTACGCCGAAGGCCAGCGTGCGCGCAGACGCCGGAAGCATCGGCATCAGCATCCAGCTGAGCGGCAGCAGCGCCGGCATGAGGATCATCCAGCGCATCACGGGCAGACTGCCTAAACGGTCGGCGAGCGAGCCCCAGGCATACGACGACAGGATCGCGCCTGCCGAGGAGGCGATACTCAACGCCGTCGCGCCCGCATCCGACAGCCCCACCTGCTCCTGCATATACAGAGGCACAAAGCTGAGTGTGGAGAGCGCCACGGTGAGGATGCCGAAGATGCTGGTCAAAGCGTCGCCGGCCATCATCCAGACGAGGCGGCGCGTGATGGGGGACTCGCTGCCGGGCATGTGGAAATGGGCCAAGCGGCTCCTTGGGTGCGCGGAGTGCCGCGATTGTAGCACTGCCGGCGGCTGAGGGCGAATGCCGGGATCGTCTTTGCGCGTGCCCATCGGCAGGGCTATACTGGTGCCCAGCCCGGTACCGGATGCCGTGTGACTCTGCGGCAGGCGTCGCGTGGATCTCAACCAAGGGGAGCGGTGTGGCTATCATCATCAAGACGCGCGACGAGATCGCGATCATGCGGGAGGCCGGGCGCATCAACGCCCAGGCACTGGAGGCGATGGCACGGGCGGTGCGCCCCGGCGTTACCACGCGGGAGCTGAACAGAATTGCGATCGAAGTGCTGCGCGCCCACGGCGCCACGCCCGCCTTTCTCAACTACCCGAACGGGACCTTCCCCGGGCACCCCTATCCGGCGGCGATCAATGCCAGTATCAACGACGAGCTGGTGCACGGCCTGCCTGGTCGACGCAAGCTGCGTGAGGGCGACATCATCAGTCTGGATTGCGGCACAGTCTACAACGGCTTTGTGGGCGACTCGGCCATCACGTTGCCGGTGGGCCGGATCTCGGCGCGGGCGCAGCACCTGTTGGATGTCACGCGCGAGGCGCTGAGGCTGGCGATTGACGCCTCTCGGTTGGGCAACCGCGTGGGCGACGTCTCTGCGAGCATCCAGGAGTGGGTCGAATCCAACGGTTACAATGTCGTGCGTGAGTACACCGGTCACGGCGTCGGCCGCGACATGCACGAGGATCCGCAGGTGCTCAACTGGGGCAAGCGCGACCGCGGCACGCCGCTGCGCGCCGGCATGACCTACGCCATCGAGCCGATGGTTTGCATGGGGTCGGCAGACTTGTACGTCAAGGCGGACTATTGGACCGTGGCGACGGTGGAGGGCGACCTGTGTGCGCACTTTGAGCACACCATTGCGGTGACCGATGGCGAGCCGGAGATCTTGACCCTGCCCTAGTGGCGATCAGGAACAGCGGCTGCGGAACCGTGCCGGAAGGAGGGCGTATGAGCTCTGACATTGTGTACATGGACTGCAACGTGAGTGTGGGCGCGGAATATGCCGGCACCTATCGGCCATGTCTCGGCGTGGAACAACTGCTGGCCGAGATGGACTGGCACGGCGTCGAGCAGGCGCTGGTGTGCCACACGCTGGAGCGCAACCAGTCGCCGGTGGTCGGCAATGCCGTGCTGGCCGAGGAGATCGCGCACCAGCCGCGGCTGGTGGGGGCCTGGTCAATCCTGCCGCCGCAGACTGAGGAGCTGACGCCCACGCCGGCCTTTTTCCACGAGATGGCGGCTGCGGGCGTGCGCGCGTTGTGGGCCTGGCCGACGGAGCATCGCTACGTCCTGAATCGCATCACCTTTGGCTGCGTGCTCGACGAGCTGTCGGAGCGGCGCATCCCGCTGTTGATCCCGTGCGACTGGGATCTGGCGTATCACGTGCTGGCCGACTATTCGGAGCTCACGCTGGTGGTCACTGCGCAGGGGCCGTGGGGCAACGATCGCTACTTTCGGCCGCTTCTGGAGCGCTATCCGCGCTTTTACGTGGATATCTCGCGCTACGAACTGGACTGTGGGCTGCGCGAGCTTGTGAATCGTTACGGCGCCGACCGGCTGCTTTACGGCAGCGCCTTTCCGCAGGCGCCGATGGGCGGCCCGCGGCTGATGGTGGCGCGCGCCGAGATCGATGAGCCGTCGCGCCGAGCCATTGCCGGCGGCAACCTGCGACGCCTGCTGGAGGAGGTGGAGCTGGCATGATCGACTCGCCGATCGCACGCGAGTTTCTGGAGACCGGCCGGTGCGCATCCTGTGGCGTCATCGATCTGCACGCCCACTACGGGCATTTCCGTGGCATCTACATGCCCAACCACGGCCCGCAGCAGATGATCGCGACGATGGATCGCTGTGGGGTGGACCTCATGGTCTCGAGCGGGCACACGGCGCTGGCTGACATGGTCCGCGGTAACGCCGAGATGGCTGCGGTTACCGCGCAGTATCCGGGTCGCTGGTACGCCTACCTGACCTACGATCCGCACTTGCGCGAGCTGGGCCGTCGCGAGCTCGAGCTGTACGACACGCGGCCGACCTTTGCCGGCATCAAGCTGCATCCCACCTTTCATCAGACTCCCATCACCGCGGACGCCTACCGGCCTGTGCTCGAGTTCGCCGCCGCGCGCAGCCTCTTGCTGCTGACGCACACCTGGGGCGGTTCGGCGTTCGACTCGCCGGCGCACATCGCGCAGGTAGCCGAGCGCTACCCCAGCATCACGCTGCTGTGCGGGCATTCGGGGCATGGCCAGTTCGCAGAGTGTATGGATGTGGCGCGTCGCTTCTCCAACGTCTATCTGGAGCTGACGGCCGCGTATGCCGTGCGCGGGGTGATCGAGGACATGGTGGAGCGCGTGGGGGCGCACAAGGTGGTGCTGGGCTATGATCTGCCCTGGTTTGATCCGCACTATGCCATCGGCTGCGTGGTGATGGCGCACATCAGCGATGAGGCGCGTCGGCTGATCTTGCGCGAGAACGCGCTGCGATTGCTGCAGGGACGACTGCGCGTGCCCTAGCCCAGCCAGACCGAGCCATCGGGCGCAGACGCAATCACCTTGACCGCGTCGGTGGCCAGACCGTCGCGCCGGGTGTAGGTGCGCCACAGGCCGTCGGCGCTGTGGCGAGCCGCGCCGGCTTCGGTGCCGAACCACACGGCGCCGTCGCGCGACATAGAGATGGTCCAGACGATGTTGCCGGGCAGCCCGTTGCGGGTAGAGTAGCTCTCCCAGTGCTCATCGTCGGGGTAGAGGTGGCTGGCGCCAAAGTTGGTGCCGATCCAGAGCGAGCCGTCGACGGGCGCGGCCACACACAGCGCGATGCTCGCGGCGAGACCCTCCTGGTGGCTGTAGGACTCCCAGGCGCCGTCGAGCGTGCGGTGTGAGACACCACTCCAGGTGCCCACCCACAGGCTGCCATCCGGCGCGAACGTCAGGCCGAGCACGTGTTCGTGACTGAGGCCATTACGCGCATCGAACGTCTGCCACTCGCCCGCGGGCGACAGCTGGCTCAGGCCATGATCGGTGCCGAGCCAGACTGTGCCATCGAGCGCGACAGCGATGGCGGTGACAGAGTCGCTCGCCAAGCCATCGCTCTGGGTGTAGGATTGCCAGATGCGGTGGCGTGTCAGACGGCTGGCCCCTGAGGGCGTGCCAAACCAGACCGACCCGTCGGGGGCCAGCGCGATCGCTTGTACGTTATTGTCGATCAGGCCATCCTCAGTCGTCAGGCTTTCCCAGTTGCCCAGCCGCGTGCGTCGACTGACGCCCTTGTTGGTGCCGATCCAGACGGAGCCGTCAGCGGTGTGCGCCAGCGCGCGCACGTCGCCGGCGATCAGTCCGTCGCTGGGCGTGTAGACGCGCCAGGTGCCGTCGGGGCGCAAGCAGGCCACGCCATCGGCGTTCTCCCCGCCGACCTCCTGATAGATGCTGAACCATTCGGACATCTCGGCGCGACGCAGCGCAGCCTCGCGTTTCCGTTCGGCCTCGCGATAGGTGTCCATTCGGCGAAAGATCTCGCGCTGCACGTCGCTGGGGTTGGAGATGCGCTCAAAGGTAAAGCTTTCAGAGCCGGCCGTCTGCACGATGACGTCGCCATAGTTAAAGACTGCGGCGAGCAGGTTGGGCATGCGCAACGAGATGTTCTGGATCATGCCAAGCGGCGCCTCGCGGCGCTGCTCTGAGAAAAACATTGGGCGCTTTTCGATGTCGATGATGCGCTCGTCGGTGACGATGTACTCGTCGTTGGCCCAGTCGGCTGCGCCCCACCAGAAGCGGCCCAGGCTGACGATCGCCAGCGCCAGCGTGATCAGCCAAAAGTAGGGCGCCCGCTCGTAGAGAAAGGAGGGCTGGTGGAAAAGACCCATCACGGTCAGGGCTGCGAGCAGGGCGCCCAGCAGCATGGGCGGTATGGCCTCGCGCAGCAAAAAGATCCAGTGCTTGCGCCAGGTAATCGATTCGTCGGTCTCGATGCGCGTGCGCGGCAAACAGCCCAACGCGCCCAGGGTGTTCAACGCGCGCACCAGGCTGCCTGGCTCCGTAGCGGGTGCCTCGGGCAGTGTGAGCATGCTGACGGGCTGCTCGTGGCCCGCCGAGGCCTCGACGGACGCGGCCGGGGCATGCATGTTCAGCGATGTGACCAGCTCTGAGCGGATAGCCAGACGCTCTGCGGCGCGCCGGGTCGCGCGGGCGCGCTCCAACTGCTGCAGGATGGTCTCGCGCATGTGGTCGGGCTTGGGGATGTGTGCAAACAGCAGTTTGCCCATCCTGGCCGCGGTCTCGATGGTGAGCGTGCCAAAATGGAACAGCGATCCCAACAGCTTGCGTTCGACGTTGATGTTCTGGACGCGATCGATGGGGATCTCCTCGCGTGACTCGTACAGAAAGGCGACGCGCTCGCGGTGCGTTACGCGATGGGTGGTCACTACGAAATAGTCGTTGCGCCAGTCAAACCAGCGCCACAGAGCGAACGGTATGTACAGCCCTGCGATGACCGCGAGCCCCAGCAGCCACTTGGTGGACAGCAACCCCAGGATGACGAGCGTCGCGATCAGCGCTGCCAGCAGCAGCAGCACCAGCGTGATGGGCACAAAGCGCTGCGCCAGAACCAGCCAGTGACGGCGACACTGCAGGATGACGAGCTCGCCCGGGTTGAGCCAGGGATAGCGGGGTGCGCGCAGCTTGGCCAGGATGTCCTGGGGGATGACCAACTCGCGCCTGATCTCGGGATTGGCCTGCAAGAGCTGATCGAACGCGGCACGGTTGATGACATAATAGTGCATGTCGGTGCTGGCGGTGACAGTGGCATCACGGGGTTCGCCCACAAACAGCGCGGTAATCCCGAAATAGTCGCCCGCCTGCATCGTGCCTACGGGGCGCCGCAGGCCCTGGTCGTTGATGCGGTGGACGATGGCCTCGCCGGCGTCGATGAGGTGAAAGTTGGCGCCCAGGTCGGCCTGGCGCGCCAGCACGGTGCCGGCCCGCACACTGCGTTCCTCACAGATCCCGGCCAGCAGCTCCAGCGACGCGACCGAGAGCTGCTGGAAGAGCGGCACGCGCCTTAGCATTTCAACGAGGTCCATGATCTTTCTCCTCGCGGCGCATTGTAGCAGCCTTGTGCCAGTACGCAAGTTGATTGACGCGTCGGCACGGCGCACTATAATGTCAACACCTCGGGTGCATAGGTGTGAAGAGGCTGCTGCCGACAGGCAGCTTTCGGGAGGGACACCCGGGCTAGGAGGGAAAGGCCGATGGAAAAGCGCAGGTTCGGGCGTACGGGACACATGAGCACTGTGGCCATTCTGGGGGCTGCCGCTTTTGGCAACGTCGACCAGGCTACGGTCGACCGGGCGATGGAGCAGGCGATCGCGGCAGGCGTGAACCACATCGACATTGCCCCGTCATACGGCGAGGCTGAGAAGCGCGTTGCGCCCTGGATGGTTCGAGAGCGCCGCCGCTTCTTCCTGGGCTGCAAGACGGTGGAGCGTACGGCTCAGGGCGCTGCTGCCGAGCTGCGCGGCTCGCTGGAGCGACTGCACGTAGATCGGTTCGACTTGTACCAGTTTCACGCCGTGACCACGATAGAGGAACTGGACAAGGTGACCGCGCCAGGCGGGGCGCTGGAGGCGGTGGTGCAGGCGCGCGCGGAGGGGCTGACGCGCTTCATGGGGATCACAGGGCACGGCCTGCAAGCGCCGCGCGTCTTTGTCGAGGCGTTGCGTCGCATGGACCTTGACACGGTGCTGTTCGCGATGAACTATGCGCTCTATGCCAATGAGACGTACCGCTCCGATTGTGAGGCACTGCTGGCGCTCTGCCGTGCGCGCGACGTGGGCGTGATGGTGCTCAAGGCCATCGCGCGTGGCCCCTGGGGAGAGCAACCGCACGCCTATGAGACCTGGTACGAGCCGTTCGATACGCCGGAGACCATCCGGGCGGCGGTCGACTTTTGCCTGTCACAGCCCATCACCGGGCTGTGCACGGCGGGGGATACTCGTCTGCTGCCCCTGATTCTGCAGGCCTGCGAGCGGTTCAGACCGCTGAGCGAGGCCGAGCAGGCTGAGCTGATCGCGTCGGCAGCCGAACTGACGCCATTGTTCACATAACAGATTCGCATGGTCGCACGCGCGCGCTGAAGCCGTGCTCAGTCGGGCGTCCAGCGGCGGAGCGCGGGACGGCGCGCGAACACTAATAGCCGGGAGGAACCTGTCGGCACATGAGTGCTTTTGAGGTCGCAATGTTGCTCTGTTTTGGCATCAGCTGGCCCATCTCGATCGCCAAGACGATCCGCACGCGCACCGTGGCCGGCAAGAGCCCGATCTTTATGGTGGTGATCATCCTCGGCTACCTGTGCGGCGTCCTGCACAAACTGTTCTACGCCTACGACTGGGTGGTCTTTTTGTACGTTCTCAACATGATGATGGTAGCGGTGGATTTGGGACTGTATTTGCACTATTCGCGTGACAAAACTAGCGTCCAGGGGCAGCTGCGGTGAGCGGAGACGTCTGGTCGGGTCTCGTGAAGACGCTGGCCTGGCCCGCTGCGGGCACATTGCCAGAAAGGATGGACTTGCGGTCTGGCCGCTGCTGATGTCCGGTTGTCTTGCCGACAGCGCAACCAGCCTATTGTGCGGTGCGCAGTACCATCTGGGAGGGGCACAGGACACGCGCGAACTGGCGGAGCTGGCTGGCCGAGTTCGACCGTGTGCTTGAGTCCGGAGGGCGACTGGCCCTTACGCTGCAGACGCTCGGTCGTGCCTGTGACGAAGAGAGTCCCTTCTCTCGCTGGACGCTGGACGAGGCCAAAGGGCAGATAACCGCCATGGGGTACCGTGTCCTGCATGCTGACGATATTACCGAGCGCGACATCGAGATTGGATGGCGAGCGCTTGACAGCGAGTTGACCCGCAGATGCGCCGAGTTCACGGAAGCCAGGGGGCCGGACTGGGTGGCGATGGCGCACGCAGTGTTCGCTCGCGAGGTTGAGCGGATGCGATCAGGCGGCTGGGGAAACGGGCGCATCGTCGCCGCCAAGCTTCGCGGTTGAGCCCCGGTTCCTGAGACCAGGCTGAAACCCCCGTATACGTCAACGAGACCTGATCGAAACCTCCTCGTGCTAGACTGATGGTGGGCATCGGTGCCAGGCACGCGAGGAGGCGTCATGAGGGTGCTGATGGTCAGCCCGGACAGTGGGTTGGCCCAGGGTCTGCGGCTCAGGCTGTCTCAAGACGGCCATCAACTCGAATGGCGGGCCGCCCTGAGAGATGCTTTGCTGCCGCGAACCGTGCAACCTCAGCTGATCGTGTATGACCTGGCAGAAGGTTCCCCGGCGCGTTGGAAGCGCCTGGCCAATGGTCGGCGATCGCTTGACACACCCCACATCGTGGTGGGGGCGTATGAGCGCGAGCTGGACGATCCCGTGCGAGCTCTTCGGATGGGCGCCGACGACTATGTCGCGCGCCCCGTTTCGTTAACCGAACTGGCGCTGCGCGTGGCGAGTGTGTCTCGCCGAGTTGGGTTGCATCGCGCCAAACCGCGTGCACTCGCAGCGAGCGACAAGATCGAGGTCGATCCGGTCAGTCGTCTGGTGCTTGTGCGTGGGAGACACGTGCGCCTGAGCCGCTGCGAGTTCTGTCTGCTCGACTTGCTGATGGCCAACGAAGGGCGCCTGACCAGCCGACGTGACTTGGCCACGTTGGTCGGTGGCAAAGATGACGTGGCCCGCGACAGGGCTGTGAGCTGCTGTATCTGGAGTCTGCAGCGCAAGCTGGATGATGATCCGGCGTCTCCTCGCCTGATCGTCACCCGGCGCGGACTGGGCTACGTTTTCGGAGAGCATCAGGGATAGCGCGAGATCGGGTCCCCTTGCGGATGGCCCCATCGTGCCGGCTTTGCCTCTGCGGCGTACGCCGCTATAATCGCGAGAGATGGGAGGCAAGCCGTGGCGATCTATGTCGATGTCTCGAGTGCTGTGCATGCCAAGGCTGGCCTGAGCCGTTATTCACGCAACCTGGTCAACGCGCTGCAACCCCTGCTGGGCGAGCGCCTGCGGCTTTTTCAGAACAGCCTGGGGAACAAAGGGTCGCTTCCCGAGTGGCAGGATCTGCCGACGAGCGGTGTGCGCTGGGGCTACCGCCCCTGGCGCGCCCTGGTCCTGGCGGGGCAGTGGATGCGGCTGGGGATCGACCAGAAGTTACCCGAGGCCGAGCTGTTTCACGCGACAGAGCACCTGTTGCCCTATCTGCGCGCCGTGCCCACTGTGCTGACCGTGCACGACCTGGTCTATGAGCGTTACCCCGAGTACCACAAGGCCTGGAATTATCGCTATCTGCACGCGGCCATGCCGCTGTATTGCGAGCGTGCGACAGCGATCATCGCCATCTCGGAGCATACGCGCCGCGACCTGATCGAGCGCTATGGCGTGCCCCCGCACAAGGTGACGGTGATCGCTGAGGCGGCAGACCCGCGCTTTGCCCCGCCGCCGACCGAGCAGGTGCGATCGGTGCGGCAGCGCTACCGGCTGCCGGAGCGCTATCTGCTTTCGGTGGGGACGATCGAGCCGCGCAAGAACCTGACGCGGCTGGTGGACGCGTGTGCTCCCCTGTTCGCCGATCGGTCGGCGGATGCTCTGGTGCTTGTTGGGAGCCGGGGTTGGCTGTACGAGGACTTTTTCGCGCATCTGGAGCGTGTGCCGTACCGCGACAGGATCATCCTGGCCGGCTTTGTCGCCGATGAAGACCTGCCGGCGGTGTATGCGGGCGCCATGTTGACCGTCCAGCCGTCGCTGTATGAGGGGTTTGGCCTGCCGGTGCTTGAGGCGATGGCTTGCGGCAGCCCGGTTTTTGCCAGCAACGTCTCCAGTCTGCCCGAGGTGGGGGGCGATGCGGCGCGCTACTTTGACCCCCTGGACACGGGCAATATGACGGCGGTCCTCTCGGCCGCTCTGGGCGATGATGCGCTCAGGGCAGAGATGCGCGCCGCCGGGTTTGAGCAGGCTGCACGCTTCTCATGGGCCAGAACTGCAGCTCAGACCCTGGCGCTGTACGAGAGCGTGGTATCTGAGCGCTAATCGGGGCTAAAGGGCTTGTATCTGTGTTCGCGTTCTGGTAGAATGAAAGGCGGATATGTGCATCTGCTGAGACGACTGCCGGTGACACCGCGCCCAGAGGGCCAGTTCTCACCGGGCCGACTGCACGGTGCATCTGGGCGCGATGACGCGCCAGAGGAGGTGACCCGCGGCGAACTGACGATCAGATGGGCGTCTATTCGGACTCGAGAAACACGATACAAAGAGGAGTGAACAGATGATCAGGAGAGCAGGTTTGCTGCTACTGGCTGTAGCGCTGTTGGCCGTTCCGCTGATCGCAGGGGGCTGCGCCCTCGCCAAGCCGCAGCTCGGCTCGGAGAAGAACCCCATCAAACTGTATTTCGTACCCTCGGTCGAGGTCTCGGTAATCGTCGCCAGTGGCGATGCCATGACCGCGTACCTCAAGGAAAAGACCGGCTACAACTTTGAGGTCAAGGTGCCCACTACCTATGCCGCGGTGATCGAAGAGATGGGCGCCGCAGAAAAAGACGCCATGGCCTTTATCCCGGCCATGGGCTATGTGCTGGCGCACGACGAGTACGGCATGGAAGTGGCACTGGCCACTGAGCGCTACGGCTGGGGCTTTTACTGGGCCGAGTACCTCGTTCGTCGCGACAGTGGAATCACCTCGATGCAGGACCTGAACGGCAAGTCGTGGGCCTACCCCAGCACGACGTCCACCTCAGGTTACCTGGTGCCGGCGTCCTACTTTGCGGTGAACGGCATCACCCCCGGCGAAAAGATCGAGGCGGGCGGGCACCCGCAGTCAGTCACCGCCGTCTACGAAGGCGATGCTGACTTTGCGACTGCCTTCTTCAGCGCACCGGGCGACAACTGGAAGATCGGCGATGCGCCCGAGCCAGGGGGGGAGTTCACCTACGTAGAAAAGGACGGGGCTATCCAGGCCTACCAGGACGGCCAGCGCATTCGCGATGCGCGCACGGGCATCCTCAGCACCTATCCCGACGTGCTCGAAAAAGTGGCGATTCTGGCCATCTCGGACCCGATCCCCAACGACACCGTCTCGTTCTGCAAGGACTTTCCGGCCGACGTGCGCGAAGCGATCGTCCAGGGACTGATCGACTATGCCGCGACCGATGAGGGGCAGGCGGTGCTGGCCAACGACAAGTTCTATGATATCACTGGCTTTACGCCCGTGACGGACGCCAACTTCCAGCCCGTTCGCGATATGATCGAAAAGATGGGCATCAAGGAAGAGGACATCCTCAAATAGCCGCACTGCGACTGAAGCGCAGGCTCAACACTGAGCGGGCGAGGGTTCGCTCTCGCCCGCTCGTGTTTTGTCAGGGCTCCTGCCCAGAGGAGTGGAGAGTGTGTTGCAGATCAGGCACCTGACACACGTATACGAAGGCGGCGTGCAAGCGCTGACCGACGTCAGCTTTGACGTCAAACGCGGTGAGTTCCTGGTTATCATCGGGCTGAGTGGATCGGGCAAATCGACGTTGATGCGCTGCATCAACCGATTGGTAGAGCCCACGTCGGGCCAGGTGCTGCTGGATGGCGTGGACGTGACCGCAGCCTCGCGCGATGACTTGCGGATGATCCGCCGGCGCATCGCGATGGTGTTCCAGCACTTTAACCTGGTGAAACGATCCACGGTGTTGACGAATGTGCTGACAGGCCGTCTTGGCTATGTGCGTACTGCGCCCAGCCTCCTGCATCGCTTCTCGCAGGACGACCTTGACCGCGCCATGGCCGCTCTGACACGCGTGGGCATTGCTGAAAAGGCCGACACACGCGCAGATGAACTGAGCGGCGGCCAGCAACAACGCGTGGGCATCGCGCGGGCGCTGATGCAGGAGCCCGAGCTGATGCTGGCGGATGAGCCGGTATCGGCGCTGGACCCTGCCACGTCACACTCGGTGCTCAAGTACCTGGAGCAGATCAACCGTGAAGACGGCATTACCGTGATGTGCAACCTGCACTTTCTCGACCTCGCCAGACGCTACGGCACGCGCATCGTCGCGCTCAAGGCAGGAAGGCTGATCTTTGACGGCTTGCCCAGCGAGATCGACCGCGTGCGCTTCAAAGAGATCTATGGCGAAGAAGCCGTGGAAGTGGGGGTGAACTGATGGCTGAGAACGACGCTCCCACGAACAGGCAACGACTCCAGTCTCTGTTGCTCGATTGGCTGATCTGGGCCTACGTGTTTGCTGGCATCGTCTATCTGTTCCGCAAGGCACTGAAGGGTGAGCCCTACGCGATCTACATCTACATGGGCGCGGTGTTGCTGGGGTTGGTGGGCGCCCTGATTACGAACCGCCGAGGCGAGACGCTCGGCCAGCGTGCTACCGGCCTGCCCGCGCCGCACGTCGAGGGCAAGCGTCCGGTCTGGTACCGCACTCAGATGGGCATCACCGGCGCGATCGTCGGGATCGTTACGTTCGTGCTGGGCTGGCAGATCACCGAGATCAACGTCTACTATATCTTTACGCGCGCCGACAATATGCAGAACATGACTGAGCGGCTGTTGCGGCCCTATTGGCCGGTGCTCGGACAGCTCATCGAAAAGATGATAGAGACCATCTTTTTGGCGCTGATGAGTACGGCCTTTTCAATTCCGCTCGGAGTCCTGGTCAGCTTTCTTGCTGCGCGCAACCTGATGTCGGGCATCGTTGCCAAGCGCGGCGTGATCGCGGCGAGCACGTTGCTGGGACTGACGGGCGCGCTACTGGGGCGCTGGCTGGTTTCCCTGCTGGTGGGGCAGCTCTCGGCCGATGTTCTCGATGTGCCGTTGATCGGTGGCATTCTGTCGCCTTTGCTGATGACGATTGGGCTGATTGTGGGCACCTGGGCCGGCGCCAAGCTGCTGAAGCGGTTGCTGACAGGGTCAAAGCCTTCCGTCCTTCGCGCCGTGGTGATTGCGATGGGCCTCTGCCTGGGCGTTGTCGCGGCCTATCTGCTGGCGTCGACGGTGGCGGCCGTGGTCTTTGGCGCGTCGTGGACGGTCTTTGCTCGCGACGTGGCGGTTTGGCCGTGGGTCACGCTGGCGCTCGGGGGAGTGNNTCCAGCCGCTATGCGCCCGACGCAGAGTTCCCCATCGGCAAGCTGGTGTACGGGGTCGTGCGATTCACCCTGAACGTCGTGCGCTCCATCGAACCGTTTGTGTGGGCGCTCATCTTTGTCACCTGGTTCCGGTTGGGGCCCTTCCCGGGCATGGTGGCGTTGATGATCCACTCTGTGGCGGCGCTGGGCAAGCTCTACTCGGAGCAGATCGAGAGCATCGATCCCGGTCCGCTGGAGGCCGTGCGCTCTGCGGGAGCCAACGAACTGCAGACCGTAGTCTACGCGGTGGTGCCGCAGATCATCCCACCGTTCATCTCGTTCACCATCTACCGCTGGGACATCAACGTGCGCATGAGCACGATCATCGGCCTGGTAGGTGGCGGCGGCATCGGCCAGATGCTGTTCCAGTACCAGAACTTGGGCCAGTGGCGCACCGTGAGCGTGGCCGTGATCCTGATCGTCGTCGTGGTGATGGTGCTCGACACGGTCAGCGCGCGCATTCGCGAGAGAATCCTCTAGCTGCATTCCAGAGACTGCGTACGCGACCCGCCGGAAGGCGGGTCGCTTTGCTTCAGTCCGAGCATCCGAGCAACGTTGCCCCCCAGAATCGCGTCGCGCTGTGCGGGCGTCAGGTCCTGGTAGACCACCTGGCGGATGCCCCATTCGTAGCGCATGTCGCAGAATGGGCTGTCGCTGCCATAGCACACGCGCTCGGCGCCCAGCACGCTGATGGCGAGCTGGACCTGGCGGTAGTCGGCCTCGGAATCCACCAACAGCCAGTTTGGGTGCTGGCGCGCAAAGCTTACCACGGTGCGATTGACATCGGGAACGCCGCTGCCGCCCATGTGGACGATGAGCATCCGAAGCGCGGGGAACTGAGACGAGAGGTTGGCGAGGCGGTGAGGATGGGTCTTTTCGACGTCAGGGGGGCCGCAGTGCACGGCCAGCACCAGACCAGCCTGGTGGATGGCCTCCACGAGCGGCAGCGCGAGCTCTGCGTCATCGATCGGGTAGACGTCGCGCGCGCCGTTGAGCTTGACGCCGCGCACGCCATACACTTCGATGCAACGGCGCAGCTCGTCCTGCGCGGTGGCCAGGCCCAGGCGCGGGTTGACGCCGCAGAACGCGATGATGCGATCAGGATGGGCGCGGGCGCCCTCGCAGATGGCGCGGTTGTCCTCGGCCAGCTCGCGCTGGTAGGAAACGTGTGGCCAGCAGATGGCGCGCTCTACGCCGATCTTGTCCATACGCCGCAACAGCTGCTCGACGCCGATCTCGGGACCGGTCTCGCGCGCCGAGACATGGCAATCTGCATCGATGATCATGGCCAACCTCCTGCTGCTGGGCCGACGCTGCGCGTCCGGAACGCCGCCGAACTAGGCCGACGCGCCCTGAGGCCGAGGCAGCGACGCGAGGCGCTCCCGGGCGCCGGTGTAGTACAGCGCCGTGGATGCCGGCGACAGCAGATCGTCGAACGCGTCTACGTCGTGCGCCAGAACCCGATCGTGGAACAGGTCGTAGACCACCTCCACGCGTCGGGGTAGGATCAAGTGGCGCGGCCCTCCCGCTGTGGTATGGAGGGCCAGCAGGTCGGGCGTGGCGTACAGCACGTCGCCTTGTTCGTTGTGGATGTGCACGCCCGCGTGCCGGGCGATGCCGCGCAGCACTGGGGCAGGCACGTTGGGAGTGGCGCAGTATACAGAGCTCCAGGCGCGTGCGGGCTCATCGGCGTGGAACGTCTTGATCGCCAGACCCGGGCGGCAGCGCCCCAGCCCAGCCACCACCTCGCCCAGCACGGTGGCTTCGGGGTCGTCCACGTAAAAGTTGGGCGCGATCGAGCGCGTGGAGCCCCAGAACAGGTCCTGAGGGATTCTCTCCGTGATGGGGTGGCGGAAGTTGGTGATGTGCATAAAGGGGCCCCAGTAGCTGCCCCCCATGCCATAGCGGAAGCCGGTCAGATCGGTCATGTGGGCGAGGCCAACGGCGTCCTCAGTGGCGTCAGCATTGACATAACCTGCAGCGTACAGCCAGAGCGCGGTCTTGCCGTCGCGGCGGACGATGCGCTTGAGCGCCTCGCGACGGCGGTCGTCCAGGTGGAACGGATTGAGCAGGATGTACAGCTTGTAGTCGGGCAGGCTGCCTGCCAACAGGTCGTTGAGCAGGTACAGGTCGTGCGGCGCGCCAAAGCGGTTCAGGCTCTGGACGCGCTGTTGCCAGATTAGCGGGACGTCGATGTCGTTGCGGAGCGACTCGTAGTAGAACGACTCGTCATCGAGCAGCACGGCCACTTCTGACTGCGGCGCCCGATCCAGTTGCAGCGCCCAGGTGCCGAGCTGCTGGTAGCGCGCCTGCCAGCGATGCGCCTCGTCCAAGATCAGCGGGAACTCTACGAAAGAGCTGCTCTCCAGCCAAGTGATGCCGAGGCCGTGTGTGAGCACCTGGCCAAAGTTGCGCTGGTAGATTGCCACCGAGTTGTCCACCGGGTGCATGCGCCCACCGGGGTCAAAGTTGTTGTGCATCAGGGTGTCTTCTTCGAGCAAGTAGAGCTTGCCGTGGGCGCGCAGCGACTCGGTGGGCTGCATCGGCAGGCCATCGCCGCCCAGTCCACGGAAGCAGTAGGTATAGGGGCTGACGAAAAAGTCGACCTCGGGCGCCTGCAGTGCCTTCCAGAGCCCCAGATGGCCGCTGCGCTGTGTGGTGCTGGTGTCGCTCAGCGACTGGTCGCCGTGGTTGTCCACAAAGAAGGCGTCGTTCCACGCCAACTCCATCAAGTAACCGAAAAAGGCTCCGGCGAGTTTGTCGCCACAGGTCTCGTTTTTCACGGCGCGACAGCACCCGATCATGGCGTCGGCTGCTACCTCGGCATAGCAGGCGTAATAGTCGATCACTTGTTGCTCAGCCTTGGGGTCACGGAAAAGGTGCCGGGTGGTGCTGGTCTGCGCTTTGGTGGATGGCACTGCCGCGGTGTCAAAGGTCACCTCAGGATCGCGCCAGGCGGCCTGCAGGGCCGCAGTATTGCCGGCGTAGCGCCCGCGCAGCCAACTGCGAAAGGCGCGCTGCATGGGCGTGCTGAAATCGCCACAGGCGGGCTCCATGGAAGACCAGGACTTGATCCATTCGCCGCACGTGCCGTTGCACACCTGGTAGGCGATGACGCGGTCGTAGAGGCCCACCGCACGCAGGTGCCGGATGTAGGCGACCAGGAGATCCTGCGCCTGCGAGCGCCAGACCTCCGAGGCAAAGGAGGCGGAGGCATAGGGACCGTCCGTCAGCACCTCTACTTCGTCGGGGTAGGCCTTGTTCCACCAGTCCCCGGGCAAATAGTGCGTCTCGAGGCCCATGCGCAGCAGCAGGAGTGCTTGCGGATCGGCGTCCACCACGACTCGCAAGCGGCTCTCCACCTCGCTGAAATCGTAGGGGCTGGGGTTGCCGGGTCGTGGCCCGCACCACTCGTTAACGACAGCGTCGATCGAATAGATGTGGACGCCGGCGCGGGCATAGGCGCGGATTGCATCCTGCGTGGCCGAAATCCCATTGGGGTCGAGGCCGCCGATGAGCTGAAGGTTGGCATACACCGGCTGGCCGTCGAGGAAGAGCGTGGGCGTGCCGTTGTGGACTTGAATGTGAGCTTTCACTTGCATCCTGCCTGTCTGCTAAGTATGACACCATTATACCTGAGCCGCTGTGCGTGGCAATACGAAAGGTCCCTCGGCGCCGCTTTGACGAAACGAGCCATCGCACGTATGCTGCCCGTCGAGATCTTGCTCAGGAGGATGAACGTGTCGCGCTGTATTATGCGCGTAAGCCTGTGCCTGGCCGTGGTCGTATGGGTGGCCGCGGTTCTGTCGCCGAGCGCAGTCGTGGCTCAAGAGCCGAAGAATCTGCTGCAGAATCCCGGTTTCGAGCTGCCGCACGTGGCGCTCATCGGCAAGGAGAACTGCTTTGTGGCGGCGCCCTGGGTGGCGTGGTGGCGTCACGGCTCTGTGGAGGAACAGAGCCTGGGCTACCTGTTGGCGCCCGAGTACAAGGGGTCGACGCGGGCGGACTTTCCCGGCAACCGCGTGCGCAACGGCGACTTTGCGCAGCAATGGTTCCACAGCTTTGGTAACTTTGAGGCCGGCGTGCTGCAACAGGTGGGCGGCATTACGCCAGGCTCACGCCTGCGACTGGACTGGTGGGCTATGTCGTGGTCGTGCGACAAAGAGTCCAAGGGCAACTGCGAGGGCGCGACTTCGGGTGACCCGTCGCCGATGCACCTGCGCATTGGGATCGATCCGACCGGCGGCACTGACTACAACAGCCCTCAGATCGTCTGGTCAGACGAGCAGAATGCCTATGACGCTTGGTACCCCTTTTCGGTAGAGGCGGTCGCAGCGTCCAGCACGGTCACAGTCTTCTTTTACTCGTATCCCGAGTACCGCAGTCAGGACAATAACGTCTATATCGATGATGCCAGCCTGGTAGTGGTGGCGCCTCCGCCCACGGCGACGCGTCGGCCGGCCACGCGGGTGCCGCCGAGCGCGACACCGGCGCCCGCGACCGCGACGACAGTACCCACGGAGACGCCCACGCAGACGCCCCCTCCCCCCACAGAGCCGCCGGTCCCGACGGACACGACGCCTCCCACCTACACGCCAGCGCCCACCTATACGTTTGCGCCCACCTACACGGATGTGCCGACCTATACACCACCACCCACGTACACCCCGCAGCCGGCAGTCGCTCCGACGGCGACGCCGCCCTCGCCAACGCGGCCTGCCAGCAGTGGCAGCCCGAGTTCGCCGGTGCTCCTGGTGGTCTATGGCCTGGTGGTAGGGCTGGTGCTGGCGCTGCTCTTTACGCGTCGCAAGAGCGCCTGAGCGATGGTGTCTCGAGTGGCGCGCCGCAGCAGAGACACGGGTCTGCTGAATGCCTCCCTCTGGTTAGTCCTGTTGACGACTGGTGCACTGGTCGCGCGCCTGTATCAGCTGGACCCGCCCGCTCTGCGCTGGGACGAGGGCTGGAGCCTGGCGCACGCCAGCCTGCCCTGGGGCCAACTCTCTGAGATCGCGCTGGCAGATCGCCACCCGCCGCTCTACTTTGCCATGCTCAAGCTCTGGCTGGTGACAGGCAAGAGCCGGTGGGGGATAAGGTTCCTGTCGGTGCTGCCGGGCGTACTGGCGGTGCCGCTCATCTACCTGGTGGCACGGGCCTGGATGTGTGACGCCGTTGAGCGGTGCCAGCGTCCGCTCACAGACGCGTCCGCGCGCGCGCGCTTGCCTCTTCTGGCCGCCGCGTTCGCCGCCTTCTGGCCGCTCTTGGTCTACTATGGGCAGGTGGCGCGCATGTACTCGTGGTCGGCGCTGTGGGTGCTGGCTGCGGCGTACTGTGCGCTAAGCGCTGCCACGGCGCGCACCGGGGACAGGAGCGATGCGCCGCCGGGCTCCTGGTGGAAGCAGGGCAGTCTGTGGCCCGACGTCGGGTTGGTGCTGACGTCGGCGGCCGCGCTGTATACACTCTACCACACGGCCTGGGCCATCGCCGGGCTGTGGTTGTATGTGGCGCTGACACAGTCGCGCCGCATCGGGCGTCTGATCGTGCTGGGACTGATCACGCTCGGATTGTTCGCTCCCTGGCTCGTGCAAGCGATTGGCATCATCGGCGAACGTCTGGGGGCGCCCACCACTGTGGCACGATCGTTGGGCGACTGGATGCGGTTGCTGTGGGCCCCGATCGAGGGGCTGGCGTTTGTGCAGGGCAGTGGACGACGGGCACTGTTGGCCTTGGGCGCGCTGCTCGCCCTGGGGCTGATCCTGGGAAGGCCCCGGCGGTCCGACTTGGTGCGCCTCGCGCTGCCGGCGCTGGTGCTGGGGCTGAGCGTCGTCGGCGTAGCCGTCGGATCGCAACAGCTGTGGTTCGCGGTGCGGCATCTGGTGCCGGCCACGCCCTTCCTGGGCCTGCTGCTGGCCTGGGTGCTGGATCGTCTGGCGGCGCGTTGGTGGCCGATGTGCGCTGTCGCGCTGCTTGGACTCGCACTGGTGTATGGTCCGGCGGCCACGGGCTTTGTCTACGAAAAGACCCTCGAAGTCACCGATCCGTTCGACGCCTCTGCGGACCATCGCTTTCTCGCCCAGCACGCCAGACCGGATGACCTGGTGTTCTTCAACACGCTGGCCAAGGCCGGCTGGTACGAGAACCAGCGCGGTCCTGAGGACCCGGCCTGGTCGGCCGTGATGCGCTGGGAGCCGATCATCGAGCCGATGGCGCAGACCCGCGAGCGGGTGCTGGATGCTGTCCGGCAACACGAACGGCTCTGGTTCGTGCTTTACCAGGGCGACTATGGGCCAAACGCCGACCTGGTGGCGTGGCTGAATCAGACGCTCTACCCGGCGCATGCCGAATGGCAGGGCGACACCCTCTATCTGGCGTATGTCGCGCCGCGCGAGGCGGGGACGGACCACGCGCTTGAGGCGGACTTTGCACAGGGGGTCAGGCTTGTCGCTGCCCGGTGGCCCGCAACGGCGCGCATCGGCGGCGGGCTGGCGGTCACGCTGACGTGGGAGGCCGATGGGCCGCTGCAGAACAGCTACAAGGTGTTTGTGCATCTGGTGGACGCGCAGGGGCGCGTCGTGGCGCAGCACGATGGCGCGCCGGCAGCGGGCATGGCGCCCACTGATGGCTGGACCGCGGGCACACGGCTGACCGATCGGCACGGCGTGCTGCTGCCCGTTGGGGTCACAGAGCCGCTGGCGCTGCGCGTGGGGCTGTACAATCCCGCCGACGGAAGCCGGCTGCTCCTGGATTCGGGCACAGATGCCCTTGACCTGGGGACGATCAGTCTGACGCCCTAGCGGTGTCCAGGACGCGGTCGGCCCAGCCAGCGCGCCGCCGGAGCGCGTGGGCTCGGTCAGCGTCCGCCCACGGGACGGCCGACGTAGGGCGCCACGAGGTCACGCATCGGGGTGAGGTGCGCATCGACGGCGGCCTGCTCCAACTCCCACAGGCTGGCTGCCAGCTTATCGCGGGGCGGCGCGCCCGCGGGGTCCGGGACATCGTCGCGCGCCGGGTAAAAGCCCGGCTTGAACCACACGCCATAGCCCCCACCGCCCGTATCATCGCCCATCAGCCACGCGATGGCCTCCTGCGCCGCGGAGGTGTGCTTGCTGCCGGCCACCAGCGCCAGGTAGCTGCGCCACAGCAAGCCCGCCGATGGCGTCATTTCCAGCAGCGGCCGCAGGGCGATCTCGTTGCGTTGCGCCTTTTCCCACTGCTCAGAGCCGCACAGGCCCACGAGCGGGCGCTCGGTGTCCGCGGCGCCCAGCGCTGCCAGTACATCGGCGTCGGTCAGCACCAGCTGTGCTTCGTTGCTGAGCAGATCCTTGACCCACTGGTAGGCGGCCGAGGGGCAATCGGGATCGAGCACGATCTCGCGGCCAAAGCGCTGGGCATAGGCGTTTGCAAGCGCGTCGCTGTGCTGGGCGCTCGTGGCCAGCAAGAGAAGCGTGCGTTCGTCGACGGTGGGGTCGGGCAGAACGACACGGCCGCGCCAGGCGCGGGTGGTCAGGTCCCACCAGTTATCGGGGGCGGGGGCGTCCGAGGCGGCGCTGGAGAGGACCCAAGTCAGGGCGGTCCAGTGGTGCGTCAGCAGCGGCTCTCGTTCGGTCGGCGGCAGCGACGGGCGAACGTCCTCCGGGACGCTGTTCAGCACCAGGCCATCGACCAGAAGGGAGAGCGTGCGGGGCGCATCGCCCGCCAGGTACAGGTCCGCGATCGGCTGACTGCGTTGCAGGTCATCCAGTAGTTGCAGGTAGATGTCCTGGCTCGAGAGCGTGTAGGTCTCGGCTTCCAGCCCGGGGCGTTGCTCCATCAGAGCGGCCATGGCGCTTTCGGTGCGGGCGGTGTCGCTGTAGACGACCAGATAGCCGGCGTCGGTCTCGCTCGTCGGCTCGGCTGGCAGCGGGGTGATTCCGACGCGCGGCGGGGTCGCCGCGGGTGTGGTCGTGGCTACGCCAGCTGGCGTGGCCAGCGCGCGGGTCAGGGCCGGGGTCGGGCTGATGTCGGCGGGACTGTTCGACGGGCCATCGGGCAGCGGCTGGCAAGCCGCCAGCAGCGCCACGATGGCAAAGGCACGCAACACAAGCATATCCCTCGATCGCATTTCACCCTCCGTCCGGATTATGGCTCAGACGGCTCTGTGGACCAAACGGCGTCGGTCGAGCGTAACGGCGCGTTGGCGGCTCCGAGCGTCTCGCTTATAATGGCCGCGTTGTCAAGACGCCAACGCGCAGCGTACGTGGAGAACACCCCATGAGTTACCAGCGCGCTATCGACGCGTTCAATCTGCGCCTCACGAGCGGCATCGCGCAGTGTGAGAACCTGGACCATCCGCCGTTCGTGGAGCGCGTCTCGGGCATGGACCCGTGGCAGCATCCGTACGAAGCCTACCTGAGCGCCTTCAAGGCGCTCGATCTCGATTGGGTGCACGGGATCCCCACCACGGCTACGCCCCGGGAGACCTTTGCGACCAGCTCCAGCGTGCCGCTGGACGATGGTCGGCGCCTGACGGCTTGGGGCATCAACGGCAGCCAGTGGCGCGAAGAGTTCCGGTTCCATGCCGTGGAGGATGTTCTGGCGTACGATCCGCTGCTCAATGAGCCGCCGGTGGACCATATCACAGTCAAGTCGGCGCCCGGCTGGCACCACGCGACGGTGGCGCAGCAGCGCGCTGTCGGCGATGCGTTCGTTGTGGCGGGGCCCTACTATACCACACTGTTCCAGTGTGGTATCATGGTATTTGGTTGGCCGCTGTTTCTCACAGCGGCCGGCGCCGACCCCGTGCGGTTCGCGCGCATCCTGGAGGGCTTTGCGACGTTGACGGCGCGCAACATCTCCGAGTTCGCGGCCGACAGGCTGCCGTTCCTGTTCATCCACGACGATATCGCTATGCAGCATGGGATGGTGTTCCACCCGCGCTGGTACCGCCAGTATATCTTTCCGCTGTATGAGCGCATCCTCGAGCCGGTGTTGTCGAATGGCGTGACGCGCACCTGCTTTGTGTCAGACGGCGACTATACGGCCGTGGTGCCCGATCTGTTGGCTCTGGGATTCGACGGGTTGATGATCAGCCCAAATATGAACCTGGGCGAAATCGCGCGCGCGCACGGGCGCGACCACTTTCTGGTCGGCAATGTCGACACGGCCGTGCTGACCTTTGGCGATCGCGACGACGTGCGGCACGAGGTGGCGCGCTGCGTGGAGGAGGGCAAAGCCGCCGGCGCCCACATCATCAAGGCGATCGGAGATATGCCTTACAACATCCCAATCGACAATCTGGCGGCCTATTTCGACGCGACGAGCGCCTTACGGGCCTGATGATGGTTACGCCGCTGTGCCATGGGGAGGGGGGGCAGAAAGCCATGACATACAAGATGGTCGTCATCGGCGCGGCCGGGCACGTCAACTATGTGCTGGACGAGCTGGGAGCCTATCCGCAGGTGCGCTTTTGCGCCTATGCACCCTCGTTTCCCGATGAGGACGTCAGTCGCTACGCGAGTGCGACGGCCTTCGCCATCCCGGAGCGCTATGACGAGTGGCGCGCGATGCTGGACGCCGAGCGCCCGCACATCGTCGTCGCGGTGGGGCGCTACGACACCAACGCGCCCATCGCGATCGAGGCGCTGCGGCGGGGCTGCCATGTGGTGGCCGAAAAGCCGGCGGCGCACACGCTCGAGGAGGTCGCTACGCTGCGCCAGTTGGTGGCCGACCACGGCGTCGTGTACGCGTCGTTGCTTAACATGCGCTATCTGCCGGCCTTTTACACGGCACGTCTGCTCGTAGCGCAAGGGCTGATTGGCACGCCAGTGCTGATATCGGGCCAAAAGTCGTACCGCTGGGGCGGCAAACGGCCGCGCTGGTACGCCGACCGCGCGGCCTATGGCAGCACGATGACCTGGGTGGGGATTCACTGCTTTGACTATGGCCGCTGGATCGCCGACGTGCAGTACACCGAGGTGTTCGCCTACCACGCCAACCTCGTACACACTGAACGGCCCGGCTGCCAGGACGTGGCCACGGTGATCGCGCGGCTGGACAACGGCGGCAGTGCGGTCTACCACCTCGATTTTCTGCGGCCGACGGCGGCCCGCACTCACGGCGATGAGCCGTTGCGCGTGGCTGGTTCGCGGGGAGTGCTCGAGATCTGCGATCAGACCGAGCGCCTGCACGTCATTACTGAGGAGCGCGACGAGCCATCCTGGCCGCTGCAGCAGCCGCCCCGCAGCCTTTTCGGCGACATCGTGGCTGCGATCGAGGGGCGCGGGTCGCTGCTGGTGCCGGCCGACGAGGCCTTCACTGCCACCGAGTTTGCCATCAAGGCGGCGCAGGCTGCCGATACCGGCTGCATCGTTCCGATGTAGCCTCTGCAGAGGGAGTCGCATGCAGGTTCGACGCATCGATACTGACAATCATCGTGATGTGCGCCGCTTTGTCCATTTCCCCTTTGGGCTCTACCGTGACAGTCGTTACTGGGTGCCGCCCCTTGTGTCGGGTATGTCGCGCGTGCTCAACCGCCACAAGCACCCTTTCTACAAGCGTTCGGATGCGGTCTTTTTCCTCGCTGAGGATGGGGGGCGCGTGCTGGGGCGGATCGCCTTGTTGGAGAACGGCGCCTACAACGGGCATAACCAGACCAGAACGGCGCAGTTTGGTTATCTTGAAATGGTGGACGATGAGCAGGTGGGAAGGGGACTGTTCGACGCGTTCTACGACGAGGCGCGTCGTCGAAGATTGACGCGCGTCAGTGGACCCTGGAGCGTGTTACGCACCGAGGGCAGCGGCGTGCTGGTAGAGGGGTTCGAGTTGCAGCCAGCGATGGGCGTTCCCTACAACTGGCCCTACTATGATGGACTGATCCTTCGGCAGGGACTGCAGAAAGAGCACGACACCTATTCGGGGGCCCTGACCGGCGACCATCAGCTGCCCGAGCGCCTCTACGCGATCGCCGATCGCGTTCGGGAGCGGAGCGGGTTCACGGTCAAGACCCTGGCGGACAAACGCGAGATGCGGGCCTGGGTGCCACGCGTGGCTGAGACCTATCGCAAGGCCTTTGCCAACGTGCACGGGTTCGCGCCGCCAACCGACGAGGAGATTGGCGCATTCGCCGAGACGATCATCGCGATCGCCGATCCGCGTCTGATCAAGCTGGTGCTCAGATGCGATGAGGTGGTGGGCTTTGCGCTGGCCTACCCGAACGTCACGCGCGGTCTGCAGCGGGCGCACGGGCGGCTCTGGCCGCTGGGCTGGCTGCACATCCTGCTGGAGCGACGTCGCACAAAACACATCGATCTCAACGGCGTGGGCCTGCTGCCCGCCTACCAGGGCCTCGGCGCCAATGCGCTGCTGTACGTCGAGATGACGAGGAGCCTGTTGGCGTTCGGGGTTGAGTACGGCGACGTCGTGCAGGTGAACGAGGACAATTTCAAGAGCCTGTCGGATACCGCGTACTTGGGGGTGCGCTGGAACAAGACCCATCGCCACTACTGCCGCGATCTGTAGGGCGTCGGGGGCGGCTGCCAGTGGTCTTGGGCCGCCGAGGCATAGCCCTCGATCTCGCGCATAAAAGAGACGCGCTGGCGTGCCAGTTGTCCACGTGCGCGGCTCAGCGCGCTGAAGCGGAAGGGGAAGCAGCGCTCCACACGGCGCACAAAGTCACGACTGAGGAGATCCTGCGCGCGCCCGATAGCATCCTGAACCAGCAGGTCTCCGCTGCGTTGCATCAACTCTACCAGAGGGGTCGATTCGGGGGTGGCGATGGCGGGCGCGGGCTCGAGCACGTGTCGTCCAAACGCGAGTGTGCGGGCGCACAGGCCATCCAGCGGCCGGTGGCGCGCCGTCAGCGTAAAGATCGTGGCGACGCCATCGTGTGCGTCGGTGTGTACGTCCTGCAGGTCGTCTGCCAGCTGCAGAAAGGCGCCCCAACCGAACATGAACGCTTCCTGCGCCGGCGTCAGTCGACCCGCCGTGATGTAGCCATCTGCGAGAACGGATGTGCCCCCCTTTTCCAGGCTGATGCCGAGCACGTCCACCTCGTACGGCGAGATCCGTGGGCGTACGAGGCCGACGCTGCGCTCCTGAGCACGGTGGATGGCCATCAGGCTCTCGAAAAGCTCCGGATAGTCGCGCCGCGGGTACTGGGTCTCGATCATGTCGACCAGGGCGAGAATCGCGCGTTCGCGCTCAGAGGTGGGCGCAGTGGGCTGGCCCCGCAACCTCTGGCCGAGATGCTGGTTGAGCGCCGCCTTGTCGGCGGCAGAGACGGCGGGGTCGTCGAGATAGTTGTCGGTGTAGGGGTAGAGCAGGCTGTAGGCCGTGATGGCGGGGGTGATCTGCACGGGCATTCCCAGCAGGTGTTGCAGCGCATTCAGGATCGAGACGTTGCGCCCAGCCTGCAAAATGTCGGCGCCCGCAATAGCCGGGTCGAAGCGACGAGCGGACTCGGAGAAGGCGGCGAGAGCAGGCATGAAGCCGTTACTGAGCAGGGCAAGATGGCGGGGCTGAAAGCCGAGCGTCGACTGCGCGAACTCGCCAAAGGCGGCCAGCGACCGCTCCTGCAGCGCCAGACGCTGCTGAGGGCTCGTCGGCGGCGTGCGGCTCTCATCAACAGCGCGGGTGACCATGCGATCCAGCGCGGCCTGGTTTGTGCGCTGTGTGGTCGCGCTGACGGGGAGCCAGGACGGCAGATCCGCGTCTTGGCACGACCACCAGAGGGCGCGCATGCGCTCGGTGAGCGCGCACACGCGTTCGGTGAGCGCGCACACGCGTTCGGGCATGGGCGAAACGCTGGTTGGCGGCTGTTCGTCTGACATCGGGGCGGGCTCCTGAGGCAGTCTCTCCGCACAGGACAGGTCGGAAAAGGCCACTGTGCAAGTACCGGTCAGTCCGTTTGACGCAGTCAGAGGCGTCCTGTAACATCCTGGCGCTTTGCGTGCTCAGTGTCATCAGACAAGGAGGCTGCATGTTTGTGATGCCGTTCAACAGGCTCTATGAGGACCCGGACAAGATGGTGGTCACCGCGCATCGTGGCTGGTCCGGGCGCTATCCCGAGAACACGCTGCTCGCCTTCCGCGAGGCGCTCAAGCTGGGCGTCGAGATGATCGAGTTCGACCTGCAGGGCAGCTCTGACGACGTTCCCATTCTGCTGCACGACCCCACGCTGGACCGCACCACGAACGGGCAGGGATCGCCGCGCAGGTACACGCTGGCCGAACTCAAGCGCCTCAACGCATCGCATTGGCAGCCCACGTTCGGCTCAGGTTACCGGGCGGAACCGCCGGTGTATGCGGATGTGACCATTCCCACCTTTGAAGAGGTGCTGCAACTGGTGGGCCGCAGTGTGGGGCTGAACATCCACGTCAAGACGGTTACGCCGAGCGACCGGCCCCTGCTGGTCGAGATCTGTCGACTGTACGATCGCTACGGATTGTACGATCAGGGCTACCTGACGATGAACTCGTTTGCCGAGGCAGAGATGGTGCGTGCCCTCAATCCGCGCATCCAGCTATGCGTGCTGGAGGGGCAGGATCGCATCACACCCGATGGCATTCGCAAGCACCCGGCCTTTGGGGCGTGCTGCATGCAGCCCTGGCGCGAGCAGGTCACGCCGGAGCTGTGCGAGGCTGCGCGCGTACTGGGCATGCCGCTCAACATGTTTTACTCGCTATCCGACGCGGACCACCGGCGCTTTATCGGCTATGGGCTGCGCGGCATCCTCACCGATCACCCCGACATTCTGCAACACACCGTGGCCAGCCTCGGCCTGCACTAAGCGACGAAAAGGGAGCGACCCACGAGGTCGCTCCCTTGCCTGTTACACGTTGACTGAACCGCGATCAGCCCTTGACGCCGCCTGCGGTCAACCCCGACACCAGGTAACGCTGCAGTACAAAGAAAACCAGCAGGATCGGGATCGACACGATGATGCTCATGGCCGCGAACTTGGACCAGGGCGTGTTCGAGGCGTACTGGCCCTGCATGCCGTAGAGCGCCATGGAGAGCGTGAACCACTTGGGGTTCGAGATGAATTGCCAGGAGAGCACGAACTCGGTCCAGCCGGCCATGAAACCGTAGAGCGCGGTCACGGCGAGGCCGGGCAGCGACAGCGGCAGCATGATCAGGCGGAAGGTTTCGTTGGCGTTGGCGCCATCGATGCGCGCCGCCTCCTCGAGGTCTTTTGGGATGGTGTCGATAAAGCCCTTCATGTTCCAGATGGAGAAGGGCAGGGTGCCTGCGACCTGTGCAATGCCCACGCCCACGATCGAGTTGCGCAGGTCGGGGCCGATCAGGCCGTTCAGCATGACAAAGAGCGCGGCCAGCGTAGCCGTAGCGGGCACCATGAGCACGATCACAAAGAACAGCATGCCCGCCTCGCGTCCCTTGAAGCGAAAACGCGAAAAGGCGTAGGCGGCCGTCGTGCCCACCAGGATCGCAAAGAGCGACACGCCCAAGGCGAGCAGGAGGCTGTTGCGCGCCAGTTGCCAGAAGCTCACCGGGTTGGGCGTGGGTGAGTCGATGGCGGATTTGAATGACTTCAAGCTGGCACCCGGAGGGAAGAGCGTCGACGGGCGCGAGAGGTCTCTGGGGTCCAGCGCCATCGAGAACACCCACAGCACAGGGAACAGCACTGTGGCCAGGACGAGCAACGCCAGTATCTGCGAGAGGATTTGTCGACGCAGGCTGATCGGTTTGTCAGTCACTGTAGGCCTCCGTCGCGCGCGAGATCTTGTTGGTGATCAGTGTGATGACAGCCAATACAGCGAACACGATGTAGGAGAAGGCCGCTGCCACCGCGTAGGGGCGCACGCTGCCTGTGCCGCCGACGTTGATGCTGGTCTCGTTGACAAAGCGGTAGGCCTGGGTGACCAGGATCTCGGTCTGGTGCAGCGGGCCGCCGCCGGTGATAAAGTAGATCACGTTGAACTGGTTGAAGGTTTGCATGATGCCGATCATGATGGCTGGCACCATAGCCGGGCGGATGAGCGGCACCGTGATACGCCAGAAAGTCTGCCATCCGTTCGCCCCGTCGATCGCTGCGGCCTCGTAGAGGTCCTTGGAGATGCCCTGCAGCGCGCCGGTGGCCACCGTCATCATAAAGGGCCAGCCGAGCCAGATATTGGCGATAGAGACGGCGTAGAACGACAGCGGGAAGAGCTCTCCCAAGCTGCCGGTCACGGCGTTGGGGCCCCAAACCGGCAAGGCGAACAGGATCTGCAGCAGGATCGCCCACGGGATTATCAGCCACAGACGCTGACGGACCTTGCGGATGAAAAGCGGGGCGATCAGTAGAATGAGAAAGACCAGCAGGGCTAACCAGGGGTTGCTGCCCTCGGGCAGGCGCACGAAAGGCGGAATACTGGCGAAGGGAGGGTCGATCTGCTGCAACCAACGCAGACCCTTCGATATCCCCAACGCGTTGAGCACGAGGTTGACCGAGCCGGACTGCTCATCGAACATGTTCTTCCAGACCATGGCCGAGACCAGGCTTGGCATGGCCCAGGGGATGATGAACAGCGCGCGGTAGATCTTTTTCAGCCACAGGCCGTTGGCGTTCAGGAGCATGGCGATCAGCACACCCAACACCACATGAAAGAGGACCTGGGAGAAGGTCCAGGTCAGGTTGAACGTGAGGATGCGCCAGAAGTCAAAGCCGGAGAGGATCTTGCTGAGCGAGTTCAGCAGCACACTGGCATAGTTGCTGATGTCGACCAGGTTGGGCGAGTTGTACTTGTCCTTCAGTGCCGGGATAAAGCTGCCCAGGATCTGGCCGAAAATGTTGGTCGTACGCAGGTTCAGGTTGCTGAAATCGGTGAACGACATCCAGAACTGGTAGATGAGCGGGAAAAAGTTGATCACGGCCATGATCAGGGCCGCGGGCAAAATGTACGTGTAGGCCGTGCGAGCGACCTCGCGCTCGTAGCGTTCGGAGCGACGCTTGGCCCGGGGTTGCGTGATGGTGGTCATTCGACCCCTCCGGCGGACGCCGACTGTGTCATCCAACGCGCAGAGTTGGGTCGCGTTGGCTTGGCGGACTCTGCCTCTCGGGACGAGAGGCGCCCAGTGCACAGTGTCCAGGGAAGAGGGCGGCAGGCGCATCTCCGCGCCTGCCGCTTCATCGGAGCGTTACTTTTGGTTGGCGGCGTTGATGAGGCTGGTGGCCTCCGCAACGGCCTCGGCCGGCGTCGACTTGCCTTCGATCACCTTGGTGATCATGTCGCCCGCCGGGCCCCAAACTGAGCCCATCTCGGGCTCGTTGGGGAAGTAGGAAGCGGTTTGCGTCTGCGTGACGATCCCTGCCACGATCGCGTCGCTCACCTTGACGCTGCCATTCGCGGGAATGTGGCCGGCTGCGACCGTTTCCTTGGCCTGAATCTCTTCGCTGACCATCACGCGCATGAACTCGATGGCGGCCAACTGCTCGTCGCCGGTCGAGTTGCTGCTGAGAAAGATGTTCTTGGTGCCCAGGAAGGGGGCGAACTTGCCACCATTGGGCGCACTGATGGGGGCGGCGATGCCGAGCTTGTCGGCGCCCAGCGCCCGGGTATAGTCGCCAGTGGCCCACGGGCCGTTAAAGATCATGCCGACTTGCTTGTCCTTGAAGGCTGCATCGAGCTTGCCGCCGTCGGCGTCGCCGAGCACACCCACGCTGGCCTTGGCCTTGGCCATGAACTCGAGGTAATCGGCCACGCCGCCCTGGTCAAAGATGCACTTTTGGTTGGCGTCAAAGATCTGTCCGCCAAAGCCGAACAGGAAGCCCACGCTGTGGTAGAACCCGGTGTTGAGCGCGAGCCCGCTGGTCGCGGCCATCGAGAGCATCTCGTCAGTGGTCTTGGGCGGGGTTGGGACCAGGTCCTTGTTGTACCAGAGCACCACGGCCTCGACGCTCTCGGGCAGCGCCATGACCTTGCCGCCAAACTTGTTGGCCTCTACGGCCGCGGGGTTCAGTTCATCCAGGACAGTCTTGGCGACTTCGTCCAGAGGGGCGATGAGCTGGGCATTGGTGAGCTCACCAATCCAGTCCTTGGGGCCGATCAGCAGATCGGGTCCACCGCCGGTGGACGCCTCGGTGGTGTACTTGTTCTTGAGCTGATCAAAGGGGACAGCCAGGGTTGTGACGGTGACCTTGGGGTAGGCTTCCTTGTAGGCAGCCAGAACCGCATCCAGCAATGCCAGTTCGTTGGCATCCGTCCAACCGTGCCATAGATCGATCGTCACGGCCTTGGTGATCTTGGCGCCTTCGCCTTCGGGTTGGCATCCCGTCAGGACGAGGCTCGCAAGCACGACGACGCACAACAGCAGATTCGTAACCTTCTTCATCTCTGTGCTCTCCTTACGCCATTGATGCGCGGCAACCTTTGCCGCATGCAGGAAAACGTGAGACAAGCTGCCAGGCTACTGCGTTTGATGGGCGTGGCACCTCCAACGGCCCGTTTGGAAACACCTCGCTGAAGTGCGCATCCCGCTCGTCAACGTTGCCGATGCGGGCTTGATCCCAAGCATGAGATGTCGTGATTCGCAAATCGGGCGTGTGTGAGCGTACAGTGCTGCACAACTCTATAATAGTATGACTTGCTCAATATGTCAACAGTGACGCAGGCCACAACTGCACAACAGGGGCAGCAAACAGGGGGTCCCGCCTCGGCGGGACCCCCTGCGAACGCGCTTACTTGTGTGGAGCGAATCCGGCGGCGCCAGATCAGCTCAATCTGAGGGTGGCGATGCGCTTTGCACCGAGGGTCAGTGTGACTGTGCCGCGCTTGATGGCGCGGGCATCGCCGGCCGGGCGACCGTCGAGATCGACCGGCTGCGCCGTGTGGAAGGCCTCGCGCGCCCACGCACCCAGCACCAGTCTGGCGTCAACGGACTCGCGGTTCGGGTTGAACAGGCGCACCTGCAGCCCCTCGTCGCGCTGCTCGATGCTGGTGACGACGACGGGTCCCTCTACGGCCAGGTAGCTGGCTGTGGCGGGCCCCCGGCGTTCGTCGCGCCCCTTGAGATCCTTGGGCCCCAACTGGACATTGCGTACGCCAGCGCCCAACTGCTGTCCGAGGGTGAACAGCCGCGCAACTTCCGGGGCGCCTTCCAGCGGCACGATCCAATAGCTAAAGCTCAGGTCGCCCTGGAGCTGGCCCAATGGCTCGCCGTCGGTCATCACGGTGCGGCGTGTGGCCCTGAAGAGTGTCAGCACCACCGGTCGCTCGGGCAGGTCGCGCACGGCGGCCTCCATCAAGCCCACGCTGATCACGGCCAGGCCGCGGCGGTCATCGAACACGGCCGTCCAGGTCTGTTGCGGCTTGGGCTCGACTTCGGGCTCTTTGTAGAGATGGTTGTCGCGGCGCAGCGCGACGGGTCGCTCGACGGCATCAAAGGGTGTGTCGCTCATCGACGTGTCGGTCTGGGCGTCGCTGGGGAAGAGCACGCGCAGGCGATGGTCGCCGGCGTTGTTGTGCACCGTCGTCTGGACCTCGACGCGGTCGACGCCGGGGCGCAGGCTGACCAGACTCTCGACGACGAACTCGACCAGTTCAGGCGAGCGCACCATGCGGTCGAACTCGAACTCGCGGGGCAGGTGCATGGTGGTGCGGATGCGGAAGGTGGCCAACATCGGGCCGTTGTGCACCAGCGTGATGTCGGCCGGGCTGGCGCTGGAGAAAAACGACTGGTCATTGACGGCGTTGCCGTGGAACCAGCCATCGCCGATGTCGCCGTCATCCTGGAACGTGAGCAGGCGGCTGTAGACGTTGCCGTTGCGCTTGTCGGTGAGTGTGAGGGTGCCGTTGCTCTGTATGGCGACGTGCAGAGACTCGTTCTCCATTGCGCGATCGCTGGTGGCCAGGGCCGGCACCTCGGGATGGCGGGTGGGGGCGCCTTGCTCAGCGGCGCGTACCGTCAGAGTGGTATAGCCTAGGGCCGGGACGCTGAGCGGCAGGCTCACCCTGACCTCATTGCCCTTCTGACGGTTCATGGCCTGACCCAGGCGCTGATAGGGGATCTCGGCGCCGCCCGCATCATAGATGCGGAACGCGGGCTTGGGCTCGTAGCCGAACCACTCGTTGAACGTGGGCCAGGTGCGGGGCAGCGCCAGGGTTAGCTCTACGGTCTCTTCGACGGGCTGCACAAGCGGATTGGCGACGAGCACGCGCAGCGTGTTCTCGTCCAGGTCGCCCTCCACGCTGATGGCCAGCTTTTTGGTGGCCTCGGTGGTCAGGCGGTCGGCTATCTGCTTGCACTGGCTGAAGCGGTACTTCATGTCCTCGTGCACCACGTCGATGCTGCAACCGCAGATCGAGTCGTGCGGGTGGTTGCTGATGAGCCACTTCCACGCGGTGTTCAAAAAGCCCCTGGGATACTCAGCGCCGAGCGCGGTGTGCGCCAGCGCAGAGAAGGGCTCGGCCCACTGGCAGAGCAGGTTCTGGCAGGCGGCGTTGTCTTGCTTGATCCAGACGCGGCTGGAGAGCACGCCCGGGATCAGGTTCTGCCCCTCGCCGATGGGCGGCGGGCCGGCCGGCTCGCGCAGTTCGCCTTCGACATGGATCGAGATGCGGTCCGTTTGAGCCAGCATCTCGGCCATATAGTCGTCCAGGCCGGTGTGCACGAACTCGTAGGTGTCGTCCGGGTTGTCCATGTGCTGCAGGATGGTGGGGTAGAGCGTCTGGTCCCACTCCTGGTGGTCGCAACCGTCAAAGGCCAGGATCGGGTCGGTCTCGGTGAGGGCGGCCTCCTCGTTGATGTACTCCATCATGATGGCATCCTGGCGGTCGGGGCCAGGCTGCTCAGGACGGAAGGCGCCGCGCACCTGGATGGCAAAGGAGCAGTAGCCCGACTTGCCAAAGCGGTAGCAGGGCATCTCGGTGCCATCTGCGCCGCGCCAGATGACGTGACGCGTCTGGCTGGTGTTCAGGCCGCGCCAGACAAAGCCGCCGGAGATGCCGAACCCGGCCATGATCTGCGGCAGTTGGCTGCAGTGGCCAAAGATGTCGCAGACAAAGCCGACGTCGGAGGGCTCGGTGCCGAACGAGCGCGCCAAGGCGCGGCCCATCTGAAGGTTGCGCACCAGCGATTCTCCCGAGACGATGAACTCGTCTGGCAGCACGTACCATGGGCCGATGCGCAGCATGCGTTCCTTTGCGTAGCGCTCAATCTGGGCGCGGCGCTCGGGCCGGATCTCGAGATAGTCCTCCAGGATGATGGCCTGGCCGTCGGTCTGGAAGGGACCGCGCAGGCGGTTGTCGCGCCAGCCGTCCAGGATTTCGTCGATCAGGTGCACCAGCTGGTAGCGAAAGTTCTGGAAGGACTGGTACCATTCGCGGTCCCAGTGCGTGCTGATGACATAGTGAACGCGTCGCCTCGACATGATCAATGGTCTCCTTTGCCAATTGTGAATCCAAAGGTTGCATATCTGGCTGAATGTATCACAAACCGGCCCATCCGTGCGCGCTAGGCCGGGTTCTCGACGAACGCGCCGCCGCGGCAGCGCTTCAGATAGTTTAGCCCGTACACCTGGCCGGTCATCTCGAGGCGGTCGCGGTAGACCGGGTCGTGCCAGCCCTCGATGTCGATCGTGCCGGTGTACTTGGCCATGCGCAACTCGCTGATGATGTCGGTCCAGTCGCTGTCGCCAAAGCCGGGCGTGCGGTGGAACACAAAGGGGTGCGAGCTGGCGATGCCGTGCAGCTTGACGATGTCCCAAAGGATGGAGGCGTCCTTGCCGTGCACGTGGATGATGCGCGGCGCCCACTCGTGCAGTTGGGCGATCGGGTCGATCAGCTGGCACATCTGGTGACAGGGCTCCCACTCCAGGCCCCAGGTGGCGTCGGGCAGCGCATCCCACATCAGCGTCCACGCTGCGGGGTTGTGGGCGATGTTCCAGTCGCCAGTGTTCCAGTCGCCGCCCATGGGGCAGTTCTCAAAGGCGATCTGCACGCCGCGATCGGCGGCGCGGTGGCACAGCTCGCCAAAGACCTGCTTGAAGCGTGGCAACGACTCGGGCAGTGGCTTGTTGCGAATGCGCCCGGTAAAGCCAGAGACGATATCAGCACCGAACAGGTGTGCGTGATCGATCAGCGTCTCCCAACCGCGCCAGGTCTCCTGATCGATCGGCGAGCTGTCGAGCGGGTTGCCAAAGATGGCAACGGAGCTGATCACAGCACCCGAATCGCCCAGGGCCTCGCGCACGCTGCCCGCCAGCGCCTTCAGGTCGACGTCGCCCAGTGTCTGCCAAAAGGTCAGCGAAAAGCTCTCAAAGCCGTGGGGCAGGATCTGTCGGATATAGTTGGCCGGATCTTTGCCTTTGCCGTCCACAAGCGTGCCGATGCGGATCTCGTGACCCATCTTGCCGGGCATGGGTTGTCTCCCTTCGCGTTGGATGGTTGGTCCGATGATGGCCTGTGCTGTCTCAGCCGATGGCGTACCAGCAGCGCTGCGCCGAGGCCTCGATGGCGCCAAACACCATTGACAGGCTCTTGATGTTGTCGGTGCAGACGGTCTCGGGCGCCACGCCAGTCTGCATGGCGCGCACAAAGTCGCGGATCAGCCCGGCGTGTCCGCCGACCTTGTCGCCGGCGTCGTAGGCGGGGACCTCGATGGGCGTGCGTTGCGGGTGAAAGCCCTCCACTTTGCCCACCGCCACGGCCTCGAAGCGGTCTGCCCCGTCCCAGGACACGCCACCGGTCTCGCCGGTGATGACCCAGTTGGACTCCCAGGTGGTGGTCAGCCCGTTGGTGCACCAACTGCCGCGGTAGGTGTAGACGATGTCAGCGGTCATATCAAAGACCGCCACGGCGGAGGCGTCGCCTTGGTACCAGGAGCCGGGCGGGTTCCACTCTTTGCAGATGACGCCCAGCGGATCGGCGCCCGTGATGAAGCGCGCGGCGTCAAAGGTGTGGATAGCCATGTCCAGCAACAGCGGATGCTCCATCTCGTCGCGAAAGCCGCCAAAGTGCGGGCCGAGGTAAAAGTCGCAGTTGACCGTGGTGATGCGGCCGATCGCGCCCGACTGCAGAAAGTGGCGCAGGCGCCGAATGTTCGGGTCGTAACGGCGGTTCTGGATGACAGCATAGATCCTGCCGGCCTGCTGTGCGGCCGCCACCATCTTGCGCGCGTTCTCCATGCTGGTGGAGAGAGGTTTCTCGCCAAACACGTGGCAGCCGTGCGCCAACGCCTCGAGCGTCACTGCCATGTGTGCCTCGGGCACGGTGCAGTCGAACACGCCATCGGGGTGGGTGTGCTGCAGCGCCTCGGTGACGCTTGTAGAGATGAACGCCTCGGTCAAGCCGAACTCGGCGGCGCGGCGCTCCGCGGCCTCTCGTCGAATGTCGA
Source organism: Anaerolineales bacterium UBA6128 (assembly GCA_002423325.1). GTDB lineage: Bacteria > Chloroflexota > Anaerolineae > UBA1429 > UBA1429 > UBA6128. The sequence continues at coordinate 3,850 of DIVQ01000032.1, read as the reverse complement.
CCAAGCCGACGATCTCAAGGTCCGGTAACTCGGCCGCCGACTTGAGCCAGGCGGCGCTCATGCCGCCGCAGCCTACGATGATCACACGCTGTTTGTCTGCCATACGCTGTTTGCTCCCCTGGCTCACCTTGTGCACGGGCTGGACTGTCACGTCAAGCCGGCGACCGAACACCCAACGAACGCTCCGACTATAGCGGATTGCTGTGGCGCGTCAAGCCTCCGGCAGGCGCCTGCGCCGTGGGGTTGAGACGCTGGTGCACGGCGCCACCAAAGCGCACTTGACAGGCGACTTACCCCGGAGTAGACAGACGGGTGACGCGGCACGCGGCCGGGGCTATCGAGCGCGCGGGCATTGGCTGTGCTACTGGAACCGAGCGCAAGTGCCGGGGACCGCAGCCGAGCGCTCCGAGTAGGGCGGATTGGAGGCAGGATGCAGTACTGGAAGCCCGACGGCGAGTTCTACGTGGGTGACTGCATGCCCTTCTACCACGATGGGGTGTTCCATCTCTACTGGCTGCTGGACGAAAAGCATCACCAGGCCCTGGGCGGGCTGGGCGGGCATCAGTGGGCGCACGCTTCCAGCACGGATTTGGTGCACTGGCAGCACCACCCGTTGGCGATCGCCATCACCGAGCCTTGGGAAGGGTCGATCTGCACCGGCTCAACCCGCTACTATGACGGCGTGTTCTATGCGTTCTACGCGACGCGGCGGCTTGATCGCACACAGCACCTCAGCCTGGCAACCAGTCGCGACGGCATCCACTTTCAGAAGCAGCAACCCAACCCCTACCTGATGCCGCCACCAGGCTACTCGCCCTATGACTATCGCGACCCGCACGTCTTTCGCGATGCAGAGACGGGCTTGTTTCACCTGCTGGTGACGGCCACGCTGAGCGAGGCGCCTCTGGCGGATCGCGGCGGATGCCTCGCGCACTGGACCTCGCCCGATCTGCAGAGTTGGCATCAGCAGCCGCCTTTCCTCGTGCCCGGTTATGTGGGCGCGCCCGAATGCCCGGACTATTTCGCGTGGCGCGGCTGGTACTATCTGGTATTCAGCCAGCACGGTGTGGCGCGCTACCGCATGTCGCGTTGTCCGCTTGGACCCTGGGTGCGCCCCCCTGTGGACACGTTCGATGGGCCGATGGCGCGCGTGCTCAAAACGGCGCCCTTCACGGGAGACCGCCGCCTCGGCGTGGCGTTTCTGCCTGCGCGTGAGGGCGACCGAGACGATGGCGTCGTCCAGTACGCGGGGAACGCGGTCTTCCGCGAATTGCTGCAGCACGCCGATGGCACGCTGGGCACCCGTTTTCCGCCCGAGATGGTGCCCGCCAGTGGTCGGCCGCTGGCGCCGTCCGTCAGCGCGCTGACCGACGGCGTGAGTGGCGACATCGGCTGCGTGCGCATCGAGTCACCTGAGGGCATGGGCGCCGCTCTGCTCAGTGGGGTGCCGCACGATGCCCGCGTAACGGTGAGGCTGCGTCCGCTGACGCCGACAGCGTCCTTCGGGCTGTGGCTGCGCGCCTCGGGCGCGTTAGCGCAGGGCTATGCGCTGCGTGTGCTGCCCTATGAGCGGCGCGTGGCGCTGGGTGCTGCGTCCATCGCCTGCGTGGACGGCCTGGAGGAGGCGTTCGACCTGGACGTGGTGATGAAGGGCAGCATCGTCGACCTGTGCGTCGATGGTCGGCGCTGCCTGGTAGAGCGCTGCCCGGCACAGCTCGGCGACGCTCTGGGCCTGTACGTGCGCGAGGGCGCGGTGGCGTTCAGAGAGATCAGTGTTCGCCCGCTGGACTAGCACAGCGGCGAACCTGAGCGCCACCGGAGGTTGCCTGTCGTTGCCAACGCGGCTATACTGACGGCAGGGATTCGACAAGACGACAGCCAGGGGGCAGGGGGCGAATGAGATATCTGGTGACGGGCGGCGCGGGCTTTCTGGGCTCAGCGCTGGTCAACCGGCTGGTGAACGACGGGCACGCCGTGCGCGTGCTCGATGATCTGTCTGCGGGCGAGCGTGCGCGCCTTGATCCGAGTGTGGCCTTCACCGCCGGAGATATCCGCGACGTGCCCAAACTCTGGTCACTGCTGCGCGGCGTTGATTGCGTCTATCACTTTGCGGCGCGTGTCAGCGTACCGGAATCGGTGCTGTATCCGGTCGAGTACAACTCGATTAACGTGGGCGGCACGGTGGCGCTGCTGACGGCGATGCGGGACGCACAGATCAAGCGGCTGGTATTCGCGTCCTCGGGAGCGGTGTACGGTGAGCAACAGCAGCAGCCGATGACGGAAGCACTGATGCCGCACCCGATGACGCCCTACGCGGTCAGCAAGCGCTCTTCAGAGCTGTACGTGCAGGCCGTGGGCGCTCTCTGGGGCATCGAAACGGTGATCCTGCGCGTGTTCAACGCCTATGGCCCGGGCCAACCCCTGCCGCCCTCGCACCCGCCCGTGGTGCCGCATTACCTGCGACAGGCCATCACCGGGGCCTCCCTGGTCATCAACGGGGGCGGGCGCCAGACGCGCGATTTCGTCTACATCAGCGACGTGACCGATGCGCTGGTGGCAGCCGGGCAGGCCGAGGGGGTCGACCGCGCCATCCTCAACGTGGGCAGCGGCGTGGAGACGAGCATCGCAGGGCTGGCCGACACGATCGAACGCGTCGCCGGCAAGACGCTACATCGGCTCACCAATGGGGAGGCCGACGCCGGGGTTTCGCGCATGGTGGCGGATCTCAGCCTGGCGCGCGAAAAGCTGGGCTACCGGCCACGCGTCAGTCTGCCCGAGGGCCTGCGCCTGACGCTCGGAAACGATCCACGCTTTTCGCGGCGTTGAGAGTCGTCTCGGCAGCGGCGTGCGCAGCAGACGCCCCACCGCATCAATAAGCCAGGAGTGGGGTGAAGCATGCTTCACCCCTTTTCGTTAGCCAGGAGGGCGCTGGTCAGGGTCGGTCAAGTCGTCGGGCGGAGCGGGGAGATCCTCGTGAGCGGCCTGGTCGGCGGCCTGGTCGTCCTCCGTCTCCGGTATCAACGCGACTTTGCGGGCGAACACCAAAAAGCCGGTGTGACCGACCATCACATCGGCCGGCCGCAGGCGCGCGGGAACCGGCTTGTACATGCGCTCAAAGACCTCCATCACTTCGATGGAGGTAAAGGGCTGGCGCTCCATCTCGGAGAGCAACCACGAGACCTGGTTGCAGGTGGGCACGAGCGCGCCGAAGGAGCCGCCATCGGCCAGGGCCTCGCAGACCTGCGGCATATAGTCCCACGGCTCGCGGACGTCGAGAAAGAGCGCATCGACGTCGCTCTCGGTAAAGCCCTCGGCGATATCGCGTTGCATGAACTGGACATAACGGGCAAGCCCCACGCGTTCGAGGTTGTGTCGGGCCACCGTCAGCATGTCGGCGCGGGTCTCGTAAGAGTAGACCATGCCGTCCGGGCGCACGCTGTGGGCCAGTGCCAAGGTGAGGGCGCCGCTGCCGGTGCCGGCCTCGATCACGCGCTGGCCGCTGCCCACATTCATGCGCAACAGGATGGGGCCGATCTCTTTGGGGTAGATGATCTGCGACGAGCGCTTGAGGTTCATCAGCAGGTCGTATAGCGAGGGCTGCAGGATCATAAAGGACTGGCCGAGGTGCGACTGGATCTCGCGGCCCAGGGGCTGGCCGATGATCTCGTCATGCTCGACGATGCCCTTGTGGGTATGGAAGCGATCGCCCGCGCGCAAGGTCAGCATGTAGCGTTTGCGGTCGTGCGAGATGAGCAGGACGAGATCGTTCTCTTTTGCTAGTATCACGTCAGCCTCTCTGAAGTGCGGATATAAGCATTATAGAGGGGCGGGCGTGTCCAATCAAATGATA